>NZ_JADIJM010000005.1:0-343373 GCF_017355315.1 Achromobacter sp. SD115 | reverse complement strand
CCACCGTGATCTGCACGCGGCGGATGCCGACGATGTTGGTGACCACGCCGATGGGCAGGCCGCGGCTTTCCAGCACCGGGCCTTGTTCGATATGCAGTTCGACGAAGGCGGCAGTGCCGCCCGGGCCACGCAGCGGCGCGCCCAGCGCCGAGGGATCGCCGCCGATGCGGGCAATGCCGGCCGCCAGCGTTTCGCCTTCGGGGTTGCGGGCCTGCAGCATGTCGGGCGTCAACTGGCCGCACAGCGCGCGGCTGCCGACGCAGGAAATGCCGTAGTCGCTGGGCTCTTCGGACAGGAAGTCGATGACCTCGAAAGGGTGCTCCAGCTGCACGCCTTGCTCGCGCAGGGTGTGGGCCACTTCGATGCCGGCCAGCACGCCGATGATGCCGTCGAAACGGCCGCCGGCCATGACGGTGTCGCAGTGCGAACCGGTGGCGATGGGCTTGCGCGCCGGATCGCGCCCGGCCAGCGTGCCGACCAGGTTGCCGCCGGCGTCCAGGCGGGTCGAGAGGCCGGCGGCTTCGAATTCGCCGCGCAGCCAGGCGCGGGCTTCATCGAACAGCGGCGAGAACGCGCGGCGCGTCCAGGGGACGTCCGGCAGCGTGTATCGGGAAAGGGTTTCGACGCGGGCCCAGAGGCGCTCGGCGTTCAGGGGAGGAAAAGCGTGTGGCATGAGACTTCCTGAAATTGCGCCTGGAATTATGGCATGCGTGCCTGCAGCGTCTGGCTGCGCGGCGCATCCAGGAACAGCGCCACCACCGCAGCGCAGGCCAGGGTGATTGCGATCAGCGCGTGCAGCAGTTGGCGGAAGGCGTCGTCATAAGCCTGGCGCAGCAGCGCCGGGCCCGCGCCGGGCAGGTGGGCCAGGGCCTGCGCCATGTCGCCGGCCACGAGGTATTGCGCGGCGGCGCCGGGATCCGCGCCGAGCCGGTGGGAGATCAATAAGCTCAGCAAGGCGTTGACGCTGGCCAGCGCGATGCCTTCTCCGGCCACGCGGGTGGTGCTGAAAATGCCGGCGGCCATGCCCGCGCGCTCGGGCGGCGCGACGCTCATCGAGAGGCCGTCCATCAGGCCCCAGGGCAGGCCGGTGCCGGCGCCGATCAGCAGCATGGGCCAGAGCGCGGCCTGGGCCGGCTGCGCGACGCCGATGCGGCTGAGCCAATACAGGCCCAGGGCGGCGGCAAGCAGGCCCAGCGCGCAGCTGCGGCCCGCGTTCATCCAGCGCGTGGTCCAGACGGCGACCGCCGGCATGAAGAGCAGCGGCGCGGACAGGGCCGCCATCGCCAGTCCAGCGCCGGCTTCGCCGCGCCCCTCAATGCCGATGAAACGGATCGGCAGCAGCACCAGCAGCACCACATAGCAATAGCAGGTGGCCACGGGCAGCATCTGCACGCCGACAAAGCGCGGATAGCGCAACAGTGCCAGGTCCAGCATCGGCCGGCGCACGCGCCGCTCGATCGCCACGAAGGCCAGCAGGCACAGCGCCGCGGCGGCCAGTAGCTTCCAGGCGAGCGCGGACGCGCCGCGCGCGGCGGGCGTTTCCAGGATGCCCCAGGTCAATAGCGCCAGCGCGCAGGTGAAGGCCAGGCTGCCGGCCCAGTCCAGCGGGCCCGCTTGCGGGTCCCGCGATTCCCGCATCCGAGGCAGGGCGACGGCCAGCGCCAGCGCGCCGACTGCGGCGCTGGACAAGAAGACCGAGCGCCAGCCCAGGCTGTCGATCAGCAGTCCGGCCAGCATCGGCCCCAGCGCCAGGCCCGCGCCGAAACTGGCGCCGAGCAGGGCGAAGGCGCGGGTGCGCGCGGGACCAGGGCAGGCGTGCGCCAGGGACGCCGAGCCGCCGGCCAGGGCCGCGGCGGCGCCCGCGCCTTGCAGCGCGCGCAGGCCGTCCAGCCAGGCCACCGTGGGCGCGAACGCCAGCGCAACCGATACCAGCGCGAACAAAGCCACGCCGGCCACGAACAAACGCTTGCGGCCATAGGCGTCGGCCAGCGTGCCGGCCGCCATCAGCAGGCTGCCGAAGCTCAGCATGAAGGCGTTGGTGATCCAACCGAGCGCCTGGGCGCTTCCGCCCAGGTCGCGGCCGATGGCGGGGGTGGCGACGGCGCCGCCGGAAAAGCTCAAGGGCAGGATGAGGGCGGCCGTGCAGACGGCAAGCACGGTCCAGCCCGGGGAAACGGGAACAGAGGCAGAGGAAGGCATCGACGAATCAGGTTGGAATTGCCGGGATGGGCGTCGATGAAGGATAAAATTGCGTCAATGAAACAAAAATACCGCCAATATCCTTTATGAGCGGATAAATATTCCTTAATGGAACGGAAATGGACAGCCTGAGCGGAATACATGCCTTCGTCCACGCCGCGCAGCGCGGCAGCTACGTCGCGGCCGCCGAGCATCTGGGCCTGTCGGCCTCGGCCGTGGGCAAGAGCGTGGCGCGGCTGGAGGACAGACTGGGCGTGCGCCTGCTCAACCGCAGCACGCGGCGCATCAGCCTGACCGAGGAGGGCGCGCTCTACCTGGAGCGCTGCCTGCGCATCGTGAACGAACTGGATGAAGCGGAAGCCGAGGTGACGCGGGGCCGCGAGGCGCCGCGCGGCCGGCTGCGGGTCAGCGTGCCGGCCATCGGCTACCGCCTGCTGCTGCCATTGCTGCCCGAGTTCACCCGCCGCTATCCCGAGATCGAGCTGGAACTGGATTTCAACGACCGCATCGTCGATGTGATCGGCGAGGGCCTGGACGCGGTGATACGCAGCGGCGACTTTGCGGATTCGCGCTTGAGGGCGCGGCCGCTGCGGCCTTACCGCTTCGTGGTGGCGGGCGCGCCCGCCTATCTGGCCGCCCGTGGCACGCCGCGAGCGCCGGGCGAGCTGGACGGACATGCCAGGCTGGCCTATCGCTATCCGGGCACGGGCCAGGCGCAGCCATGGCAGTTCCGCGACGGCCCTGTCGCACCCGCGCCGGCGGCGCTGAGCTTCAACAGCGTGGAGGCGTTGATCGGCGCGGCCCAAGCCGGGCTGGGCCTGGCCTATCTGCCCGATTTCGCGCTGCGGGCGGCCTTGGACGAAGGCCGTCTTGCCACCGTGCTGGACGACTGTCTCGATGCCGGCGGCCGCTTTTCCGTGCTGTGGCCGGACAGCAGGCATCCGCTGCCCAAGCTGCGGGCCTTCGTCGATTTCATGGCCGAGCGGCTGGGCGCCTAGCGCCTTGCGCGCCAGGCGGGTTCGCGCTTTTCCAGGAAGGCGCTGACGCCTTCGCGCGCTTCGTCCGTGCTGCGCACGGCCGCGATGCGTTCCACCGTGTCGGCGATGAGCGCGGCGTCGATGTCCTGGCCGGCGAAGTCGCGCACCAGCCGCTTGCTGGCCTGCACCGCGCCGGGGCCGTTGTCGCACAGGGCGAGGCACAGCGCCTCGGCGCGCTTGGGCAGCTCGGCCAGGGGCGCGATGTCGTGCACCAGGCCCAGCCGGAACGCGGTCGCCGCGTCGAAGCGTTCGGCGGTCAGGAAGTAGCGGTTGGCCGCGCGCTCGCCCATGGCGCGCAGCACATAGGGGCTGATGGTGGCGGGCAGCAGCCCCAGCCGGGTTTCCGACAGGCAGAAGTGCGCGCTGTCCGCGGCGATGGCGATGTCGCAGGCCGACACCAGGCCCATGCCGCCGGCATAGGCGTCGCCGTTGACGCAGGCCACCACCGGCTTGGGGCAGGACCAGATCGCGTGCAGCATGCGCGCCAGCTTGGCGGCGTCGGCGCGGTTCTCGGCGTCGGTCAGCGTGGCCATCTTGCGCATCCAGTTCAGGTCGCCGCCGGCGCAGAAGGCCTTGCCCGCACCGGTCAGCAGCAGCACGCGCACGGCGGGATCGTCCACCGCCGCCTGCACGGCGCCGGTCAGGGCGGCGATCAGCGTGTCGTCGAACGCGTTGCGCATCTCGGGGCGGTTCAGCGTCAGCCGGGCGATGGGGCCGTCGTGGGCGATCTCCAGCGGGGCGGGCGTGGTCATTCCTGGTCTCCAGTTTTCTTGATTCAGGCTCAATAAAGCAACGGGACTAGCGTTCGATTCTAGGTTGAAATTTCCGCGGCAGCCATCGAATCGGGATAAATATTGAGTTATCCTCAAAAAAATAATGGAGCGAGACATGAGCCAGAACGCAGGCGGCGCGGCCGCCGGCCAGCGCTACGCATCGGTATTCCGGCCGGGCCTCTACCAGGGCAAGACCATCGTCGTGACGGGCGCAGGCAGCGGCCTGGGCCGCTGTACCGCGCACGAGCTGGCCTCGCTGGGCGCCAGCCTGGCGCTGGTGGGACGCAAGCTGGACAAGCTGCAGGCGGCGCAGGACGAGATCTCCCGCATCTACCCCGAGGCCGCCGGCCGCATCAGCCTGCACGCCTGCGACATCCGCGACGAAGCCGGCGTGCGCGGCGCGGTTTCTGATGTGCTGGCGCGCCACGGCGCCATCGACGGCCTGTTCAATTGCGCGGGCGGGCAGTTCCCCGCGCCGCTGGAACGCATCAGCTACAACGGCTGGAACGCGGTGGTGCAGAACAATCTGCACGGCACCTTCCTGATGTCGCGCGAGGTCTATACCCAGCACATGCGCCAGCACGGCGGCGCCATCGTCAATATGTTGGCCGACATCTGGGGCGGCATGCCGGGCATGGGGCATTCGGGCGCGGCGCGCGCCGGCGTCTGGAACCTGACCGAAACCGCCGCCTGCGAATGGGCTCATGCCGGCGTGCGCGTCAACGCGGTGGCGCCAGGCTGGATCGCCTCCAGCGGCATGGACAGCTACGACGAGGATTACCGCGCCGTGCTGCGCGAACTGCGCACCAAGGTGCCGCTGCAGCGCTTCGGCACCGAGGCCGAGCTGGCGGCGGCGGTGGTGTTCCTGCTGTCGCCGGCCGCGGCCTTTATCAACGGCAGCGTCATCCGGGTGGATGGCGGCGTGCCCAATGCCCGCCACTCCTGGACCCTGGCGCCCGCCGAGCGGGGCGAGGCCTACAACGGCTTTCCTCAGTACGAGCCGCCGTCCTTGTTTTCCGACGATTGAAGCCTGTGCAGGGCATCGCGCACCTCGCCGCGGAACTGCGCCAGCGCCAGCGCGTCCTGCGCGGGCGGCTGCAGCGCCTGCCACAGAAAGCCGACCAGCTGGTCGGCGGTGGCGGCCACGTCCACCCGCGCGCCGCGCAGGATGGCGTCCCACAGCACATGCTCCATCGGCCCGTAGACGGCCGACCGCAGCAGCCGCAGCGGCATGTCGCGGCGGATGTCGCCGTCGGCCTGGCCCTGCGCCAGGATGCGCATCAGCGGCGCGGTGTAGCGGCGCTGCAATTGCGCGTAGACCTCGCCGAAATCGTCGTTGCGCGCGCGCCCCTCGGACAGGATGAAGGCGCACAGGCCGGTGCCTTCGGCCAGCAGGTGGCGCAGGTGCGCATGCACCAGGTAATGCAGCTGGGCCCGCGCGCCATGCACATGGGGCAGGTTGTCCTCGACCTTGGCGATGATTTCGTCGTACCAGTCGCTGATCACGCGCACGCAGAGTTCGCGCTTGCCGCCGAAATAGGTGAACACCGTGGCCTCGGACACGCCCAGGCGCTGCGCGATCTCGGTGGTGGTGGCGGCCTGGAAGCCGGCTTCGGAAAAGACCTGGCGGGCGACGCGCAGGATGTCGCGGATGCGCTGTTCGGATTTGGCGCTGGCCGGCGGGCGGCGCATCGGGACGGTGGCGGCTTTTTCCATGCGTTGGAGAAGGGGCTGCGGGTGGGCGGGGCTTATTATTGAGCCAGGGTCAAGTTTGAGGCAAGACGTTACATCGCCGGCGCCTGGCGCCGGCGCGTTCGACAACAACATCAGAGACAAACCATGCTGTCCAGAGCCGATTCCTACACGCAGCTTGCGTCCCAGTTCCAATGGCAGGTGCCGGCGGCCTACAACATCGGCGTCGACGCCTGCGATAAATGGGCCGACGGCAGCGGCCGCCTGGCGCTGATCTACGAGAAGAGCGACGGCGCGCAATCGCGCTACACCTTCGATCAGATCAAGGCGCTGTCCAACCGCCTGGCGCACAGCCTGGAACGCCATGGCGTCAAGCGCGGCGACCGCGTCGCCGTCTACCTGCCGCAGGCCCCGGAAACCGCGGTGACCCATATCGCCGTCTACAAGATGGGCGCGGTGGCGGTGCCGCTGTTCACGCTGTTCGGCGTGGACGCGATCCAGTACCGCCTGGCCAACAGCGGCGCGGCGGCGCTGGTGACCGACGCCGAAGGCTGCCGCAAGCTGCGCGAGATCCGCGCCAGCCTGCCGGACCTGAAGGTGGTCTATTGCATCGACCAGGACTGCCCGGACGACGCCGTGCCGTTCCATGCCGCGCTGGTGGCCGAATCCGACGATTACACGCCGGCGGCGACCGCGGCCGACGACCCGGCCGTCATCATCTATACCTCGGGCACCACCGGCAAGCCCAAGGGCGCGCTGCATGCGCACCGGGTGCTGCTGGGCCATCTGCCGGGCGTGGAGATGTCGCACGAGTTCTTCCCGGAAAACGCCGCGCTCATGTGGACGCCGGCCGACTGGGCCTGGATCGGCGGCCTGCTGGACGTGTTGTTGCCGTCCTGGCATCACGGCGTGCCGGTGCTGGCGCGCCGCTTCGAGAAATTCGACGGCGCCAGCGCCTTCGAGCTGATGGCGCGCCACGGCGTGACCCACACCTTCCTGCCGCCGACCGCGCTGAAGATGATGCGCGGCACCGAGCTTCCCGCCGGGGCCGGCGCGCTGGCGCTGCGCTCGGTCGCCAGCGGCGGCGAGTCGCTGGGGGCGGAACTCATAGACTGGGGGCGGCGCGTGCTGGACGTGACCATCAACGAGTTCTACGGCCAGACCGAATGCAACATGCTGGTGTCTTCCTGCTCGTCCCTGTTCGACCCCTGCATCGGCGCCATCGGCCGCGCGGCGCCGGGCCACCGCGTCGCTATTGTGGATGACAGTGGCATCGAAGTGGCGGATGGACAGGAGGGCAATATCGGCGTATTGCGCCCGGACCCGGTGATGTTCCTGGGCTACTGGAACAACCCCGAGGCCACCGCCGAAAAGTTCGCCGGCGACTATCTGCTGACCGGCGACCAGGGCGTGCGCGACGCCGGGGGCTTCATCCGCTTCGTCGGCCGCAACGACGATGTCATCACCAGCGCCGGCTACCGCATCGGCCCCGGTCCCATCGAGGACTGCCTGATCGGCCATCCCGCGGTGCGCATGGCGGCGGTGGTGGGCGTGCCCGACGCCCAGCGCACCGAGATCGTGATGGCCTATGTGGTGCTGAACGAAGGCTACGAGGGCAATGACGCGCTGGTGAAGGACCTGCAGGCCCATGTGCGCAAGCGCCTGGCGGCCCACGAGTATCCGCGCGCGATCCGATTTGTAACCAGTTTGCCGACCACTGCCACCGGCAAGATCATCCGCCGCGAGTTGCGCGACGGCAGCTACTCCTGACCCGTCTCAACCGGTGACAATGTCGTCCAAGAGGATGGGTTGACGGGCAACCTGCCGCTGCAAGTATGATGGCGCAAATTGCTACGGCCCCATGCCAATTGGGGCCGTATCACCATTAGCCTTACTAGTATGGAGAGAAACCCCGATGAATAAGCCTTTGGATGGGGGATTGGCAGCCTTGAACGTGCCTGCCTACGTGAAGCACCGCGGCCTGATCGACTGGGTCGCCAGCTTTGTTGCCCTGGCCAAGCCGGATCAGGTCGTGTGGTGCGACGGTTCCCAGGAAGAATATGACCGGCTGTGCGAGCAGATGGTCCAAGCGGGCACCATGCGCAGGCTGAACCCCGCCAAGCGGCCTAATTCCTTCCTGGCGTGCTCGGATCCTTCCGACGTCGCCCGCGTGGAGGACCGCACCTTTATTTGTTCCGACCGCGCCGAAGACGCCGGCCCGACCAACAACTGGGCCGAGCCCGCCGCCATGCGCGACACGCTCAACGGCCTGTTCGACGGCGCCATGCGCGGCCGCACGCTGTACGTGGTGCCGTTCTCGATGGGCCCGCTGGGTTCGGACATCGCCCACATCGGCGTGGAACTGTCCGACAGCCCCTACGTGGCGGTGAACATGCGCATCATGACGCGCATGGGCAAGCAGGTCTACGACGTGCTTGGCGCCGACGGCGACTTCGTGCCCTGTGTGCATTCCGTGGGCAAGCCTCTGGCCGCGGGCGAGGCCGACGTGGCCTGGCCCTGCAACCCGACCAAGTACATCGTCCATTTCCCCAAGACCCGCGAAATCTGGAGCTTCGGCTCGGGCTACGGCGGCAACGCGCTGCTGGGCAAGAAGTGCTTCGCGCTGCGCATCGCCTCCACCATGGGCCGCGACCAGGGCTGGCTGGCCGAACACATGCTGATCCTGGGCGTGACCTCGCCCAAGGGCCGCAAGTACCACGTGGCCGCGGCCTTCCCGTCGGCCTGCGGCAAGACCAACTTCGCCATGCTGATCCCGCCGCAAGGCATGGACGGCTGGAAGGTCACCACCATCGGCGACGACATCGCCTGGATCAAGCCGGGCAAGGATGGCCGCCTGCACGCCATCAACCCGGAAGCCGGCTATTTCGGCGTGGCCCCGGGCACCAGCGAGCAGACCAACTTCAACGCCATGGCCACGCTCAAGGCCAACGTCATCTTCACCAACGTGGCGCTCACCGATGACGGCGACGTCTGGTGGGAAGGCATGACGGACACGCCGCCGGCGCACCTGATCGACTGGCAGGGCCAGGACTGGACGCCCGCCATCGCGCGTGAAACCGGCCGCAAGGCGGCACACCCGAATGCGCGCTTCACCGCGCCGGCCGCGCAATGCCCGTCCATCGACCCCGAATGGGAAAACCCCGAAGGCGTGGTCATCGACGCCTTCATCTTCGGCGGCCGCCGCTCCACCACCGTGCCGCTGGTCACCGAAGCCCGCAACTGGGTCGAAGGCGTCTACATGGCCGCCACCATGGGTTCGGAAACCACCGCTGCGGCCGCCGGCCAGCAGGGCGTGGTGCGCCGCGATCCCTTCGCCATGCTGCCGTTCTGCGGCTACAACATGAGCGACTACTTCAGCCACTGGCTGAAGCTGGGCAAGCAGCTGGAAGCCGCCGGCGCCACCTTGCCGCGCATCTACTGCGTCAATTGGTTCCGCAAGGGTCCGGACGGCAAGTTCGTCTGGCCCGGTTTCGGCGACAACATGCGCGTGCTGCGCTGGATGCTGGGCCGCATCGACGGCCAGTCCAAGGGCGTGGACCAGGTGTTCGGCATTTCGCCCAGCTACCAGGACATCGACTGGACCGGTCTGGAGTTCAGCCCGGACAAGTTCGAGCAAGTCATGTCGGTGGACGCCGGCGCCTGGCGCGACGAACTGGCGCTGCATGACGAACTGTTCACCCAGTTGGCGCAGGGCCTGCCCGAGGATCTGCCGGCCGCCAAGGCCAAGATCGAAGGCCGGCTGGCGGCCTGAGGCCCGGCGACGCGTTGTAAGGCTGTCAGGCACCGGCGCCCGCCAAGTGCCTGCCCCTTCATGGGAAACCTGATCTGCCGGCGTGCCAGTCACCCAGGCAGATCAGCTTTCCGACTTCGGCTGCATGCCGCTTTTGCGGCACAATGGCCTCATGAAACTCGACGCCGAAGACCTCGCCAAAATCAGTTCCCTGACCGTCGCGCACTATCAAGAGAATGCCGACTCGTTCGAGGCCGGCACGCGCGACCACGACGTCAGCCAGAACATCGCGGCGCTCTTGCGCCACATTGAAGGCGATCCTCCCTACGACATCCTGGACTTCGGCTGCGGGCCGGGGCGCGACCTGAAAACGTTCGCCGCCCTGGGCCACCGCGCGGTCGGCCTGGACGGCACGCCGCGCTTCGTGGAAATGGCGCGGCAGGCGACCGGCTGCGAGGTCTGGCAGCAGGACTTCCTGCGCCTGGCGCTGCCGCCGGGCCGCTTCGACGGCATATTCGCCAATGCCGCCTTGTTCCATGTGCCTGGCCAGGAGTTGCCGCAGGTGTTGCAGGCCTTGCATGGCGCGCTCAAGCCGCGCGGCGTGCTGTTCAGCTCGAACCCGCGCGGCGGCAACCAGGAAGGCTGGAATCGCGGACGCTATGGCGCCTACCATGACCTGGAAGGCTGGAGCGCCCTGATGACGGCGGCGGGCTTCGAGGAACTTGAACACTACTACCGGCCGCAGGGCCTGCCGCGCGAAGAGCAGCCCTGGCTGGCCAGCGTCTGGCGGCGGGCGGGCTAGCCGCCGGCCGATACCAAAGGGAGCCGCGGACGGAGCCTGGCTTGGACTCAAGCGGCCCGGATCGTCCAGGGCGCATCCGGCAGGTCCGCCAACTCGCAATCCACCACAGGGCCGGCGCGCTCCAGCACGGCGAATTCGCCGTCGGCCAACGCCATCAGCGGGTGATGCCAGACATCCCGGCGCAGCGTGACGCCCACGCCCGCGCCAGCGATGAAGGCGCGCAAGGTGGCCGGGTCCGGCGCGTCCGCGCCCAGCGCCACCAGCACCACATACGGCGTGCCAGCAAGCGGCAGGAAGGTCTGGCTGCCCAGACGGTGGCGCTCCAGCATGCGCGCGGCAAAGGGCAGGGCGATCGCTTGCGCGCGGAATACCGACAGCGACGGCCGGCCGCCCGCGTCCAGCAGATCGGGTTCGCCCATTTCCACCCGCAGCGAGGTGCCGGCGTTGATGGAACGGCCGGCGCGGTCCGCGCTGCTGACGACCTCGCCGTAGGGCGCGAAGGCGGCGGCGGACAGGGGCTGCGCGGTGAGAGTCCGGGCGGCCATCAGAAGTTGATCCCCAGCCATTCGCGCACCTGCTCGTGCAGGTCGCCGGCGAAATCCTCGGGCGAGCCGGATGCGGTGATCTCGCCCAGGCTCAGCACATAGATGTGATTGGACATGGCCACCACCCGGCGTACGTTGTGGTCCACCAGCAGGATGCCCATGCCGG
The DNA here is from genome assembly GCF_017355315.1 of Achromobacter sp. SD115. Taxonomy (NCBI): domain Bacteria; kingdom Pseudomonadati; phylum Pseudomonadota; class Betaproteobacteria; order Burkholderiales; family Alcaligenaceae; genus Achromobacter; species Achromobacter sp. SD115. Next base: position 332,408 of record NZ_JADIJM010000005.1, on the reverse strand, counting down.
CGTCGGCGAAGGCGCGGATCCATTGGAACACTTCGGCCGCGACGCGCGGCGCCAACCCGATGCTGGGCTCGTCGATCAGGCAGACCTGCGGCTGCACCATATAGGCCTTGGCGAATTCCAGCGACTTCTGCTGGCCGCCGGACAGGTTACCGGCCTGGTCCTTGAGCTTTTCCTTCAGCACCGGAAAGCGCTCCAGCGTTTCCGTGAAGCGCGGCTCCAGCACGTCGCCATAGCGCTTGCGCCGGCCTTCCAGCGGCAGGCGCAGGTTCTCCTCCACCGTCAGATAAGGGAACAGGCTGGATTCCTGCGGGATGTACCAGAGGCCGTCGTCGATCATGCGGTGCGGCGGCTGGCCCGAGATGTCGCGCCCGGCGCGGGTGACGCGGCCGGACTTGGGCCGCAGAAAACCGCAGATGGCCTTCATCAGCGTGGATTTGCCCGCGCCGTTCAGGCCGATCAGGCCGCTGATGCGGCCGGCCTGCACCGTGAGCGAGACGTTGCGCAGCACGTCGATGTCGCCCATATAGCCCGCGGTCACGCCTTCCATGGCGAGCAGCGTGTCAGGCATGGTCCTGCTCCTCTTGTCCCTGTTCGCCCAGATAGGCCTCGATCACCGCGGGTTCGCGCAGCACCTGCTGCGTGGGGCCGTCGGCCAGCACCCGGCCGGCGTTCATGCACACCGAGCGCGGGCACAGGTCCACCACCACCGGCATGTCGTGGCTGACCAGGATGAAGGTCTGGCCGCTCTGGTTGCGGCGGCGGATGAACTCCGACATGGTTTCCTTCATGACCGGGTGCACGGCGGCGAAGGGCTCATCCAGCAAGGCGATGCGCGGCGGCGCCATGAAGCAGGCGCCGAACTCTAGCAGCTTCTTCTGCCCGCCCGACAGCTGGCCGGCGTCCAGGTGCATGACGTGCATCAGCTTCAGCTCTGCCAGCAGCTCGAGCGCGCGCCGGCTGGCGGCCGCTTCGTCCAGGCCCATGGCCAGCCCGCACACGATCAGGTTGTCGTAGGCGCTGACCCGGTTGAAGACCCGGGTCATCTGGAACATGCGCAGCACGCCCAGGCGCGTCAGCTGAGTGGGATTCAGCCCCATCACGCTGCGGCCGTCCAGGCGCACTTGGCCCGCGTCCGCCGCCAGGTGGCCGGACAGCACGTTGAGCAGGGTGGTCTTGCCGGAACCGTTGGGGCCGATCAGCCCCAGCAGTTCGCCGTCGGCGACGTCCATGCCCGCGCCGTTCACGGCCAGCAGGCCGCCGAAACGTTTTTGTATTCCGGATATCTGCAGTAGTGGCATCAGGCCCCCCTGGCGCTGGCGCGGGCGCCGCCGGAGCGGCGCAGGAAGGCGCGGCGCGCCAGACCCCACAGCCCTTCACGGAAGAAGCGCGCAAAGATGATGACCAGCAGCGCGAACACGATCATCTGGATGTTGCCCACGTCGCGCAGCAGTTCCGACGCGACGTACACCAGCACCGCGCCCAAGAGCGGCCCGACCAGCGTGCCCATGCCGCCGATCACGACCATGGCGATCACCATGCCGGTCTGCGTCACGATGCCGAGTTCCGGGCTGACCAGTTGCGCGAAGGTGCCGTACAGGCCGCCCGCGAAGCCGCAGATGGCGCAGCTGACCAGGAAGGCCAGCGTCTTGTAGCGCACCACGTCTATGCCACGGCTGGCCGCGCCGATCTCGTCGTCGCGGATCGCTTGCAGGAAGCGTCCAGGACGCGCCCGCAGCAACAGGAAGATCAGCAAGGTCACCGCCGCCAGCGCGGCCAGGAACAGGTAGTAATTGCCGACCCGGCTTTCCAGCAGCGCCGGCACGTGCAGCCCCTGGTCGCCGCGGGTGAAGTCGATGGAGTTGTAGATCACCAGGCGCACGATCTCGGCGAAGGACAGCGTGGTCAGCGCCAGGTAGGGGCCTGACAGCCGTAGCACGATGCGGCCGAGCACCAGGCCGACCAGCCCCGGCACCACCGCCGACAGCGGCAGGCCCAGCCACAACGGCACCTTCCAGTGATAGGCCAGGAGGCCGGTGGTGTAGCCGCCCAGCATGGCGAAGGCGGCCGGCGCCAGCGAGAACTGGCCGGCGTAGCCCGCCAGCAGGTTCCAGCCGCAGGCCAGCATGGCGAAGTACATGCTGACGATCAGCACGCCCAGCCAGTAGGGCGAGGACACGCCCAGCGGCAAGAGCGCCAGCACCGCCAGGAACAGCAGCGACAGCCGCATTTCCTGGCTCAGCTTGTTGCGCAGCAGATTGGGATGGGCCAGCGGTTCCATGTTCAGACCTCCCGCGCGCGTTCGCCGAACAGGCCCTTGGGCCGGAACAGCAGGATCAGGATCAACAGCGCCAGCCCGAAGGTGTCGCGGTAGTCATAGGACAGGTAGACCGCGCCGAAGCTCTCCAGCACGCCCAGCGCCAGCGCCGCCACGATGCTGCCGGGAATGGAGCCCATGCCGCCGATCACCACGATCACATAGGACTTGATGGCCGGGAACGCGCCCACGTCCGGCGCCGGATTGATGACCGGCGCCAGCAGCGCGCCGGCCAGCGCCGCCAGCACGCCGGAGGCCATGAAGATGATGCTGCTGGCGCGCGCCGTGTCGATGCCGGCGATGGACGCGCCCAACCGGTTCTGCGCCACCGCCTGTACCTGCCGGCCCCATAGCGAGCGCTTGATGAACAGCGCCAGCCCGATCAGCAGCACGATGGACAGGCCCGCGGTGATCAGCTTCTGGCCGCTCATCATGAAAGGGCCGACGGCCATGCGGGTCACGTCCGACAGCGACGGGCCGCGCATGGGGTAGGGGCCCACAACCTTGTCCACCAGGTTGATCAGCAGCAGCGACAGGCCGAAGGTGACGACCACCGCGTACTCGTCTTTCATCAACCCCCATGAACCGTAGCCGGCGTACAGCGGGCGCATCAGCCAGCGTTCCGTGGCCCAGCCCAGCAGCGCGCCGGCGGCGGCCGCGATGGGCAGCGCCAGCCAGGGCGGCACGCCCAGGGCCAGCGACACCATGGTGTAGGTGTAGGCGCCTATCATGTAGAACTCGCCATGGGCGAAGTTCACGACCTTCAGGATGCCGAAGATCATGGTCAGGCCGACCGCCATCAGCGCGTAGTACAGGCCGATGATCAGGCCGTTGACGAACAGGTCCAATGCCAGCACTCGATTCTCCCTGGCGCCGGGGCGGGGCCCCGGCGTGTTGCGGTTCCGATGGCGAGGCGGTCCGGCCATTTGGCCGTCGGGCCGCGCCCCTTTGGGGGAACCCGCCTGAGGCACAGCGTTGGGGGGGCAATTTTGCCGTCGGGCGGGCCGAAGGCAAAAGCGCTCCCCCCTAGCGGGACACAATCACTTCGCCGGCTTGACCAGCTTGTCGACCTGCAGCGGCTGGCCGGTGGCCTGGATCAGCGTGGTCTTGCTCAGCGGCTGGTCCACCTCGGTCAGCTGATAGGTGACGTAGGGAATGTCGACCCATTGCTGGTAGGTGTAGCCCGGCTGCTGCGAGAAGCCGAACTTGCCGCGTACGCCTTCGAACTGCATGCCTTGCAGCGCCTTGATAATGGCGGCGCTGTCGGTGGACTTGGCCTCTTCGATCGCGCGGGCGATCAGCAGCACCGAGTCCGCGGCCTGGAAGATCAGGCGGTTGGGTTCGGTCTTGGCCTGCTTCTGGTAAGTGGCGGCCACGTCCATGCCGATCTGCGGCATGGGCATCTGCGGGTGGTACAGGCCGAAGGCCAGCATGTACTTGCCGGCTTCCTTCACGTTCTTCCAGAAATCGGGATAGTCGGCGATGCCGGCGCCGTCATAGAACCAGGTCTTGGCGCTGGGCGCCACGCCCTGTTCATACAACTGGTTCATCAGGATGTAGGCGGCCGGCGGCAGCATGATGTTGACCACCAGGTCGGGCGGACTGGCGCGCAGCGGCAGCACGGCGGGCGTGAAGTCCTTGCCGGCGCGGTCCAGCGCGATGTACTTGTACTGGGTCTGCGGCGCGGCCTTCTTGAGGAATTCGCCCAGCAGCTTGGCCTGGCCGATGCCGTAGTCGGTGTTCTCGGCGAAGGCGACCACGCTCTTGACCTTCAGCGCGGCAATGGTGTCGGCCATGGCGCTGGAGACGCGGGTGTTGTAGTTGGCCGGATTGAAGACTTCCGGATAGCCCTTGGCGCGCACGTCGTCGGACCAGCAATTGGTGTTGACGTAGGGCACCTTGTAGCGGTGCGCGACTTCGATCTCGGCCAGGCAGACCGAGCTCTGGTGGCCGCCCGTCACCGCCACGACCTTGTCGCGCGAGATCAGCTTTTCGGCCGCCGCGCGGCCCTTTTCCGGGATGCCCTGGTTGTCTTCGTAGATGATCTTCAGCGGCCGGCCCAGCACGCCGCCCTTGTCGTTGATCATCTTGGCGATGATTTCCACGCCGTCCTTGACCTGGGTGCCTTGCACCACCGAGCCGGGCGGGGATTGCGCGATGCTGACGCCGATGACCACGGGATCGGCGCCATGGGCGGCAGAGGCGAGTACGACCGCGGATACGGCTGCGGCGAGGCGGAGCAGTTTCATCGTGGTTTCCTTTTGGAAAGGAGGTACGGCGATGCCGCCATTCGCGCGGGCGAACGGTGTCGGCGGGCGGGAATTCTGCTTGTTTTTTAATCCTGTAGTACCGGTCTGACCAGTTAGGGCTTACCAGCAGTTTGAGCTTGTCAGCATGATGGCTGGCGCCAGCGAGGGCGCCGGCCATTACCGTGGCGTCAGGCCGCCAGCAGGTTTTCCACGCGCGCGGCCGTGTTCAGCACGCGCCAGTCGGCGCCGCGCGCCCCGGCGATCTGCAGTCCCAGTGGCAGGCCATTGCGGCCGCTGCCGCAGGGCAAGGTCAGCGCCGGCATGCCGGTCAGGTTGAAAGGCATGGTCAGCCCCGTGACGGCGGTGTGCAGCGGCACTTCGCGGCCGGCGATCGTGACTGCGCCCGCGCCCGAGCGCGGCGGCTCGATGCGCAGGGTGGGAGTGACCAGCACGTCCACCGACTGCATTGCCTGGTCGAACATCTGCGCCAGCGCGGCGCGGCCGCGCTGCGCCCGCGTGTACCAGGTGGCGGGCAGGAACTGGCCGATCTCCAGGCGCACCCGCACGTCGTCGCCCAGGGTCTCGGGCTGGTCGACCAGACGGCGCCAGTGGATGTCGGTGGCTTCGCTGCACAGCGTGGCGAACTGCAGCGCCGCGCTGTGCTCGACGCCCGGCAGGTCCAGCGGCACCAGGATGGCGCCGTCGGCCTGCATCAGCGCCAGCGCATGGTTGACCGCCTGCGCCACGTCCTCGGCCAGCGGGTCGTAGAAGTAGTTGCGCGGCACGCCCACGCGCAGGCCGGTCAGCGCGCCCGCGCTGACGGTGCGTTCGGCCTGGCCCGACATGATGGAATAGGCCAGGGCGGCGTCCGCCACGCTGGCGGCGATCGGGCCCAGATGGTCCAGGCTGGCGCCCAGGGCCTGCGCACCCTCGCGCGAAATGGCGTCGAAGGTGGGCTTGAACCCGACCACGCCGCAGCAGGCGGCAGGGATGCGGATCGAGCCGGCCGTGTCCGTGCCTATGGCCAGGCGGACGATGCCGGCAGCCACTGCCGCGGCCGAGCCGCCACTGGAGCCGCCTGCGGTATAGCCCGCCCCGCGGGGATTGCCGACCCAGCCGTAGTGCGGGTTTTCGCTGGTGATGCCGTAGGCCAGTTCGTGCAGGTTGGTGGTGCCCACCACCAGCGCGCCGGCCTCGCGCAGCCGCGCCACCGCCAGCGCGTCGCGCAGGGCGGGCGGCGGCTTCAGGCCGCCGCTGCCGTTGGTCTGGGGAAAGCCCGCGACCTGCATCAGATCCTTGACGGCTATCGGCACGCCCATCAGCGGCATGGCAGCGCCTTCGCGCAGCTTGCGTGCGGCCGCGGCCGCTGCGCCATCCAGGGCTGGGGTGTCGGACAGGCTGATGAAGGCATTCAGGTCAGCCAGCTGGCGGGCCGCGGCCAGCGCGGCCTTGGCGGCCTCGGCCGCGCGCGCCGGATCGTCGCGGCATTCGCGGGCAATGGCGGCGATGCCGCGCGCGTGGCGCGACACTGCGACGCCGCGGCCGGCCTGCGCGGCAGGCAGCTTATCGGCCGGCGCGGCAGGCGGCGCCAGGTAGCCCAGCTCGGCTTCCGGCGCCAGCGAGTCCAGCACGGTCAGCTCGGGCAGGTTGATGCGCAGCCGGTCCAGCCAGGCCTGGCGGCGTTCGGAATAAGGGTAGTCAGCCAGTCGGGCCATCGCGTCGACGGCGCGGGCAAATCGGTCGTAGAGGTCGGTCATAAGCGGCGCTATGAACAAGAAAGGGCGTGGGGCCCGCGGCCATGCCGGGGCGCTTTGCAGTACGGCTTTATCCTAACCGGTCAGACCAGTTGAATGTCATAATGCCCAGGCAGTATATGGCTGTCAACGCCAAACCGGGCGGCCGCCTCGCGCCCACGCCTTGAGAATTCCGCGATGAACACCGTCGAACATATAGCCCAGCAGTTGCAGGCCCGTATCCGCCAGCGCGATTGGGCCGAGGCCGGCAAGCTGCCCGGGCAGCGTCAACTGGCCGAGGAGCTGGGCGTGAGCCGCGCCTCGCTGCGCGAGGCCATCACCATGCTGGAAGGACTGGGGCTGCTGCGCAGCGAAGCGGGGCGTGGCGTGTTCATCGCCCGGCCCGGCGAGAAAGGCCTGGGCAGCGCCTACGGCCGCTGGCGCTTCCAGGGCCGTTACGCCTTGCGCGACGTCTATCTGGTGCGCAACCAGCTGGAGGAACTGGCGGCGGGCCTGGCCGCCGGCGTCGTCACCCAGGCGGGGCTGGCCCGCCTGCGCGCCACCATCACGCACATGGAACAGGCCGCCGACGCCGGCGACCTGGTGGCGATGTCGGAAGGCGACAGCGCCTTTCACGCCTGCCTGTACGAGATCGCCGGCAGCCCCATGCTGCTGGACCTGGCCGAGAGCATCGCCGATGTGGTCGACGGCAGCCGGCAGGTGGCGTTCGCCGACCCCGCGCGCGTGCGCGAGCCGATATACGAACATGCGGCCATCATCGATGCCCTGGCGACGGGTTCGGCCGACGCCGCGCGCCGCGCCATGCGCGCCCACATATGCAATGTGGCCGACCGCGCGGGCCTGTCGCTGACGATCCCGGGCGCCTAGGGCCTGTTCAGGCTGGCATGGGTTCCGGGGCTTCTGCCTGTGCTCTGCGCGCATCGAGCGGCACAGCCGCTACCGTTGTCCGTCGTGCACCGCCACGGCTTCCTTGGTCAACCCGCCCAGCCGCGAATGCACGCGGCCGCCCGTGCCCATGACCAGGGCGAACAGGATCTCATTGGCGCGCGGCGCGTCCTGGATGCCGATCTCGATGCTGTTGAAGTGGCTGCGCACGTAGGAAGCGTGGATGTAGTGCACCGGCACCATCATGCGGTAGCCGGCCACGGCCACGGCCTTGACGGCGGGCACCATGGCGCGGGGTTCGCCCAGCACGCTGCGCATGGCCCAGCCGCCGGCCTCGTGCCAGACCGCGCCATGCTCCATTTCGCCGTCCAGGCCAACGATGGCGGCCTTGCTGTAGACCTCGATCTGGTCCTTGCCGCCCAGCGTGTCCACCAACTCGGTCGCCAGCAGCGTGCCCAGGCTGCGCAGTTCGGCCATGAAGGGCATCAGGTCCGGTTCGTAGCGGCCGGCATAGGGATTGCGGATGACGGCGCAGGCGGCGGCAAGCTTGAGCGGCCGCTCGGGCGCCGGGCCGTTCTCGTGGTAGGTGGTCTCGACGATGAGGCAGCGTTTGCGGATATCGATCAGCGACATGCGGTGAATTCCTGGTTGCGGTTGAAGAGGGCGTTCATTGCGGCGGAATGCCGGTTTCCTTGACGATGGCCGCCCATTTGTCGATCTCGGCGCGCACGAAGCCGCCGAATTCGGCCGGGGTCTGCTGCTTGACCGTCAGGCCCTGGCGTTCATAGGTCTGCTTGAGTTCGCCATTGGCCAGGGCCTTGCCCAGCGATTGCGACAGGCGCTCGACCACGGGCGCGGGCAAGCCGGCCGGACCCATCAGGCCGAACCACACGGTCAGGTCGAAGCCGGGGGCGCCGGTTTCGTTGAGCGTGGGGATGTCCGGCGCCAGCGGAAAGCGTTCCGGCGTGCTGACACCGTAGGTCTTGACCTTGCCGGCGCGCGCCTGCTGCAGGCCGTTGGCCAGGTCGGTGAAGGTCAGGTCGACGGTGCCGCCGATGACGTCGGTGAGGGCCTGCGGACCGCCGCGGTAGGGCACCGGCGTGACGTTGATCTTGCCCATGGCCGCCAGCTTGGCGCCGAACACCTGCGCGCTGCCCGAGCCGTAGGCATAGGTCAGCTTGCCGGGATGCTGGGCGCCATAGGCGAACAGATCGGAGACCTGGGTGCCCGGCATGCGCGGCGAGCCCACCAGCAGATAAGGCGTTTCGGCGACGGCACCGATGGGCGCGAGGTCGGTGGCGGGGTTGTAGGGCAGGTCCTTGAACAGGCTCACGCCGCTGGCCGCCGTGGACACGCCCACCACCACCAGGGTGTAGCCGTCAGGCTTGGCGCGGGCCACGTCGTGGGTGCCGATGATGCCGTTGGCGCCAGGCTTGTTCTCCACCACCACTGGCTGGCCCAAATCGTCGGCCATGGCTTTACCCAGGCTGCGGGCCACCACGTCGGTGATGCTGCCTGGCGGGAAGGGCACGACCATGCGGATGGGGTGGTCGGGATAGCCCGCGGCGCCGGCGGGCGCCAGCGGCGCGCCCAGCACCAGCGCCAGCGTGGCGGCGGATCGTTTCATGCTTGTCTCCTGTGGATGTCTTTATTGTTGGGGCGGCGCGGGATCAGGCCGGCGCGCGGGCTTGCAGGCGTTCCAGGTAGCGGTGGATCTGGGTGTTGTCCACGCCAGCGGGCATGTCCGCCAGCGCGCGCTGCCACAGTTCCGTGCACAGCGACAGTTGCGTGGCCGGAACGCCGGCCAGCGCCTGCAGCGCGTCGGCGGTGCGCAGGTCCTTGGCCATCAAGGCCAGGGCGAAGCCGCCGTTGTAGGTGCCGGGCACGATGAACTGGCGCAGTTTGGTTTCGGTGGCGACGTTGCGGCCGCTGGAGGCGTTGAGCACGTCGGTGAACACCTCCAGGTCCAGGCCCATGCCTTGCGCGATCAGCAGCGCCTCGCTGGCCGCCAGCAGGCCGGCCGCATAGACATAATTGTTTAGCGCCTTCATGGCGTGCGCGGAGCCCACCGCCCCGGTGTGGATGAGCGAAGCGCCCATGCGCGAGAGCAGCGGACGAACGCGTTCCAGTCCGTCCGCGTCGGCGCCCACCATGATGGCCAGCGTGCCGGCGGCGGCCTTGGCCACCGCGCCCGACACGGGCGCGTCGATCAGCGTGATGCCGGCCTCGCGCAGCCGCGGCGCCAGCCGCAGCGTTTCGGCCGGATTGGATGAGCCCATGTCCAGCAGCACGGAGCCGGGACGCATCGCGTCCGCCAGTCCGTGCTCGCCTTCGATGACCGCATTGGTGATGGCGCTGTCGGGCAGCATGGTGATGACCACGTCGCAAGCGGCCAGGGCTTGCAGGCTGGCGGCCGGCTTGAGCGTCCGGTTCCATGCGGGATGCCCGGCCAGGCGCTCCAGGCGCGCGGGGTCGCGGTCATACGCCAGGATGTTGAAGACTTCTTCGCCGCCGGCGAGGTTTTCCAGCATGGGCAGGCCCATCATGCCCAGGCCCACGAATCCTACTGTCAGTGTCATGCATTCCCTTTATCGAATCGCCCCGGATTACGTGCCAGGAGCCATCTGGAATGCTAATGAATGCGTGATAGCAGCGCTTATGCTAAGTTGGCCAGGGGTTATAACAAACGATTATCGGATCAGCCATGCGTTTCAAGCTCAGGCAGATGGAAGTGTTCCGGGCGGTGATGCTGACCGGTTCCATGAACGGCGCGGCCAAGCTGCTGTTCGTGTCGCAGCCGGCCATCAGCCGCCTCATCGCCCACACCGAGCAGAGCCTGGGCCTGCCGCTCTTCGAACGCGACAAGGGCAAGCTCACGCCCACCCCGGAAGCGCAGCGCCTGTTCGAGGAGGTGGGCCCGTTGTTCGACGAGGCCCTGCGCATCGATGAACTGGCGCGCGACCTGGCCGAACGGCCCGAGGGCGCGTTGACCCTGTGTTCCAGCCCCAGCCTGGCGCTGAACTTCGTGCCGCCCGTGATCGCGCAGTACCTGGAGCTCTACCCCAAGGTCAGGCTCAAGTTTCACACCACGCTGCTGTCCGACATGGCGCACGAACTGCTGGGGCGCAAGGCGGAACTGGCGGTGTCCGTGCTGCCCATCGATCATCCCAACCTGGTGGTGGAGCCGTTGGCCACCGGCGAGATGGTCTGCATCCTGCCGCAAGGCCATCCCCTGGCCTCGCAGCGGGCGGTGAGCCTGGCCGAACTGGCCGAGTGCAGGCTGATCCTCTACAACCGCAACATCCCGTTCGGGCAACTGGTGGCCGCGGCCTTCCAGCGCGCCGGTGTCAGCTGGAATCCGGCAGTGGAAATCGTGCGCGCCGAACTGGCCTGCGCGCTGGTGCGGGTGGGCGCGGGCGTGGCCATCGTCGATGAGTTCTCGGTCGGGCAGCAGGGCTGGCCCGGCGTGGTGACGCGGCCGCTGCGCGAGTCGATACCGTTGTCGCTGAGCCTGGTGCGTTCGCGCTTCGACCGCCCCAGCCGCCAGGTGCAGCGCTTCGTGCGCCTGATCAAGGAACATGCGCGGACCTCGCGCAAGACCGGCCGCGCCCGGCCGGCGCCATAGTCCCGCCGCGTCCGCACGCAACGGACAGGCGCTGCAGTTTCCGGACACGCCCATTGGACCTGGCGCAACTTTCCCCCGAATAAACGCAGTTTGCGGATAGCGTCGGCCGGATCCGGCTAACGCGGCCCCGGCGCGCGGCGCCAGTATTCGCCTCACTCAATCAGCTAACGGTGAGGTGATGCGATGAAGGGTCTGGACAACAAGGTGGCCATCGTGACCGGCGGCGCCACGCTGATCGGCGCGGGCGTGGTTGCGGCGCTGCGGGCCAAGGGTGTGCGCGTGGCGCTGTTCGACATCGATGCCGCCGGCGGCGAACGCGTGGCCGCCGCCGATCCGGCCGGCACGCGCTTCTGGCCGGTGGACATCGCGGATGATGCGCAGCTGGGGCGCGGCGTGGCCGACGCGGCTGCGCATTTCGGCCGCATCGATTTCCTGGTCAATCTGGCGGCCACCTACCTGGACGATGGCGCCGCATCGGGTCGCGCCGACTGGCTGCGCGCGCTGGACGTCAACCTGGTCAGCGCCGTGATGGCCGCGCGCGCGGTCCATCCTCATCTGCGCGCGGCCGGCGGCGGGGCCATCGTCAATTTCACCAGTATCTCGTCGCGCGTGGCGCAGACCGGCCGCTGGCTGTATCCGGTTTCCAAGGCGGCGCTGCTGCAAGTGACCCGCAACATGGCGATGGACTATGCCGCCGACGGCATACGCGTCAACTCCGTGTCGCCGGGCTGGACCTGGTCGCGCGTGATGGACGAGCTGACGCAGGGCGACCGCGCCAAGACCGACCGCGTGGCCGCGGACTACCACCTGCTGGGACGCGCCGGCGATCCGGCCGAAGTGGCCGAGGTGGTCGCCTTCCTGCTTTCAGACCATGCCAGTTTCGTCACCGGCGCCGATTACGCGGTGGATGGCGGCTACTCGGCCATGGGTCCCGAACAGGCCAAGCCCGCGATTCCGCGCCTGGCCGCCTAGACATACAAAGGAGAGCAATCATGCGTCGAATCGCAATCGTGGGTGGCGGACAGGCGGGCTTGCCCCTGGCGCTGGGACTGCTGGACAAAGGCTATGAGGTGACCGTGGTCACCAACCGCGAGCCGGACCATATCCGTCACGGCAAAGTGATGTCCAGCCAGTGCATGTTCGATGCCTCGCTGCAAGTCGAGCGCGACCTGGGCCTGAACCAGTGGGAAGCCGAATGCCCTACGGTGGACGGCATCGGCCTGGCGCTGCCGCATCCGGAACGGCCCGGTCACAAGCTGATCGATTGGGTTGCGCGCCTGGACCGGCCGGCGCAGGCGGTGGACCAGCGCATCAAGATGCCGGCCTGGATGGAACTGTTCGCCGCGCGCGGCGGCAGGCTGCTGATCCAGGACGGCGGCGTGGCCGAGCTGGAATTGCTGGCGGCCTCGCACGACCTGGTGCTGTTGGCCGCCGGCAAGGGTGAAGTGGTCAAGCTGTTCGAGCGCGACGCGCTGCGCTCGCGCTTCGACCGGCCGCAGCGCGCGCTGGCGCTGACCTACGTGCACGGCATGCGCCCCGCGCCGGATCATTCGCGGGTCGCCTTCAATCTGATTCCGGGCGTGGGCGAGTACTTCGTGTTCCCGGCGCTGACCGCCAGCGGCCCCTGCGAGATCATGGTGTTCGAAGGCGTGCCCGGCGGTCCGATGGATTGCTGGCGCGACATCAAGTCGCCGCAAGAGCACCTGGCGCAAAGCCTGCACATCCTGCACACCTACCTGCCCTGGGAGGCCGACCGTTGCGGCTCGGTGGAACTGACCGACGCCAACGGCATCCTGGCCGGCAGTTTCGCGCCCACGGTGCGCAAGCCGGTGCTGACCCTGCCGTCGGGCCGGCTGGTGTTCGGCCTGGGCGACGCGGTGGTGACCAACGACCCGATCACGGGGCAGGGCTCGAACAACGCCACCAAGGCCTGCGCCGTCTACCTGGACGCGATCCTGGCGCATGGCGATGCGAGCTTTACGGCCGAATGGATGCAGCGCACCTTCGAGCGCTTCTGGGACTACGGCGGCGCGGTGGTGGAATGGACCAACTCCATGCTGCTGCCGCCGGCGCCGCACCTGCTCAAGCTGTTGCAGGCCGCGGATCACACGCCTGCGATCGCCAGCGCCATCGCCAACGGCTTCAACCATCCGCCGTCGCTGTACCCCTGGTGGGGCGACGCCACGGCCTGCGAGGCCTTCATCGCGGCGCAACCGGCACGGGCGGCGGCATGACGACGGGCTGCGCAGCGGGCCTGCCTCTGGACTGGGGCTGCACCGATCTGCATCCCAAGGTCCTGCGCGGCGTGCTGGGCAGCTATCCGACGGGCGTGGCCATCGTCGCCACACGCTGTCCGGACGGCCGCCAGGTGGGCCTCACCATCAATTCCTTCGCCTCGCTGTCGCTGGATCCGCCGCTGGTGTTGTGGAGCCTGGTGAACCATTCGCCCAACCTGGCGGCGTTCCGCGATTGCAGCCACTTCACCATCAGCGTGCTGGCCTGCGGCCAGGAAGAACTGGCCATGCGTTTCGCCAGCTCCTCGGTACCGGACAAGTTCGCGGGCGCGCCGGTGCACGACGTGCCAGAAGGCGTGCCCGCCATCGCGGGGGCCGTCGCCACGCTGGTCTGCGCCAACGACCAGCAAAGCCCCGCGGGCGACCATCTGCTGCTGTTCGGCAGGGTGCTGCGCGTGGCCAGCGTGGCGGCCACCCCGCTGGTGTTCCATGCCGGGCGCTTCACCGCGCTGACCGCCGCGTAGCGGCCTACTACTCATTGGAGCGCATCATGTCCTTGGAGTCCGAGGCGCAGGTCATCATCGTCGGCAGCGGCATGAACTCGCTGGTCTGCGCGGCCTTGCTGGCGCAGCGCGGCAAGTCGGTGCTCGTGTTGGAACGCAACGACAGGCTGGGCGGCTGCATCCGCACCGAGGAACTGTTCCCCGGCTATCGCCACGACGTGCTGTCCTGCTGGTATCCGCTGTTCATGGGCAGCCCCGCCTATGCGGCGCTCAAGCCGGCGTTGCGCGAGGCCGGACTGGAATTCATGCAGGGTGAGTACGCCACCGGGCTGGTGTTGCCGGACGGTTCGGGCTTGGCGCTCAAGCAGGACGTGGCGGACAGCGCGCGGCGGCTGGACGCCTGGGCGCCCGGCGACGGCGCGGCCTTCGCCGCCATGGCCCAGCGCCTGTTCGGCGCGGACGCCGCGCTGACTTTCGGCCTGCTGGGCCAGAACCCCTACGGCGCCGGCATGCTCAAGCTGCTGTTCGGCGAATGGCGCAAGCGCGGCATGGACGGCCTGGCCGCCTTCGCCGCCGATTCGATGGAGAGCTTTCGCCGCTGGTCCGAGCGCGCGCTGCAGTCGGATGCCGCGCGCGCCCTGATTGCGCCCTGGGTGCTGCATACCGGGCTGGGTCCGGACGGCGCTTGTTCCGCGCTGATCGGCAAGCTGACCTTCGCCGCGGTAGTGGCCGGCGGCATGCCGGTGGTCAAGGGCGGCGGCAGTGGCGTGGTGGATGCGCTGGCTGCCGTCATCGAACGGCACGGCGGCCGTTTGCAGACCAGCGCGCACGTCGAACGCATCGTCACGCGCGGCGAGGGCAGGCGCCGCCGGGCCGTGGGCGTGGTGGCGACGGGACGCGAGTACCGCGCCACCGAGGCGGTGGTCTGCAACGTGGCGCCGGGCCAGTTGTACGGGCAGTTGCTGCCCGATGCGCCGCCTGCCGTGCGCGAACGCGCCGCCAATTACCGCTACGGCCGCGGCGGCATGCAGATCCATTTCGCGCTGGACGCGCCGCCGGACTGGCTCACGCCGGAGCTGCGCCATGTGCCGCTGGTGCATCTGACCGAGAGCATGGAGCAGGTCTGCGCCTCGGTCACCGAGGCGAACAACGGCTTGTTGCCGGCGCGTCCCACACTGGCCATCGGCCAGCCGGTCGCGGTCGATGCCACGCGCGCGCCGCCAGGCGGTTGGATCCTGTGGGTGCAGATGCAGGAACTGCCGGCGCGGATCAAGGGCGACGCCGCGGGCGAGATCGCGGCGCCCGCCGACGGCCGCTGGAACGAGGCGGTGCGCGAGGCGATGGCCGACCGGGTGCAGGCGCGCATGGAGCGAGTGATGCCGGGATTGGCGCGTCGCGTCGTCGGCCGCCGCGCCTACTCGCCGGCGGACCTGGAAGGCCTGAACTGCAACCTGGTCGGGGGCGATCCCTATTCGGGCGTGTGTTCGCCCGACCAGTTCTTCTGGCTGCGGCCCTTTGCCGGCGGCCATGGCGCGCGCGGCCACCGCACGCCGCTGCGCAATCTCTTTCACATCGGCGCTGCCACCCACCCGGGTCCCGGCCTGGGCGGCGGCTCCGGCTATCTCGTCGCACAACAACTAGGCAGGAGGGGAACATGAGCGGACACCTGAAACTCCGGCGGCTGGCCAGCGCCACGGCATTGGCGTTGGCCAGCGCGGGGGCCCAGGCCACCGAGGGCGGCGGCCTGGGCATCTACCCGGACGGCCTGGAGAACTTCATGTCGGGCGCGCTGCCGCCACCCGGCGTGCACATGCTGGTCTACGCCGGCGGCGCGCGCTACGACACGCTGCGCGGCAACGACGGCGAGCGTGTGCCGGTGCCTGGTTTCAAGGTCGACGTCAACGTGCTGGCGCCGCGCCTGATCTGGGTCACGCAGCAGCAGGTCATGGGCGGACAGCTGGCTTTTCACGCCATCGCGCCGTTGCTGGACGTGACCGCCAAGGCTGCCGGCCAGCGCAACCGCAGCACCGGGCTGGGCGACATGACGCTGGGCGTGGCGCTGGGCTATCACCCGTCCGAAAGCCTGCACTACGTGGTCGGGCTGGACATGTACGCGCCCACCGGCGAATACGATCGCAAGGACCCGTCCAGCCTGGGCAAGAACTACTGGACCGCGCAGCCAGTGTTCGCGCTGAGCCGCATCAGTCCGGACGGCTTCAATGCCGACCTGAAAGTCATGTACGACTTCAACTTCACCAACTCCGCCACCGATACGCGTTCGGGCCAGGCGCTGCACGCCGATTATGCGCTGGGCTGGGGCGTGGGCAAGGGCTGGGTGCTGGGGGTGGGCGGCTACGCCTTCCAGCAGGTCACCGACGACAGCGGCCCCAACAGCGCCGCCGGCCGCGCCCGGGCTTTCGGCTTCGGCCCTTCGGTACGCTACATGAATGAAAAAGGCTGGCTGTTCACGGCGAAGTGGCAGCAGGACTTCAAGGTCAAGAACCGGCCCGAAGGCGCGCAGCTGTATGTGAAGCTGGGGATTCCGTTCTAGGTCGGGCGTTCCTCCGGGCAGGCCCTGCCCGCCGCCACTTTGCGGGGCGTGTCTGCTGGTATCGTTCCGCTGTCGATTGGACGGGGCAGGGACATGAATCTGTACGAAGCGATACGCTGGGGCAACGAATCCGAAGACCCCTACACCGGCGGCCCGAACGGGGCGGATACCTGCTTTCTGGTGCGGGCCGGGTCGGTGGAGCAGGCCGGCCAGCTCGCGGATGCGGCATTGCGCGGCGCCCGTGGCGAACTGGCAGACTGGACCCAGGTCCTGCATCTGCTGGGCACGGAACAGGCCACCGATAGCCAGCCGCGCATCTTGCGCGGGCCTTATCTGCAGCATGCCTACCGGCACGGCTGGCGTCTCTGGAGCCGGGCCGAGGCCGCGGCGCCCTGGGTCGAACAGCCCTAGGCGCGGGGCCGCTCAGCGGGACGACGGCTTGCCTTGGCCTTGAAGCTCCTGGACGGCAAATAGAACCAGCTCGGCCTTGTTGAGGGAGTTGTCGCGGTCCGCATTGTCCAGCAGGTCCTCGATCTGTCCACGCAGATACCGGCAGTCGCTGGGTTCGCCTTTGGGATTGATCTTTTTTACCGCGACCCGTACTCGGGAAACCCAGTCGCGCTCGGCCTGAGCCAATTTTTGCAGTCGCTGCTGGCGCTTGGTTGCCGCCGCGACCGCTTCCGGCGTTCGGATTGCGTCTGTGGTCGCTTTCAAAATTGCTTTGGACTCATAGGGGACTTGGGCAAGCGGCTTGCCAAGGACCGCTTCCGCCACGGCCAGCGATGACAGTTTATTGATGTCGTCGATGGGAACGTCGATGGCGCAAGCGCCGGCGGCGGCGATGTGCGCGCCGGCCCGCTCGCCGAGCGGGATTTTCTGCAGGCGCGGTGAAAGCGCGGCGACGGCTGCGCGCCTGGCTTCGGCCTTCGCATCGGCCGAGCGCAAGGCCTGGCTCGAAGCCTCGAACGCCTGCATGTCGATATCGTCCGAAGCGCCTGCCGTCCCGATGGACAACGACGCGCAAAGAAGAAGGCTGCTTTGTAGTGTTTTCATCGAGTGTCCTTCCCTGGGCTGCGCCAGACCTGCGGGGCCCCCTGTTGCGCGAGTTTCGTGGAAATCCACCTTCCATGCCATAGCGGCCAACGGATGAGGAAAGCAGGCGTTGTTCGGATGCAACTGTAGGCCTGCTCTCGCGGGCGTTTTGAGACCTCGCTCACCATTCTGGCTGATGCTGGAATAGCATCCGGCGTGGAGATATCGGCGCCGGCGAGCGCTCACGGGGAACACGATGAAAAGAACAATTTCGGCGCTGGCGCTTTTCTTGTGCAGCGGACTTGCCGCGGCGCAGAACACGAGCAGCAGCTTTGAAGTGCAGGAACCGATGCGCAATTCGTTGGGTTTTGCGATGGGTAGCGACAGCGGCCAGGAGTGGCTGGGTGACAGGGCCGTCGCCCACATGGGTTTCATTGCCGCCTGCAAGCTGTACCCGGCCGACGGGCCGGAGGTGCAGGGGCTGGTGGCCATGGCCCTGGCGCAAGCGACCCTGGGCGTGGACCTGGCGCGCGCGCCGACAGACCCGGCTGCGCTGCGCGCCAAGCTCGCCCAGCGCCTGAACTCCCAGGAAGGGCGCAAGGACGCGGCGGAAAAAATCCAGGCGATGCGCAAGCGCGTGCTGGCCGAGCAGGCGCATGCCGACAAATTGATAGCGGCCTCCGTGGGTTTTACGGGCAAGAATCCGAATCCCTGCGAACTCGAGCGGTACTATGCGCGTCAGTTCCTGACGCAGCACAAGGACGGCGCCATGAAAGCGGCTCCCAAGATCAATCAGCTTGCGCGTGAGGTCATGGCGCAGGATTCCTCTGCCAAGGCAAAGCCGGCTGCGCCAGCCAGGCCCTGAAGCGGCGCCGCCTCAGCCGCGCCGCCGCAGGCTCTGGCTGGGGCTTACGCCGTAGCGTTCCTTGTAGCCGGCGCTGAAGCGTCCCATGTGCGCGAAGCCCCAGCGCAGCGCCACGCCGGCAATATTGCGGCTTTCACCCGAGACCAGCTCGGCATGCGCGCGTTCCATGCGCAGGTCGCGCAGGTAGTGCATGGGACTCACGCCCAGGAATTCCTTGAATCCCGCGTACAGGCTGCGCACGCTGACGCCGGCGATGCGCGCCAGCTGTTCGGCGCTGACGGATTCGTGCGCGTGCGCCTGCAGATAATCCTGAACGCTGCGCACGTGGCGCGGCAGTACCGCGCCGCGGCGGCCCGGCAGCGCGCCGGTGTAGTTGTGGGGCTGGGCAGATAGCAGGGTGGCGGCGACCAGCTGTTCCATCTGATGCACGATGAGTTTGTGCTGGGCCAGGTTCGCGTGCTGCGTGGAGCAGTCCAGCAGATAGCTCATCAGGCAGCGCCAGGCCGCGCATTCGCGCCAGCGGAATCCCAGCTGGAAGCGCAGTGGCCGGTCCAGCGCACAGCCCAGATGGCCCACCAGGGTGCGTTCCAGCAGCGAGCGGCCCACGCGCAGCATGAACTGGTCGTTGTCCTCGGCCCAGCGCATGGCCAGGTCGTCGTCCGGGCTGACGACCGAGGCGACATCGGGCGTCGAATCTACTTGCTGCGGGCCGCTGCTGATGCGGGCACAGCCCGATAGCGGCATTTGCACCAGGAAAAAGTCTTCCAACGGGCCGGGCCGGATTTCGACGTTGGCGCCGTAGCGCAGGCGGTTCAGCGAGACTTCGCCCAGCGGCTGGTGGTGCATGCGCGCGTCCAGGCGCTGCAGCGCGCCGACCACGCCCAGGTGGTGCGGACGCATTACGCGGCCGACCATGGAGCGGGCTTCGTCCAGATCGCCGGAGGCGAACAGCTGCTGCGCCGGCAGGCCCAGGACCGACTCGATCCGCGGTCCGGCCGGCGGCCAAGATGTGCTGGTGGCGGACTGTGTCGTGTCGAGCATGGGGGGACTCCACTGCCGGGGTCTTGAAGGCTTTGATAGTAAAGCTGCGCCGGACCGGGCGGACTGGTGGAAAACCCGTCCAGGGACGGGGAGTTCTATCCGCTTTTTGCGGCGGGTGTCCACGGAGCGCAGAAAACCAAGGCAAATTGATATTGACAACCGGTTTCCATTAATGGAAACTGGTTGTCAATATAACGGACTACCAAGGAGACCACGCATGAATCCGACCAAGGAAGAACGGCTCACCGGGGTGATCCTGACCTTGTTCCAGTTGAACGGCGCGCTGCTCGACTGGGGCGATGCCTTCGTCGCGCCCGAGGCGCTGACCAGCGCGCGCTGGCAGATGCTGGGCGCCCTGGCGCTGGCGGGCCAGCCCCTGAGCGCGCCGCAGCTTGCGGCCGCCATGGGCGTGACCCGCCAGGGCGCGCAGAAGCAGCTCAATCTGCTGTCCGAAGCGCGTCTGGTGGAGGTCCGCGTCAATCCGCAGCACAAGCGTTCGCCGCTGTATCGGCTGACCGACGAAGGCCGGCGCGTGTATGGCGCCATCGACGCGCGCTGGAAGGAGCGCGCGCGGCAACTGGCCGGCGGTTTCAGCGCGGCCGAACTGGAAACGGCGGGGAGGGTGCTGACCGGCTTGTTGGCCGCGCACGTTCCCGCGCCAGGGGAGCAAGATCATGAAACATAGAATCCACGCGACGGCCGCCGTGCTGACGCTGCTGTTTCTGGCGGCATTCTGGATATCGACGGCGGTGTCCGAACTGTTCCTGGCCGCATCCGCGGTGGCGCAGGTCAAGCTGGCCATTGCCTATGCCTTGCTGGGCTTCGTGCCGCTCATGATGCTTACCGCCGCCAGCGGCTTCATGATGGGCGGCAAGGGCAGGCATCCGTTGCTGCTTGCCAAGCGCAGGCGCATGCCCTTTATCGCGGCCAATGGATTGTTGATTCTTGTGCCCGCGGCGCTGTTCCTGGCGCTGCGGGCGCAGGCAGGGCTGTTCGACGGGGTGTTTTACGGGGTGCAGGCGCTGGAGTTGGCGGCGGGCGCCGTCAATCTTGCGCTGATCGGTTTGAACATCCGCGACGGCATCAGGCTTGGGCGCCTGCGGCGGGGCCCGCAGGGGCGGGTCTTGGCTTAGCATGCCGCCCCGCGTTGCGGGGCGGCATGGCAGCCGGCCCTGTGGCCTCAGTGCATCTTGCCGTAGCGTCCGGCGTTGAAGTCCTGGATGGCCTCGACGATTTCCGCCTGCGTGTTCATCACGAAGGGGCCGTAGCCGACCACCGGCTCGTCGATGGGCTCGCCGCTCAACACCAGGAACATCGCGTCGTTGTTGGCTTCGACGGTGATGTCCTCGCCTTCCAGTGAGAACAGCGCCAGCTGCGCGTCGCGCGCCACGGTTTCGCCGTTGACCAGCACCGTGCCGCGCAGCACCACCAGCATGCTGTTGCGGCCCGCGGCGACGGGGAAGGTCGCCGACTTGCCGGCGGCCAGCCTGACGTCCCACACGTCCATCGGCGTGAAGGTGCGCGCCGGCCCCGCGTGGCCCGCGTAGTTGCCCGCGATCACACGCAGCGTGCCCGCACCGTCCGGCAATTCCACCGCCGGGATGTCCGCGTTGAGGATGCCCTGGTAGCCGGCCGGCGCCATCTTGTCCTTGGCCG
Source organism: Achromobacter sp. SD115 (assembly GCF_017355315.1). Lineage (NCBI taxonomy): Bacteria > Pseudomonadati > Pseudomonadota > Betaproteobacteria > Burkholderiales > Alcaligenaceae > Achromobacter > Achromobacter sp. SD115. The sequence goes on along the minus strand of NZ_JADIJM010000005.1, from coordinate 311,699 downwards.
GCAGGTTGACCCAGAGCTGCACCATTTCCAGTTCTCCACCCTTGCGGGTGAAGTCGTGGGAATGGAATTCCTCGTGCAGGATGCCCGAGGCCGCCGTCATCCATTGCACGTCGCCGGGACCGATGATGCCGCCGTTGCCGGTGGAATCGCGGTGCTCGACTTCGCCGCTGTAGACGATGGTCACGGTTTCAAAGCCGCGGTGCGGATGCTGCCCGACGCCGCGCGGATGCTCGGCCGGCTCGAACTGCGCCGGGCCGGCGTAATCCAGCAGCAGGAACGGGCTGGTGTTCTTGCCTTTGTCGTTATAGGAGAACATGGAGCGCACCGGGAAGCCGTCGCCCACCCAGTGGGGACGGGGGCTGGCATGCAATCCGAGAATCTTCTTCATGGTCGTATTTCCTGTTGCGCGGCCCCAGCGGGGCCGTTCGTCATAGTTAAGAAGATAAGGGCGCAACGCTGCTGGCGGTAGCCCCCTATATTGATAAGCACTGTTCCATTCATCGGACGGTACGGCGGGAACTCGGCAGGTAGACGGCTCGCGTATCCTTCGGGAATGGAACACAGCGAGACCACGGCCCAGACGGGGTGCAACGATCAGGTCCAGGGCTTTGCCCCGGTTGCCGCGCCCGGCGCGCGCGTGCTGGTGCTGGGCTCCATGCCGGGCGTGGCGTCGCTCAGGCAAGGCCGCTATTACGCCCATCCCCGCAACGCCTTCTGGCCCATCGCGGCCAGCGTCTTCGGCTTCGATCCCGGTCTGGACTACGCGCAGCGCCTGCATGCCCTGCAAGCCGCAGGCGTCGCCCTGTGGGACGTGCTGCAAGCCTGCGAACGCCCCGGCAGCCTGGACGCCGACATCCGCGGCGACACTCTGGTCGCCAACGATTTCGCCGCATTCCTGGAACGGTACCCGGCCATCGTCCGGGTCTGTTTCAACGGCGCCAAGGCCGCGGCGCTGTACCGCCGCCATGTGCTGCCCGGGCTGGCCCTGCCGCTGGAATATGTGGACCTGCCGTCGACCAGCCCGGCGCACGCGGCGGCGTCGTTCGAGCGCAAGCTGGCGGCCTGGAGCGGGGCGCTCAAGATCCAGGATTGACGGTTCGCGAACCCGGGCCGAGCCCGGACGGTATTGGCCTGTCCCTGATTTTCTTCTTATCCGTCCCCGCTTTGATTCTTATCAAGCCTCTATATAACTCCAAGTGATAAGTTAATTCCTGTAACGGAATTAACGCTTGGAGAAGCACCATGAGTACCCGCGCCAGCCCCCCGGAACCGCCACTCCCGGGTAAACGAGGCTTTCTAAAAGGCTTACTGGGGTTGGGGGCCGCGGCCACCGTCATTCCCATCCGCGCCGACGCTACGGGCATCAACGGCCAGCCGCCGCGCCGTCCTGGCATGGCCGGCAAGCGCTATGGCATGGTGGTCGACATGCGCAAGTGCATCGGCTGCCAGTCCTGTACGGTCAGCTGTTCGATGGAGAACCTGCCTCCGATAGGGCAGTTCCGCACCACCGTCCTGCAATACGAAGTCCTGCCCGACTCTGGCGGCCCGGCCTCCATGGTGATGCTGCCGCGCCTGTGCAACCACTGCGACAACCCCCCTTGCGTGCCGGTCTGCCCGGTGCAGGCGACCTTCCAGCGCGAAGACGGCATCGTGCTGGTCGACAACGAACGCTGCGTGGGCTGCGCCTATTGCGTGCAGGCTTGTCCCTACGACGCCCGCTTCATCAACCACGAAACGCAGACTGCCGACAAATGCACCTTCTGCGAGCACCGCCTGGAGGCGGGGCTGCTGCCGGCCTGCGTGGAAAGCTGCGTGGGTGGCGCGCGCGTCATCGGCGACCTGAACGATCCCGACAGCGCCATTTCCCAGCTGTTGGTCGAGCACAAGGCGGACATCAAGGTGCTCAAGCCCGAGATGAAGACCGATCCCCATGTCTATTACATCGGCCTGCCCGATGCGTTCGTCCATCAGGTCGACGGCCAGGCCGGCGTGCGGCTGGCTGGCGGCCATTGAGCCATCGAAGGGGATGAGCATGCAGATCTCTGAATTGTTGACGCCGGTCTACGACGCCGCCTGGCTGCCGTGGGCCGTGCAGTACTTCTTCCTCATCGGCATCAGCGCCACCACCGCGCTGACCGCCGCCTTCGCGGCTTTCGGCAGCGCAGGCTCGCCCGCGCGCCGGCTGCTGCCCGCGGCGGTGACGGTGCTGCTGGTCAGCGCCATCGCCGCGCCCGTGTCCTTGCTGGCGGACCTGCACCAGCCGGGCCGCTTCTGGCATTTCTACGCGCATTTCACGCCCTGGTCGTGGATGTGGCTGGGCGCCTTGTTGCTGCCGGTGTTCGTGACCCTGGCGCTGCTGTTCTGCGCTGCCTGGTGGTGGGGCCGCATCGGCTGGGTACGCGTGCTGGGCATGGCGCTGGCGGTGTCGGCGCTGTCCATCCTGGTCTACACCGGCGCCGAAGTCATGGTGCTGCGCTCGCGGCCCTTGTGGCACACGGTGTTCCTGCCGGTGAACTTTGCGCTGACCGCCTGGCTGGGCGCGCTGGGCGCCATGTTCCTGGTGGGTCGCTGGCTGCGCGGCGGTACGCAGGCCATGCCGGTGGAGCTGTTGCGCAGCCTCAGCCTGACCGCGGTGGTGATGATGGCGCTGGGCGCCGGCGCCTGGACGCTGCTGGGCCTGCTGGGCCTGGACCCGTCGTTCGACGCCGCGCTGCGTCTGTTCGCGGAGTTCCCGATCTGGCGCGTCAGCCTGGCGGGCGCGGTGGCGACCGGCTTCTGCATGGTCGCGCTGCTGCAGCGTCCCGCGCGCACCTTGGCCGCGCCGCTGCCCTCGGCCGCGTTGGCGCTGACCATGCTGGCGGCCGCGTGGATCTTCCGCTGGGTGGTCTTCATGAGCGTGCAGGGCGTGCCGAAGTATGGCGCGGGACTCTATCTGTACGAGATGCCCTGGGGCAGCGATGGCTTGCTGGGCATGCTGGGCGTGCTGGGCCTGTGCGTGGCGCTGATCGCCGCCGTGACCTACGCCCTGGAGCTGTTCCCGGCGCGCGCGCGAGGCCTGGCGGCCTGAGCGCCGCCGCGTGGACCTGCCTGTGAACGGGTCCTGGACGAAAGAACATGGAATGAAAGCAATGGACAAGCAATACGAAGACGACAAGCGCGGCGCCCCGCCGGACGAGGCTCCGGGCCAGCCGCGCGATGAGGCGCGGCGCAAGCTGATGGTGCGCGGCGGCGTGGTCGCCGGCGGCATGGCGGCTTTTGCGGCGGGTTACGGCGAAACCGTGGTCCGGGCCGTGAAGGGCCTGGCGCAAGGGACGGCCGGCGTGCCCACGGCGCACGCGGTACGCGGCAATTCGCTGACGCCGGAGTTCCGCATCGATCCCTTGACCGGCGTGCTCAGCGCCCAGCCGGGCCAGACGGTCAGCCCCTCCAGCTGCCTGGGCTGCTGGACCCAGTGCGGCGTGCGCCTGCGCGTGGACACGAAGGAAAACCGCATCCTGCGCGTGGCCGGCAATCCCTACCATCCGCTGGCCACGACCCGGCCGGCCGCCATGGAAGCGCCGGTGCGCGAGGTCTACGCGCAACTGGGCGGCGACAACGGCCTGGAAGGGCGCGCCACCTCCTGCGCCCGCGGCTCGGCCATGCTGGAACAGATGAACAGCCCCTTCCGCGTGCTGCAGCCGCTCAAGCGCGTGGGCAAGCGCGGCGAGGGCAAGTGGCAGACCATCTCGTTCGAACAACTGGTGCAGGAAGTCTGCGAAGGCGGCGATCTGTTCGGCGAAGGCCAGGTGGACGGCCTGCGCGCCATCTTCGACCGCGAGACGCCGCTGGACCCGCAGAACCCCGAGTACGGCGCCAAGGTCAACCAGTTCCTCTTCACCGACGCGTCCAACGAAGGCCGCACCCCGCTGATCCAGCGCTTTGCCGGGCAATCGTTCGGCACCGTCAACTTCAGCAACCATGGCTCCTATTGCGGCCAGAGTTTCCGCGTGGGCGCGGGCGCCGCGCTGGGCGACTTGAAGGGCATGCCGCACGGCAAGCCGGATTGGGACAATGCCCGCTTCGGCCTGTTCATCGGCGCGGCCCCGGCGCAGGCCGGCAACCCGTTCCAGCGCCAAGCCCGCCAGTTGGCCGAGGCCCGCGTGCGGCCGGAAGAGACCGGCTTCACCTATGTGGTCGTGTCGCCCATGCTGCCGGCTTCGTCCAGCCTGTCGGCCGGATCGGGCAATGAGTGGGTCGCCGTCAATCCGGCCGGCGACCTGGGCCTGGCCATGGGCCTGATCCGCTGGATCCTGGATAACGAACGCTACGACGCCCGCGCGCTGGCCCAACCCGGTCCCGAGGCCATGAAGGCTGCGGGCGAGGCGGCCTGGACCAACGCCACCCATCTGGTGGTGGCCGAGCCCGGCCATCCGCGCCTGGGCAGCTTCCTGCGCGGCGCCGACCTGGGTTGGCCGCGTCCGGCCGATGCCGGCGAGAAGTGGGAAGACGTATATGTGGTGCGCCTGGAAGACGGCACGCTGGCGCCGCACACCACGGCCGCGCCGGCCACGCTGTTCGTGGACGAGACGGTGGCCGCGCCCGAAGCCCTGCGCATGCGCAGTTCGCTGTCGCTGTTGCGCGAGGAAGCGCGCCGCAAGACGCTGGACGAATACGCGGCGCTGAGCGGCGTGCCCGCCGCCAAGATCGCAGAGCTGGCCGAACGCTTCACCAGCTATGGCAAGCGGGCCGTGGCCGATGCGCACGGCGGCACGATGAGCGGCTCGGGCTTCTATACCGCCTATGCCATCGCCATGCTGAACACGCTGGTGGGCAACCTCAACGTCGAAGGCGGCCTGGTGCTGGATGCCGGCCCGTTCCCGCCCTACGGACAGGGGCCGCGCTACAACATCGCCGGCTTTGCCAACCGTGCCACGCCCAAGGGCGTGGGCCTGTCGCGCAACCGCTTCCCGTACGAGAAGTCCAGCGAGTTCAAGCGCAAGAAGGCGGCGGGCCAGCCGGCCTATCCGGCCGCGGCGCCCTGGTATCCGGCCACGGGTGGCCTCAGCTCGGAGATGCTGGCGTCGGCGCTGGCGGGCTATCCGTACCGCGCCAAGGTCTGGTTCAATCACATGAGCAACCCGATCTACGGCATTGCCGGCTTGAAGAGCGTCATCATCGACAAGATGAAGGATCCGGGCTTGCTACCGCTGTCGGTGTCGATCAACCCCTTCATCAACGAGACCAACGCGCTGGCCGACTACATCGTGCCGGACACGGTCACGTACGAAAGCTGGGGCGTCTCGGCGCCCTGGGCCGACGTGGTCGCGAAGGCCTCCACCGTGCGCTGGCCCGCCGTGCAGCCGCGGGTGGCGCGCACGGCCACGGACGAGCCGGTCTGCCTGGAAACCTTCCTGATCGCCTGCGCCAAGCGGCTGGACATGCCGGGCTTCGGCGCCGGCGCGATCTCGGACAAGGACGGCGCCAAGTACGCGCTGGACACGCCGGAGGATTTCTTCCTGCGCGGCATGGCCAACATCGCTTTCGCGGCCGGCAAGCCCGTGCCGGAGGCCAGCGATGACGACATGGCGCTGACGGGCGTGGACCGCTATGGCGCGTTGCTGCAGCAGAAGTTGAAGCCGGGCGAATGGCGCCAGGTTGCCATGGTGATGAGCCGGGGCGGGCGTTTCGACAAGATGCAGGACGCCTGGGTGGAAGGAGGCGGAACGCGCCAGACGCGCGCCGCCTACGCCAAGCCCTTGCAAGTCTGGAGCGAGGAACTGGCGGGCTTTCGCCATTCCATGACGGGCGAGCGCTATAGCGGCTGTCCGACCTGGTATCCGACGCGCTTGGCGGACGGCCGCGACATGCGGGCGCAATACGCGCAGCAGGACTGGCCGTTCCTGCTCAGCTCCTTCAAGTCCAACCTGATGAGCTCCATGTCCATCGGCGTGAATCGTTTGCGCCAGGTGCATCCGCACAACCCGGTGTCGATCAACCGGCAGGACGGCGAACGCCTGGGCATCCGCAACGGCGACGCGGTGCGCATCGTGACGCCGGGCGGCGCGGTGACCGGGCTGGCGCTGCTGCGAGACGGTATCCAGCCGGGTGCGGTGGGCATCGAGCACGGCTACGGCCACACTGAGCTGGGCGCGCGCGCCCACGTCATCGACGGCAAGTCCATGCCGCACGACCCGGCGCTGGCTGCGGGCGTGAACCTGAACGATCTGGGATTCAGCGACGCCACGCGTGGCGAGCACGCCAACGTCTGGATCGATTGGGTGTCGGGCGCGGCGGTGCGCCAGGGGTTGCCGGCGCGGATCGAACGGGTCTGAGCCGAGGGGCGGGCTGGAGCGATCCAGCCTTGCCCCGTGTCTTCGGCATGGTCGGATGGCGCGCTCTCGCCACTGCTGCGGTGAAGCGCTAGCAGCCTTGCCGGAGCGCTCGAAATGCCTGACGCCGATCGGTCATTTCAAGGGAACCGCCAGTTCACTTGCCATGCGCTCAAGATTGACCGGACTGACATGGATCAGGCCATGGCCCGGGACATCGATGTCGTTGATCAGGGCAAGGGAAATGGCAATAACCAGCGGGAACACGATCAGCAGCCCGCGATGCCCGCGCGCCCCGGCACTGTATCCGACCAGGACATTGCAAAACACTGCGAGTATGAAAATGAGCCCCCAGGCCGCGGACGGTATCTGCTTGCGCCAGGTGGAGCTTGTGGTTTCGTAGGACTTCTGCAGATCTCCAACCGTCGCCACCGCCAGGGCCGTCAGGGAGTTGGGCTGGGATAGCGAGCCTTGGACGGCAATTTGCCAGGCATCTCGCCGCAGCGTAGCCGCCTGGCGTTCTTCGGCCTGGCGTGCATCTTCCGATCTTGCCGTGTAGAACCGGATGCGTTGCGCAACGTACTCCGCAAGGACTTGCTTCATTTTCTCCGTGGTCTGCGCGGGCAGCAGGTCAGCCTTGGCGTAGGCCGAACCGATGGCCGCCGCCTCCGCCGATTCACTGGTCTGCCGGGCGTTGTATCCGCTGATCGCCATGGAGAATGAGAAGCCGACTGCAAGCCCCAGCAGGGTGAGGGTCGCGCCCAGCACCATGCGCACATCGTCGCTGGTTTGCGTTTCCGCGCGCCGTATCTGCTTGACCAGTTTGGCGCCGCATAGGCTTGCAAGCAGCAGGGCGGCCAACGTGCCAAATAGAACCTCCCAGGAATAGGGCACGAAGAAAAAAACTTCACTAAAGAGATTCATATTATCTAGGCTTGATTCCTGGCATTCTCATGCTTATCGGCGTCGCTGAAGTGGCGCGAGTCTTATACCATGCGTCAGTTTGCATCGACGTGCAAAATGGCGGCCAAGTCCGCCATTTCACCGGGCATGAAAGTGCGCGGTTGGCCTGTCCCGAATCACGGCCCAGCCTAGGGCACGACGGCGTCGGCTACCAGTTCCAGCCCGCTGGCATGGACGCCGACGCCGGATAGCATGCCGCCCAGGTCGCCCGGCCGGGCCGCCGCCGTGCCGGACCGGCTGATCCGGATCTCCACCCGCACCTTGCCGGCTTGCGACAAGGTCGCGTCGGGCGACATGGCGCTGCTGTCGTCCAACACGAAGTCCCGGGGCAGGTCGGACACCTGCATGCGCAGGATGGCCAGCGGCATGCGCGACCCTTGCTCGGGCCGCGCCAGGATGAACACGGTATCGGAGGGCTGGACCCGGCCGCGCAACGCGTCGGCGATGCTGGCGCGTCCGCTGATGCGGGCGGCGGTAGGCGAGGGTGTCGGGCTGGCGGCGGGGGGCGGTGAGGCCGAAGCTGGCGCCGAGCGTGCGGATGTCGCTGCGGACGTCCCGGATGAAGCAACGGCAGACTTCGCAGCGGATGTTCCAGCAGGCGCGGCAGCCATGGCGCGCGCTTGCGCGATATTCGATTGGATCTGCCGCGCCGCTTCCGAGTCCGGCGGCAACTGAGCCTGCAGGCGTTCCCAATGCGCCAGCGCCTCGGCCGCGTCGCCACGGCGCAGCGCCATCATGCCGGCCAAGGCCAGGGCCTTGGGCTGGTCCGGCTGCGCGGCCAGCGCTTGTGCTACCGCCGCGATGGAAGCTTCGTCGGGGTTGCCCTGGTTGGCGGAAAGCAGCGCGTCGGCCAGGTCGGCCAGGACTGCGGGCTGTCCCGGCACCAGGCGCAGCACTTGTTGATAGGCGGCCACCGCATCGGTATAGCGCCCCAGGGTTTCATACGAGCGCGCCAGCACGTACCAGCCGTCGGCGTCATCTGGCGCCGTCCGCAGCCGTAGGGCCAGCGCATTGATGGCTTGTGTCATGTCATTGGCGGTTTCCGCGGCATGCGGTTCGGCCTGCTGGCCCACCCCGGCGCTGGCCGCCGCGCGCGGATTGCCCAGATGGCCGTATAGCAGCACGGCCGCCACCGGAATCAGCACGGTCAGCAGGCAGGCGGCCGCGACGCCTGCGCGTTGCCCGGCCCAGGGCGCGCTGCGGGTGCGCCGCAATTCCAGGTCCTGCAGCAGGTCGCGCTGCAGCTCTTCTTCCGCGCGCACGATGGCGGCGGCGCTAAGGCTGCCGTTGTTCAAGTCGCGCCGCAATTGCTCGCGCTGCGCCAGATAGAAATCGCGCATGTTGGCTTCGGATGCGGGTTCCGCGGCTGGCGCGCGGCGCAGCAGGGGCGGGATCAGGCAGAGCAGTGTCGCCAGCAGCAAGAGCAGCACGATGAGCCAGAGCGACGTCATGATCCGGTATCCAGGAAGCGGGCGGCGCGCTCGCGTTCGTCGGCGGTCAGCGGCGCGCGCGCGCCGGCGCGGCGCTTCAAGGTGCGCACCAGCACGAAGAAGCCCAGCGCCAGCAGCGCGAACGGCCCCAGCCACAGCAACCAGGTGATGGGTTTGAAGGGCGGGTCATAGCGTACGAAGTCGCCATAGCGGTCTTCGAAGAAACGCATGATCTGCGCGTCGCTGCGGCCAGCGGCCAATTGGTCGCGGATCAGCTTGCGCATGTCCTGGGCCAATGGCGCGTTCGACTCGGCCAGGGTCTGGTTCTGGCATACCAGGCAGCGCAGCCCGTGGGCCAGCTTGTCGGCACGTTGTTCCAGGACAGGCGGCAACGGCTGCGCGGCGGCGGCGTGGACCTGGGCGCGCGCGGCGCCGGGCAAAGCCAGGGCCAGGGCCAGTAGCAGGGCGCACAGCCCGGCGCGGAACAGGGGGCAGATCCAGGCGCGGCACGGAGCGTGGAACAGGCCGCCAAGCAGGCTGCCAAGCAGGACGGGCTGCGGCTTCATCGCAGCGCCTCTATCGCGGGCTGGATCCGGTCGCGCCAGATCTCGGGTGTGATCAGGCCCAGCTGCTTGTAGCGGATGCGGCCGTCGCGGTCGATCACGAAGGTCTCGGGCACGCCGTAAACGCCATACTCGATGCCGACCCGGCCGTCGACGTCGCTGGCGGACGCGATGTAGGGATTGCCGTTGCGCGCCAGCCAGGCTTCGGCGTCTTCTGGTTTGTCCTTGTAGTTCAAGCCATACAGCGGAATGCCGTGGCGGCGGGCGGCCTCGCGCAGCACGGGCAGTTCGTCCTTGCACGGTCCGCACCAGGACGCCCATACGTTCAGCAGCCAGACCTGGCCGCGCAGCGACTGCACCTCCAGCTTCTGGCCGGGCGTCAGCAGCACCGGCAGGCCGATGGCGGGGGCGGGTTTGTCTATCATGGCCGAGGGCACTGCCCGCGGGTCGCGCGACAGGCCCATCGCCAGAAACACAGCCATCGCCAGGAAGGCCGCCAGCGGCACCAGGTAGCGCAGCATCAGACACCCTCCCGCGTGGGCCGCGCGGCGCCGGCCATGGCCGGCTGCGGCGCGCGGGCCTGTTCCTGCGCGCGGCGGTAGCGCTTGTCGCCGGCCGCCAGCAGGCCGCCCAGCGCCATCAGGATGCAGCCCGTCCAGATCCAGGTCATGAAGGGCTTGACCTGCAGGCGCACCGTCCAAGCCTTGTCGCCCACGGGGTCGCCCAGCGCCACGAACAGGTCGCGGGTAAAGCCGCTGTCGATGTCGGCCTGGCTCAAGGCCATGTCCTGCACCGTGTAGAGACGCTTTTCCGGGTAGAGGGTCAGCACCGGCTTGCCGTCGCGGGTCACCGGGAACACGGCGCGCTGCGCGCTGTAGTTGGGGCCGGCGGCCGGGCCGATGCTGGCGAAGGTGAATGCGTAGCCGCCGGCCTCCTGGGTGGAGCCTATCTCCATCCGCAGCTCCTGCTTGACCTCGTAGCCATTGGCCAGCGTGACCCCGGCGATGAAGATGCCCATGCCCGCATGCGCCAGCAGCATGCCGTACCAGGAGCGCGGCTGACGGCCCAATCGGCGCAGCCAGTGGCCGTCGCCGTCCGTCAGGCGCTGCCAGGCGTGCGTGGCGGCGCTGGCGACCGACCACGCCGCCAGCCACAGGCCCAGCATCACCATGGGCGAACCCAGGCGCGCCGGGCCCGGCATGGCCAGCGGCAGCAGCAGCGCGGTCGCCACGCTGACCGCGAAGGCGATGCGCAGGCGGCGGCCCAGGTCGGGCAGTTCCGCCTGCTTCCAGCGCGCCACCGGGCCGACTCCCATCAGGAAGATCGCGGGCGTCATCAGCGGCACGAACACCGCTTCGAAATAGGGCGGGCCGATGGAGATCTTGCCCCACTCCAGCACGTCCAGCACCACGGGGTAGAGCGTGCCCAGTAGCACCGAGCCGGCCGCCACCGTCAGCATCACATTGTTGGACAGCAGCAGGGACTCGCGCGACAGCAGCGAGAATCCGCCGCCCAGGCCCACCTTGGGCGCGCGCCAGGCATAGAGCGCCAGCGATCCGCCCACGATCACCAGCATGAATCCCAGGATGTACAGGCCGCGTCCCGGGTCCACCGCGAAGGCATGCACGGAAGTCAGCACGCCCGAGCGCACCAGGAAAGTCCCCAGGATGCTGAGCGAGAAGGTGCAGATCGCCAGCAGCACGGTCCAGCTGCGGAAGGCGCCGCGCCTCTCGGTCACGATCAGCGAATGAATCAGGGCGGTCCCCGCCAGCCAGGGCATGAACGAGGCGTTCTCCACCGGATCCCAGAACCACCAGCCGCCCCAGCCCAGCACGTAATAGGCCCAGGCGCTGCCCAGCAGGATGCCTATGGTCAGGAAAGTCCAGGCGGCCAGCGTCCAGGGCCGCACCCAGCGCGCCCACATGGCATCCAGCTCGCCCGACAGCAGCGCCGCGATCGCGAAGGCGAAGGCCACGGAGAAACCCACGTAGCCCATGTACAGCATCGGCGGATGCACGATCATGCCCGGATCCTGCAATAGCGGATTCAGGTCGCGGCCGGCCATGGCGGGTGGCATCAGGCGTTCGAAGGGATTGGACAGGAACAGCAGGAACAGCAGGAAGCCCACGCTGACCCAGCCCATCACCGCCAGCACGCGGCCGACGAAGGGCAGGGGCAGGCGGCGGCTGCACAGCGCCACCGCCAGGGTCCACGCAGTCAGCAGATACAGCCACAGCAGCAGCGAGCCTTCATGTCCGCCCCAGACTGCGGCGAAGCGGTAGGCGGCCGGCAGGTCCGCATGCGAATTGGCAGCCACGTACAGCACGGAAAAATCGTTGTCCACGAAGGCCCAGGCCAGGCAGCCGATGGCCACGGTGGTCAGGCCGAATTGGCCGACGGCGGTGGGCCGCGCCACCCGCAGCCCCGCCTGCCAGCCGGTGGCGGCGCCCACCAGCGGCAGCACGCCTTGCGCCAGCGCCACCAGCAGCGCCAGGATCAGGCTGAACAGTCCGATCTCGGGAATCATTGCGCCTCCGCCCGCATGGCGCCGGTCCCGGCGCCCGCGCGCTTGAGCGCGTCGGCGGCCTCGGGCGGCATGTAGTTCTCGTCGTGCTTGGCCAGCACCTCGGTCGCGCGGAACACGCCGTCCGGCCCCAGCTTGCCGGCCACAACCACACCCTTGCCTTCCCGGAACAGGTCGGGCAGCAGGCCCTGGTAGCTCACCGGTACCGTGTGAGCGGTGTCCGTCACCACGAAGCGCAGCGTCAGGCCGTCGGCCTCGCGGCGCAGCGAACCTTGCTCCACCAGGCCGCCCACGCGGAAGCTGCCGCTGGCCGGCGCTTCCCTGGCCACCACTTGCGTGGGGCTGAAGAAAAACACCAGATTGGATTGCAGGGCATTGAGCACCAGCGCGGCGGCCGCGGCCAGCAGCCCCAGGCCGCCGACGATGGCCAGCGCGCGGCGCTTGCGCGGGCTCATGGCGCAGCCCCGTCCGCGTGCCTGGCGGTTTGCTGCGCCGCGCGCCGGGCGCGGCTGCGGCGCCACAACAGCGCGGCTTCCAGGCCGATCAGGGCCAGCGTCACGCCATAGGCGCCCAGCAGGTAGGGACTATGGCCCTGCAGCGAAAACAGCGCTTCCCAGCTCATGGCGCCTCCCGCCGCGCGCGGCCCGCGCGGACGGCGCCCGGCTCGCGTTCGGCGATGATGCCGCGCACGCGCGCCAGCGCCGCCGCCGCGCTATAGAGCCAGAACGCCGCCACCATCAGCATCATCGCCGTCACCATGATGCGGGCCATGCTGGGCGCGGTGGTGAGATTGATCGACGCGCCCTGGTGCAGGGTGCTCCACCAGCGCACCGAGAAGTAAATGATGGGCACGTTGATCACGCCGGCCAGCACCAGGATGGCGCCGCCGCGGTCGGCCCGCTGCGTGTCGTCGTCGGCGGCCGCCTGCAAGGCCATGAAGCCCAGGTACAGGAACAGCAGTATCAGTTCGGAGGTGAGCCGCGCGTCCCATACCCACCAAGCGCCCCAGGTGGGCTTGCCCCAGAGCGCGCCGGTCCACAGGGTCAGGAAGGTGAACAGCGCGCCGGTGGGCGCCAGCGCCCGCATCATCATGAACGACAGCCGGGTATTGAAGACCAGCCCCAGCGCGGCGTACAGCGCCATGACCAGGTACAGGAACATCGACATCCACGCCGCCCCGACGTGGATGAACAGAATGCGGTAGACCTCGCCCTGTTGGCTGTCGGCGGGCGCCACGGCCAGTCCCACGTACAGGCCCGCAGCCGCGAACAGCGCGGCGCCCAACGCCAGCCATGGAATCATCCGGCCGGCCAGCGGATAGAAGGCGGCGGGCGAGGCGTATCGCAGCCAGCCCGCGCCCGCGGCGGCGGCGGGCGGATACGCGTCCAGGGCAGGGTGCTTGTGCATGGCGTCCTCAGTCCAGCGCCACGCGCAGCGCCGCCGAGGCGCTCCAGGGGCATAACAGGATGGCCAGGCACAGGCATGCGCCCAGCAGCGACAATTGCGGCCCGGCGCCCATGCCGGCGTGCGAGGCCGACACCGCGCCCGCGCCGAAGATCAGCACCGGCACGTACAGCGGCAGCACCAGCAGCGGCAGCAGGGCGCCGCCGCGCAGGCCCAGCGTCAGCGCCGCGCCCAGTCCGCCCACCAGCGCCAGCGTCGGCGTACCCAGCAGCAGCGACAGGACCAGGATGCCGATGGCCTGCGGCGACAGGCCGAACTGCAAGGCCAGCACCGGGCTGGCCAGGATCAAGGGCAGGCAACTGCTGAACCAGTGCGCCGCCAGCTTCGCGCCCACCAGCAGCGGCAGCGGATGCGGCGATACCAGCAGTTGTTCCAGCGCGCCGTTATCGTAGTCCTGGGCGAAGGGGCGGTTGAGCGTCAGCAGGATGCCCAGCAGGGCGCAGACCCACAGCACGCCCGGCCCGATGGCCAGCAGCAGCGCGGGGTCGGGACCGACCGCCAGGGGGAACAGCGTGCCGGCCACGATGAAAAACAGGGTGGCGCCCAGCGTGTCCGCGGGCCGTCTCCAGGCCAGGCGGATTTCACGCAACGCCAACTGCGACAGCGTAGCCAGCATCCGCGTAGTCATCCATGTCCAGGGTTTGGGTGTGTGCGGCGGCGGTGCCCGGCTCGCGGTGCGAGGCGAGCACAGCGGCGCCGCCGGCTGCCAGATGGGCCGCCAGCGCCAGGCGCAACTGCTCCAGGCTGGCGGAATCCAGGCCCGCATCGGGCTCGTCCAGCAGCCACAAGGGTTTGCCGCCGAGCACCACGGCAGCCAGCGCCAGCCGGCGGCCCTGGCCTTGGGACAGGCGCCGCGCGGGAACGTCGGCGCAGAACTCCAGGCGCCATGCGCGCAAGGCGTCCGATAGGCGGGTTTCCGTCTGCGGGGTGCCGGCGATATGCAGGGCGTAGCGCAGGTTCTCGGCGGCGCTCAGCTCGCCGCACAGGCCATTGCCATGTCCCAGGAAGGCCATGCAGGCGCGGTAGCTTGCAGGATCGCGGCGCGCGTCGCTGTCGCGCCACAGCACGCTGCCCGCCAGCGGCCGCAACAGGCCGGCCAGCATGCGCAACAGGCTGGTCTTGCCGCTGCCATTGGCGCCGCGCAGGTGCAGCAGCTGGCCGCCATGCAGTTCGAAATCCACGGGCGCGCAATGGCCGCGGCGGCTGGCGAGGCCGCGCGCGCACAGCAGGGGCAGCGGCGCGTCAGCGGGCCGCATGCGCCACTTCCTTGGCCGGGCTGGCCGGCTCCGGCGCCATCGAGGTCGGGCCCGGGCCCATATTGGGCAGCTTGTGGGCGATGCCCTTGTGGCAGTCGATGCAGGTCTTGCTCTTGTCCGCCAGATAGGTGGAATGCATGTTCTGCGCGCGCGGGCTCTGGCGCGTGAAGTCCATGTACTCGTAGTTGTGGCAGTTGCGGCATTCCAGCGAGTCGTTGGCCTTGAAGCGCGCCCACTCGTGCTGGGCCAGTTCCAGGCGCTTTTCCACGAACTTTTCGCGCGTGTCGATGGTGCCGAAGATCTTGCCCCAAACTTCCTTGGACGCCTGCATCTTGCGCGCAATCTTGTCGGTCCAGTTATGCGGCACGTGGCAGTCGGAGCACAGCGCCCGCACGCCGGAACGGTTGGTGAAGTGGATCGTGCCCTTCAATTCGGCGTACACGTTGTCGCGCATCTCGTGGCAGCCGGTGCAGAACTTCTCGGTGTTGGTGAGTTCCATGGCGGTGTTGAAGGCGCCCCAGAACAGGATGCCGCCGATGAATCCGCCGACCGTCAGGAAGCCCAGGCTGAAATGCACGCTGGGCCGTCGGATGATGTT
Organism: Achromobacter sp. SD115; assembly: GCF_017355315.1. Lineage (NCBI taxonomy): Bacteria > Pseudomonadati > Pseudomonadota > Betaproteobacteria > Burkholderiales > Alcaligenaceae > Achromobacter > Achromobacter sp. SD115. The sequence goes on along the minus strand of NZ_JADIJM010000005.1, from coordinate 296,593 downwards.
CCAGTAGCGCTTGATGAGTGCGAGCATGGCTGCCTCCGGTCGCTTACTTCTTGGCGGGCGCCGGGGCGGTCAGGCGCTTGAGGATCACGTCGATGTCCTGGTAGGTATTGGACACCAGCGGCTTGGCCTCCGTTTGCGGCACGTGGCATTGCACACAGAAGTAGCGGCGCGGCGACACTTCCGCCAGCACGTTGCTGTCGCGGTCCATGTAGTGGGTCACGCTCAGGGGCGGCGCCTGGGTTTCCTCTGTGTTCACGCGCGCGTGACAGGCCAGGCACCGGTTGAAGTCCTTGTCGATCTGGTAGCCGTCGATCTTGTGCGGAATGGTGGGCGGCTGCATGGAATACGTGCGCATCCGCTTGATGTCCTTGTTCTCGACCGGACTGATGAGGGGCGGGTCGGCTTCCTGCGCGATCGGGGTGGGGCCGCGCATCGGGTCTTCGACCTCCAGCGGCGGCGCCGCCCAAGCGGCCGAACCGAGGATGACGCACGTCGCGAGAGTAAGGGCGCGTAGGTTCATGGCTGTCTCCGGTTCGCCTTTCAGACCTTGACGATCTTGACCGCGCACTTCTTGAAGTCGGTCTGGAACGAGATCGGATCGGTGGCGTCCAGCGTGACCTTGTTGATCAGCTGGCCGGCGTCGAACCAGGGCACGAAGACCAGGCCGCGCGGCGGCTTGTCGCGGCCGCGGGTTTCCAGGCGCGTGCGCATCTTGCCGCGGCGCGACACGACCTCGACTTCGACGCCGCGCCGCAGGCCCATTTCCTGGGCGTCGTCGGGGTGCATGAAACAGACCGCGTTGGGAAAGGCGCGGTACAGCTCCGGCACCCGCCGCGTCATCGAACCCGAATGCCAGTGTTCCAGCACGCGCCCGGTGGACAGCCAGAACGGGTATTCCTTGTCCGGCGATTCCGCGGGCGGTTCATAAGGCAGGGCATAGATCACCGCGCGGCCATCCGCGTTGCCGTAGAACTCGAAGCCCGCGCCCGCCTTCACGTAGGGGTCGCTGCCTTCGCGGTAGCGCCACAGCGTTTCCTTGCCCTTGACCACCGGCCAGCGCAGGCCGCGCACTTCATGGTAAGTGTCGAAGGGCGCCAGGTCGTGGCCGTGGCCGCGGCCGAATTCGGCGTATTCCTCGAACAGCCCCTTCTGCGCATAGAAGCCGAAAGCCTCGGCCTCCTGGTTGGCGTAGTCCTTGGCGCGCTCGGTGTTGGGATAGCGGTTGACCTTGCCATTGGCGAACAGCACGTCGAACAGCGTCTTGCCGCGGTATTCCGGCTTCTTGGCCAGCAGGTCGGCCGGCCAGACCTCCTCGACCTTGAAGCGCTTGGAAAACTCCATCAGCTGCCACAGGTCGGAGCGGGCGTCGCCCGGCGCGTTGACCAGCTGGTGCCAGAACTGGGTGCGTCTTTCGGCATTGCCGTAGGCGCCTTCCTTTTCGACCCACATGGCCGCCGGCAGGATCAGGTCGGCCGAGATGGTGGTGACGGTGGGGTAGGCGTCCGACACCACGATGAAGTTGTCGGGGTTGCGGTAGCCGGGCAAGCCTTCGTTCATCAGGTTGGCGGCGGCCTGCATGTTGTTGTTGACCATCACCCAGTAGGCGTTGATCTTGCCGTCCTTCAGCATGCGGTTCTGCAACACTGCATGCGCGCCCACCTTGCTGGGGATGGTGCCGTCGGGCAACTGCCAGATTTCCTCGGCGTGCGCGCGGTGCTTGGGATTGGTCACCACCAGGTCGGCCGGCAGGCGGTGCGAGAAGGTGCCCACTTCGCGGGCGGTACCACAGGCCGAGGGCTGGCCGGTCAGCGAGAAGGGACTGTTGCCCGGCGTGGAGATCTTGCCGGTGAGCAAGTGGATGTTGTAGACCATGTTGTTGGCCCACACGCCACGGGTGTGCTGATTGAACCCCATGGTCCAGAAAGAGGTGACGCGCACTTTCGGGTCGGCATAGAGTTCGGCCAGCTCCTCCAGCTGCTTCTTGGGCAGGCCGCTCAGCTTGGCGGTGTAATCCAGGTCGTACTTGGAGACGAATTTGGCGAAGTCGTCGAAAGTAATGGGCTTGGAGCCACCGGCGTCGCCCGCGTTTTTGGCCGCTTTCTGCAGGGGATGGTCGGGCCGCAAGCCGTAGCCGATGTCGGTATTGCCTTCGCGGAAGGTCGTGTGCTTGTCCACGAAATCCCGGTTCACGCGCTTGGTCTGGATGATGTGGTTGGCGATGTAGTTCAGGATCGCCAGGTCCGTCTGCGGCGTGAAGGTCAGCGCGATGTCGGCCAGCTCGTAAGAACGGTGCTCGAAGGTCGACAGCACGACCACCTTGGTCTTGGGCGCGGACAGACGGCGGTCGGTCACGCGGGTCCACAGGATGGGGTGCATCTCCGCCATGTTGGAGCCCCACAGCACGAACGCGTCGGCATTCTCGATGTCGTCGTAGCAGCCCATGGGCTCGTCGGCGCCGAAGGTGCGCATGAAGCCCACCGCCGCCGAAGCCATGCAGTGACGCGCGTTCGGATCCAGGTTGTTGCTGCGAAAGCCCGCCTTCATCAGCTTGAGCGCGGCGTAGCCTTCCCAGACGGTCCATTGGCCCGAGCCGAACATGCCCACGGCCTCGGGACCCTTGTCCTTCAGCACCCGCTTGAACTGTTCGGCCATGACGTCGAAGGCCTGGTCCCAGGACACCGGCGCAAATTCACCGTCCTTCGCGTACTTGCCGTCCTTCATGCGCAAGAGCGGCGTGGTCAGCCGGTCGTTGCCGTACATGATCTTGGACAGGAAATAGCCCTTGACGCAATTCAGGCCCTTGTTCACCTCGGCGTTGAAATCGCCGTGCGTGGCCACGACCTGATTGTCCTTCACGGCGACGTTCACGCCGCAGCCGGTCCCGCAGAACCTACAGGGCGCCTTGGACCACTTGAGTTTGGCGGCCTCGGATTCGGTGACGATGTTCTGCGTGTAGCCGACGATGGGAATGCCGGCCACCGTCGCGGCCGCAGCGGCGGCGGATTGCTTGATGAAGTCTCTACGAGCCATTGCCATCGTCAATCTCCTCGTTCATCGCGTCCAGCGAGTCGGCGTGCTGGTAGACCAGCGCCGAAGCCAGCACGCCATCCAGGCGCTGGATCTCGGAGATCCGGGCCATCATGTCGTCGGTGGAGGGGGCTTCCAGGGTGACCACCAGTTTCCCGGTGTCGGAAGCGCCATGGATTTCCGCGCCGGTGATCGCAAGAATCGCCAGGCGGACCTCGGGCAAACGGCGCGGCGCGGCGTGCACCACCATGCTGGCGATGTGCAGCTCTGGCGGCGCCGCAGGCGGCGCGGAATGGGGGAGCGCGGACATGGGAGGGGTTCCGTCGCGTTGCATCAGCTACCGGGGGGGCCGGCGATCAGCTGATAGAACCAGACCAGGAAACCGTAGCCTGCCACGATGATGACCGACAGGACGGGGGCCATGACAGCCGTCAGGAACAGGAAACTGCGCAGTTCCTGAGGCTTGGTGTAGCCATCGGACTCGTTTTGCACACACCACCTCACTACGACAGTTGGGGCATTGCGTTTAACGTGCGGATACCGAAGCTTTTAGCAGATGGCTTTGAAAGGCGTCAATGTTGCACCACGGCGTAACAATCCGCGCCGGCGCTGTATAGCGAGACGCAAAACGGGCAGGGAAATGATGAAAAGTGTCGCCGTTGAACGGCTCAGTGGCGCACGGGCAATCGGCGTTCATTCCTGATGGCGCATAGGCCTTGGGCCAGTTCAAACGGCGGGCTGCAGGAACGCCGGAATGTCCCGCTTCAGCAGGTCAAGCACCGCCCGCACGCGCAATGGCAACGGCCGCAAGGGTGGAATCAGGGCATTGAGCGGAAGAGGCGGAACCCGATAGCCATCCAGCAGTTCCACGAGGCGTCCTTGCGCCAGCGCCCTGGCGCATGCGGGATGCTGCAGGACGCCGATGCCGCCGCCCGAGAGGATCAGGTCGTACATGGGACGCCAGTGGCTGACCGTCATGGCGGTCTTGATTCGCGTTTGGACCACCGGCCCGTTCTCGCGCATCAGCGGCACCTGGTCGTTCATGAAAGCGGCCTTCACGCGGATGAATGGGTGGCAGGCCAGGTCAGCCGGCGTTTCCACCGGACCGCGGGCCGCCAGGTAGGAGGGGGCCGCGACCAGCTTGCGGCCCACCCATCCGAGCGGAAAAGCGATATAGCCCCCGTTTTCGTTGAGACGGCCCAGCCGCAGCGAGATGTCGACCCCCTCGGTGACCGGATCGGAAATGGCGTCGCTCAGGGTGAGGTCCACGTGCAGCTCAGGATGGGCTGCGCGCACGCTCATCAAGGCTTTGGGCACGACGATCTCGCCCAGGCATTGCGGCGCGGCGAGCCTCAAGTTCCCTTGTATCTGTCCATCGCTTAATGTTACTGAATTTATCGTCATTTCGGCCGTATCCAACAGGTGCTTGCCCTGTTCGTAGAATGTCCGGCCCTCAGCGGTACAGGTCAGTTTGCGAGAACTGCGCACCAACAGGCGGGCGCTGAGGAAACGTTCCAGCTTTTCGATGCGTTCGCTGACTGACGGTTGGCTCATGTCGAGATCGCGCGCCGCGCCAGAGATCGTTCCGCGTTCCACCACGCGGAGAAAGATGCGTATTGTTGCCAGCAAATCCATGGAGCCGCTCCTCATGAAACCCATGCCGACCCTAGGACGATTGAGCGGTCCATTTGTTTACTAACGGCAGGGCGCCGGGAGTCTTAACTCCATGTGCTACTCGCTAGCGGCATGCCGGTATAGGTAGTCCAGGCCGATACGCCCCATAGGCCCGAATGCAATGTGCGATTGCAATCGCGCGCCGTAGTCTTGGCCTCAATGCATCACCCGATGCAGTCGCTGCGGGATGCCTGCGCCGGCAAGCGAGGCACCCCGCGTAGATCTCGGCTCATTTCCTTTTCCATCGTCATCAATAGATCGGCCGCTGGTTTGACGCGGTTGGCGACATTCCTGCTCCGGCCAGAGCGCTTGCGAAGCAGGGGGCGAGAGTAGCCGCAGCTTGTTCCCGGTCCCTGTCATGGGTGCGGGGAAAGGCCGCGGAGATGAGAGGTTCCATTGAGTTTTTGAACTGGAGCACCCATTCATGAACAAGATACTCGGGAACGCATGGATCGATGCGGATGAACACGCGACGGTACGCGGGCAGTCCGCTAGGAAGCATTTGAAGCAGGACCTGCGCTTGGCGCCCATCGTGGCGGGGCTTGCGCTCTTCGCGGGCTTGGCGGGCGTGGGTCCGCAGGCTCACGCAGCAACGTACAACCCGAATGGCTGCAACTCTCCCAAAGGGACGGGGCCGGACGGCATGGCCTATCCCGCGGGCAAGAATCCGAAGGACGGGTCCGGCCTGTGGTCCAACGTGCTCGGCTGCGATGCCGACGGCGGCGGCTACACCGGCGTGCAGGTCTTTGGCTTCAATGCCACGGCGACAGGCAACGGCGCGACCGCCCTGGGTTTTGCCGCGACCGCGGCAATCCGGAGCACCGCCGTGGGCATGCAGGCCAGCGCCCTGGCGGCGGGCGCCACCGCGCTTGGCCAATGGGCCCGCGCCACGGCGGTCGGCAGCATTGCCATCGGCGGCAATACGTCTTCCAACACGGCAGCTGCGGGCGCGCAAGCGTCTGGTGCTGGCGCCGTGGCGATTGCCGGAGAGTCGCGCGCCATGGGCTCTGACTCCGTCGCTCTCGGCACGCGGGCGCAGGCGCAGCGCGATGGCGACGTGGCCATCGGCATCGGCAGCGTGGCTGATGGCTCCACAGGGAACTTCTCCGCGGTGGCCATCGGCCGCGACAGTTCGGCTATCGGTGAAAACTCGGTGGCGTTCGGCAATGCCAATCGGGCCACCGGAGCAGGGGCCGTCGCACTGGGCAATAGCTCGGCGGCTACGGGTGCGGCGGCCTTGGCCATTGGCAACGATGCCAACGCGCTGGCGGCGCGGAGCATGGCGTTGGGGTTCGACTCGGTTGCGACAAACTCGGGCGACGTCGCGCTGGGGGCGGGATCCGCGACCGCGGCAGCCGTCGGCACCTCCGGCGCCGCAATCGCGGGGCGATCCTATTCGTTCGCCGGATCGGCGCCCACCAGCACGATCAGCGTGGGCAGCACAGGCGCGGAGCGCTCCATCACGAATGTCGCGGCAGGGCGGCTCGGCGCTCTCAGCACGGATGCCATCAACGGCTCGCAGCTCCACGCCACGAATCAGGCGGTGAACGCATTGGGCGACTGGGCGGTGACCTATGACGGCGACGACGGTGAGCCCAAGGGTCTGATCACCCTGGCTGGACCTGCATCCACGGACGGCGGCGCGACGGGCGGCACCAAGCTGACCAACCTCGCGCGCGGGGCCGTGTCGGCCGGCAGCACCGATGCGGTGAACGGCGCACAGCTGCACGAAACGAACCAGGACGTGCAGCGCGTGGGCGACAGAGTGACGACCATGGGTGATACGGTTGGCAACCTGGGCAACACCGTGACGAATCTGGGCAACACGGTGACAAGCATGGGCGACACCGTGACGAACCTCGGCGACACGGTGACGAGCATGGGAGGCACCGTGACCACACTGGGTGACACGCTCACGAGCCTCGGCGGCACCTTGGCGAACCTGACGGGTGACACGAGCGTGGCATACACGGACGCCAACGGCCAGGGCATCCGTTACGCGCGCACCAATGAACGCGGGCTGGCGCCCAGCGATGCCTACGCCCAGAACCCCGGCAGCACGGCGCTGGGCTACAACGCGCGGGCCACGGCCGACAATGCGCTGGCGCTGGGCCGCGATGCCCAGGCCAGCCATGCGGGCAGCGTGGCGCTGGGCGCCAACGCGGTCGCCAATGGCGCGACGCTGGCCGCGTCTGCATACCGGTCGGGCACGGCGGCGGTGGCTGGCGCCGCGCCGGTGGGCGAGGTGAGCATAGGCTCGGCGGGCGCCGAACGGCGCCTCACCAACCTGGCCGCGGGCGCGGCCGACACGGACGCGGTGAACGTGAGCCAACTCAAGTCCGTGGCCGACAACGTCGGCAGCCTGGGCGACCGGGCGGTGACCTATGACGGCCAGTCGGGGGATCCCAGGAGCCTGATCACCTTGGCCGGCTCCGTGTCGTCGGATGGAGGCATGACGGGCGGGACCAAGCTCATCAATCTGGCGCGCGCAGAACTGTCGGCCACCAGCACCGATGCGGTGAACGGTTCGCAGCTGCACGAGACGAACCAGGACGTGCTGCGGATGGGCGACCGGGTGACGACCATGGGCGATACGGTTAGCAACCTGAGCGACACCGTGACGAACCTCGGCGACACGGTGACGAACATGGGAGGCACGGTGACCACGCTGGGTGACACGCTCACGAGTCTCGGCGGCACCTTGGCGAACCTGACCGGCGACACGAGCGTGGCATACACGGACGCCAACGGCCAGGGCATCCGTTACGCGCGCACCAATGAACGCGGGCTGGCGTCCAGCGATGCCTACGCCCAGAACCCCGGCAGCACGGCGCTGGGCTACAACGCGCGGGCCACGGCCGACAACGCGCTGGCGCTGGGCCGCGATGCCCAGGCCAGCCATGCGGGCAGCGTGGCGCTGGGCGCCAACGCGGTCGCCAATGGCGCGACGCTGGCCGCGACGGCGTACCGGTCGGGCACGGCGGCGGTGGCTGGCGCAGCGCCGGTGGGCGAGGTGAGCATAGGCTCGGCAGGCGCGGAACGGCGCCTCACCAACCTGGCCGCGGGCGCGTCCGACACGGACGCGGTGAACGTGAGTCAGCTGAAGTCCGTGGCCGACAACCTCGGCAGCCTGGGTGACCGGGCGGTGACCTACGACGGCAAGTTGGGAGATCCCAAGAGCCTGATCACCCTGGCCGGTGCGGTGTCGGCGGATGGCGGCGCGACGGGCGGCACCAAGCTCACCAACCTGGCGCGCGGGGCCGTGTCGGTCGCCAGCACCGATGCGGTGAACGGTTCGCAGCTCTACGACATCAATCAGGACGTGCTGCGGATGGGCGACACGCTGACGACCATGGGCGATACGTTCACGAACCTGGCGGGAGACAACAATCTGATCAGCAAGGCCGACAAGGGGCTTGGCCTGCGCTATGCGCGGACCAACGAATCGGGGATGGCGGAAGATGATGCGTACGCGCAGGGCGTGGGCAGCACGGCGCTGGGCTACACCGCGCGAGCCACGGCCGGCAACGCGCTGGCGCTGGGCCACGACGCCGTGGCGGGTCAGGAAGGGAGCGTGGCGCTGGGTGCCGGTTCCGTATCCGACCGGGCGTTGGTGTCGACCACGGGCAGCCTGGCGATAGGCAGCGGCGGCGCCTTGGTGCCGTTCAACACGGCGGATCTCACCTTGCTGGGGGCTGTGTCCGTTGGCCACGACGGCGCGTATCGCCAGATTACCAACGTGGCGGACGGTACCGAAGCGCATGACGCGGTGACCTTGCGTCAGTTGACCGGCGCGATCGGATCCTTGACGGCCACTGGCACTCAGTACTTCCACGCCAACTCGGCGGCATCCGATTCACTGGCGACAGGTGTGGAGTCGATCGCCATCGGACCGCAGACGGTGGTCAACGGCGACCGCGGCCTGGGAATCGGCGAGCGGGCTGTGGTGGATCAGAGCGCGCCCGGCGGTATCGCCCTGGGGCAGCAGGCGCGCACGACGTCCGCGGATGGCATCGCGGCGGGAACGCAGGCCTTGGCTGACGCGGTTCAGGGGGTGGCTCTGGGCGCGGGCAGCAGAGTCATCACGGGGGGTGGCGTAGCGCTGGGCGCCGGGTCGATCGCCAAGGTGGTGGCCGGGGCGGATGGATACGTGCCCCTGGGCGGCGATGGCGCGGCTGTGAACGCCACGCGCAGCAAGTTGGCGGCGCTTTCCGTGGGTGACGTCGACGCTGGCAACTACCGGCAGATCACCGGAGTGGCGGCGGGGACGGTGGATTCCGACGCGGTGAACGTCAGCCAGTTGAAAGCGCTGGCCTCGAACGTGACTGGCCTCGAAGCAGGGGGCGTGAAATACGACCGCAATCAGGACGGCACCATCAATTACGGCATGGTGACCTTGAACCCTGGCAGCGCGGCAACGGTGCTGAGGAACGTGGCGCGGGGCGCCCTGTCGGCAGAGAGTACTGACGCAGTCAACGGCTCGCAGCTGTTCGAGACCAATCAGTACCTCAAGTCGATAGGCGATACGATCGACACCTTCACCCAGGGCGGGGCTGGGATCAAGTACTTCCACGCCAATGGCGGGGCGTCGGCGGTCCTGCCGGATTCCCTGGCCAACGGTCTCGGCAGTATCGCAATGGGCCCGGCCGCGGCGGCCAACGGCGCCAACTCGGTGGCCTTGGGCAATGGCGCGGCCGCCGGCAAGGAGGGCGATGTGGCGCTGGGCGCAGGCGCTGTCGCGGACCGGGGCGCCGAGAGCTACACCGGCAAGTACTCGGAGGTGCAAAACCAGTCGGCGGGCACGGTGTCGGTAGGCGCGTCGGGCGCGGAGCGCACGCTCAGCAATCTGGCCGACGGCCGCGAGGCCACGGACGCCGTGAACCTGCGGCAGCTGGACGGCGCGCTCAAGCAGGCCAACGACTACACCGACAAGCGCTTGCAGGACGTTGCGGGCAATGTGCTCCAGGTCGGCGACCAGCTCACCGCGCTGGATGAGCGCGTGGCTGGCGTCGCAGGCGATGTGACGAACATCAGCAATGGCGCCGCCGGCATGTTCCAGACCAGCCAGGAGGAAAAGGCGGCCAAGCCGCCCAAGGCCAGCGGCAGAAACTCGGCGGCGGGCGGCGCGGGCGCCGTGGCTTCAGGCAAGAACAGCACCGCGATCGGCAACGGCGCGCAGGCGTCTGGCGCCGGGGCGACGGCGCTGGGCAACGGCAGCAAGGCATCGGGCAGCAACGCGGTGGCCCTGGGCGCGGGCTCCGTTGCCGACCGCGACAACACCGCGTCGGTTGGCGCCGAAGGGGCGGAGCGCCAGATCGCGTACGTGGCCCGCGGTACGGCGGGAACGGACGCCGTCAACGTGAACCAGCTGAGGGAAATCGAGAGCGGCTTGACCAACCAGGTGGCGGGTTTGCGCAAGGACGTGCAAGGACTGGACAACCGGTTGAGTGCCGGCGTCGCCTCCGCCATGGCCATGTCCGCGCTGCCCCAGGCCTACCTGCCTGGCAGGAGCATGTTCAGCATGGGAGGCGGCACGTGGCGCGGCGAAAGCGGCTTCGCCATGGGGCTGTCGACGGTGTCCGACAGCGGCAAATGGGTGGTGAAGGGCCTGGCCAGCAGCAGTTCGCGCGGCGATTACGGCGCGAGCGTGGGAGTCGGGTATCAATGGTGAGCAGGTGCAGCACGAACGCAGGCACGCGGCCAGCCGCCGCATCCTCGGTGATTCAAGAGAGGTACACAGCCATGACACGTCGCATCATTTTTCCCGCCTTGATCGCAACGAGCGCGCTGCTGGCTGCTTGCCAGCCCATGGCGGCGCGGAAGGACGCCAATGCCGCGCCTCGCGCCGCCCAGCCTGCGCCGGCGGGGCAAGACGCCGCCATGCAGACGCGAACCGCCGCGCCTGCGGTCGAGTTCCGCCTGGCGCAGGACCGGCCGGGCGCCGATCTGCGCGAGCTGCGCATGGCCGACAAGACCTACTACTTCTTGCCGGCGCCCGCGATTACCCGCGCCGACCTGAATGCCGCCACGCCGATGAAGAGCCGTGAGGGGCAGCCTTTCGTGAGCTTGCGCTTCACGCCGCCGGGCGCGCGCAAGCTGGCGCAGATCGGTCGCCAGTATCCGGGCAAGTGGCTGGTCTTCACCATAGACGGCAGGCTGGTGGGCGTGCCGCGCATCGCAGGTTCCATGGATGAGGGCATCCTGAACCTGACGATGAATTCGGAAGAGCAGGCGATCAACGTCGCGCAAGCGATCCTGGGAGCGGCGCGCTAGCGCCGCCGTGGCCGCGTCAGCCGACCGCCCCGTAGATGCGGCGCGCGTCGGCGGCCGTGGCCAGCGGTCGGCCCAGCGCCTGCGCGCCTTGCGCGGCTTGCAGCACCAGCGCCGAATTGCCGGGCGCGGTGCTGCCGTCGCGCAGCTTCAGATTGTTTTCGAAGCCCACGCGCATATGGCCGCCGAACGCCGCCGCCGTGGTAACGCAGGCGTTCTCTTCGGGGCCGAAGGCGCAGACAGCCCAGGGCAGGGACTGGTCGTACGCGGCCAGGAAGGGCAGCAGGTCATAGGCCGAGGAGGTCTGACCCGCGCTGTAGCGGCCCAGCACGAACAGCACCGACCACGCTCCTGGCGGCACCAGGCCGCGCGCGCGCAGCGACAGCCAGCGGAGCACGTCGCCTTCGTCGTACAGGATGATCTGCGTCATGATGCGGCGTTCGGCGATCCAGGCCAGGAAATCCGCCAACTCGCTTTCCGGAATCTCCGGCACGGCGATCTCGCGCAGCCCGATGGACACGGCCTCCGGCTGCAGCTCGCGCACCAGGGCGATCTGCTCAGCCGCCTTGTAGACGCCGGCGGCTTCGCTGGTCACCTGCACCAGCAGTTCGTCGCCGACGGCGCCATGCACGGCGGCCAGGGCGTCGCGGTAGGCCTGTGCGTCCAGCAGGTGGCTGCCGTCGGGTTTGCGCACATGCATGTGCATCATGGCCGCGCCGGCATCCAGGCAGGCGCGCGCTTCACGCGCCAGGGCCTCGGCCGTGAGCGGCACGGCCGGGTGGTCGGCGGTTTTTTTGTAGGCGCCATTGGGCGCCACCGTAATGATGACGGGCGAGTCGGCCAGGGCGGCGCGGGGCAGGGGGGTGTTGCTCATGGCTTGATCTCCGGCAGTTCGGGCGCAATCAGATCCAGCCCCGCGCGCAGCAGGCGGTCGTAGCGCGCGCGTTCGGCGGCGATGGTCTCGGGCGTCCAGGCGTAGAAGCCTTCGCCCGTCTTCATGCCGTGGCGGCCGTCCTGGGCGCGTTCGGTCAGGCAGCGCGCAGGCTGGCTGGCGTTGCAGAAGGTGGGATACATGGTGGCGCCGGCCGCGGCATGCACGTCGATGCCGGCATGGTCGCGCTGCATCACGGGGCCCGCCGCCAGGAAGCGGAAGCCGAAGCCGAAGCGCACCGCCGCGTCCACGTCTTCCGGCGAGGCGATGCCGCGGTCGATCAGGTCGAAGGCCTCGCGCGACAGCGCGTGCTGCAGGCGGTTGGCCAGAAAGCCTGGCAGGTCCTGCCGCACCTTCACCGGCACGCTGCCGCAGCGCCGCATGAATTCGATCAGGGTATCCGCGCAGGCATCGTCGCTGGCCTCGCCCAGCACCACTTCGACCAGCGGCACCAGGTGCGCGGGCATGAAGAAGTGCAGGCCCAGCATGCGGCCGCGGGTGTCCAGACCCTGGCTGATGGCGCTGATCGGGAAGCTGGAACTGTTGCTGGCCAGGATGGCGTCGGGCCGGGCGCGCCGTGCCAGATCCGCGAACAGCGCCTGTTTGATGTCCAGGCGTTCGGGGATGCACTCGATGACCAGGTTCACGCTGGACCAGTCCACCTCGTCCAGGCTGGAGGCGGTGGATAGCAGGGCGGCGTTCGCTTCCCTGTCTATGGTCTTGAGGTTTTCCGCGACGCGGGCGGGCAAGCCCGACGCGCGTTCGGTATTTGATTCGATTACCGTCGTGCGGCAGGCCGCGCGGGTCAACACCACGGCCACGTCGGCTCCCATGGTGCCGCCGCCCACCACCACCGCATGCGCCGCGCCCGGATTGGGCAGCGCCATCGCGTCCGTCTGCATGGTTTGCTCCTTCATCTGTAATTTCGCTGGAGGCGAGTGTAGAGAAGCGAGTTTGATTGATGAATCAGATTTTTTGGATAGAATGATCTCTAATTTAGATCAATAACGGGGCCGCTCCCAGCATGCAGATCAATCTTTCGATGCGCGATATCGACACGACATTGGTGCTGGGCCGCACGCTCAACTTCCGCCAGGCGGCCGCGCAGCTGCACCTGTCGCAATCGGCCCTGTCCACGCAGATCCAGCGCATCGAGGATGCTCTGGGCGTGCGGCTGTTCGACCGCACCACGCGCACCGTGCGCCTCACGGCTGCAGGCGAGGTCTTCATGCAGCAGGCTGCCGCCCTGCAAGTGGCCTTCCGCGACGCCATCGCTGCCGTCAGCGGCATCGTCAACGCGGAGCAGGGCCAGGTGTCGGTGGCGGCCTTGCCTTCGATCGCCGCCCGTCTGTTGCCGCGGGTGCTGATGGCCTACCGCCAGGCCCACCCGCAGGTCGCCCTGAAGGTGCGCGATACCTTGTCGGGGCCGGCCTTCGACCTGGTGCGCGCGGGGGAGGTCGACTTCGCCCTGACTGCCGCCGATCCGCAGCATGCCGACCTGCACTACGTGCCGCTGATGTCCGACAGCTTCCTGCTGCTGATTCCCGAAGCTCATCCGCTGGCGCGCGCCCGCGGCCCGCTGCGCTGGGCCGATACCGCCGATGCGGCGCACGTGTCGATGGTGCAGCCCAGCAGCGTGCGGCAATACACCGAATGGGCCTTTCTGCAGAACCGGATCCGCTTCACGCCGGCGTTCGAGGCCGAGCACCTGACCACCATCGTCGCCATGGTCGAATGCGGCTTCGGCGTCGCGGCATTGCCTGAAATCGCCGCCGGCGCGGTGGCGCAAAATGGCATCGTGCAGCGTCCGTTGACCGGCCCGGTGGCCGAGCGTTCCATCGGCTTGGTGACGGCGCGCAACCGCAGCCTGTCGCCGGCCGCGGCGGCGTTGGTGCAGACGTTGAAGGAGTATCTGGCGGAGCAGTCGCGTTAGGTTTCGCGGCGGATTTTCGACCCGTCGCGCGCTTCTGAACGCTGCGGTTTTGATTTCAGGCAAGCGCTTGCAGCGTGTCGCTCGACAGGAAGCGCCCGGTGGTATTATCCTCAGTGCACTAACTAAATTGGAGCTGCCTCAACGTGCCGGATGTACAGAAAAAGACGACGTCCCAGAAGCGCGTCGCAACTCATAAGATGGACACCAAGATTTTCGATCCGGCCAAGCAGGTGCTTTGGTCGCGTCCCGGCTATCTGGTGCGGCGCCTGAACCAGATCCACTACGCCATGTTCTACGAGGAGTGCAAGACGCAGAACGTGACGCCGGTGCAATATGGCGTGCTGACGGCGCTGTCGCTCAGCCCCTGGCTGGACCAGACCGCGATCGGCATGGAACTGGGACTGGACCGCACCACCACCGCGGACGTGGTCAAGCGTTTGCAGGAGCGCGGCCTGGTGGAACGGCGCGTCAATCCCAACGATAAGCGCTCGCGCCAGGCCGTCATCACCCAGGAAGGCCTGCGCATCATGGGCATCTTGCAGGAAGGCATGGCGCGCGCCCAGCAGCGTCTGCTGGAACCGCTGTCCACGCGCAATCAGGAAATCTTCATGAAGCTGCTTTCCACGCTGGTGGAAGCCAACAACCAGTACAGCCGCACCACGCTCAAGCCCATGTAGGGCAGGGGCCGGCTGCGGTCCTGGCTCAGCCTTGCAGCGCGCTCGCTTGCGGCGCGCTGCGGGCGGCCTGGCCGTCGCCCAGCGTGTTGCGGACCCAGATCAGTTCCGCAGCGATAGCCACGGCGATCTCGGCCGGCGTCTTGCTGGCGATGCGCAGACCCACCGGGCCGTGCAGGCGTGCGATCTGGCTGTCGTCCAGGTCGAACAGCCGCAGCCGTTCGCGGCGCTTCTGCTGGTTGGCGCGCGAGCCCAGCGCGCCCACGTAGAACGCCGGGGATTTCAGCGCTTCCAACAAGGCCATGTCATCGAGCTTGGGGTCGTGGGTGACCGCCACGATGGCGGTGCGTTCGTCGGTGCCAATCTCCAGCACCGCGTCGTCGGGCATGCTGGTGAGCAGGGTGGTCCGGGACAGGTTCCATTCGCCGGAGAACTCCTCGCGCGGGTCGCAGACCGTGACGTGGAAATCCAGTGTGGCGGCCACGTTGGCCAGCACCTGGGCGGTCTGGTTGGCGCCGATGATGAGCAGCCGCCAGCGGGGGCCGTACACGCTGCGGAAGATGCGGCCGTCGAAGTCCGGGCCGTCGGCCGGGCCGGCGGCAGATACCGAGCTGCTGCCGTCGTGCAGATCCACGGTGCGCTGGATCAGGCGATGGCCGCGTATGGCTTCCAGCACCACGTCCAGCCATTGCGTGTCGCGCAGCGGTTCGCTGATCAGGCGCAGCGTGCCGCCGCAAGGCAGGCCGAAGCGTGCGGCCTCGTCGCGGGTGACGCCATAGGTCAGGCGGGCGGGAGCGTCTTCCAACGAGCCTTCGCGGGCGCGGCAAATCAGGTCGTCCTCGATGCAGCCGCCGGAAACCGAACCGACCATGCGGCCATCCTCGCGCAGGGCCAGCATGGCGCCGGCCTGGCGCGGGGCCGAGCCCCAGGTTTGCACCACGGTCACCAGGTGCACGCGGCTGCCCGCGGCCACCCAGTCCCGGGCATGTTGCAATACGTCCAGATCCAGAGCGTTCATCGGCTTCTCACAGGAAAAGGCCGCGACGCTGTCACGGCTTATATTCACTATACTGATCATTATGGCGAATGTCTCTAGTGTCTATCCCTACCAGGGTCCTTTGCGGGTCGGCATCCTGCTGGCCGCAGGGCAGGGCTCGCGCTATGCCGCGCAGCGGCCGGGCGCCGACAAGCTGCTGGCGCCCTTGCCGCAAGGCATGTGCGTGGCCGTGGCCAGCGCCCGGGCGCTACGCGCGGCGGTGGACCTGGTCGTGGCCGTGGTGCGTCCCGGCAGCGCTGCCTTGACCGGATTGCTGCGGGCGGAAGATTGCCAGGTGTTGGAGACGGACCGGGCGGGCGAAGGCATGGGGGCCAGCCTGGCCGCCGCGGCGCAGTATCTGCAGGGTTTGCCCGGGACGCCCGAAGCCGTGCTGGTAGCGCTGGCCGACATGCCGTGGATCCGAAGCGCCAGCCTGGAGGGCGTGCTGGACGCGCTGCGCCACGCGCCGATGGCCGCGCCTTCATACCAGGGGCAGCGTGGCCACCCGGTGGCATTCCGCGCGGAACTGCTGCCGCAGCTGGCAGCCTTGAGCGGCGACGAGGGCGCGCGGCGGCTGCTCAAACAGCCTGGTCTGCGCCTGGTAGAGGTGGATGATCCCGGCGTGTTGCGCGACGTCGACACGCCAGCCGATCTGGACGGCGCCGGCTGAGCGCCGCCTGCTGGCAAGGCCGCTTTGGCGGCCTTTTTTTGCGGTCTTTGGGTTCTTGAGACGCCCGGCGCGGCGTGGCGCCCTGCGTCCGATGCCGCTTTATTCCGTCACCCGCCGCGTCTGGCGAGGCAATTCCCCGAAACGTTCCCGGCAGTACTCCGAGAACCTTTTTTTCGCCCCTCGGGATTTCCCTTATTTGTCAGTACGCTGACTATAAAGTCAGTATACTGACGTAAATTCGGAAGCCCTCGCAGGGCTGTTCCCAATGGGAAAGCGGCTGCGCGCGATTCCGGTATTTCCGCTGTAATAGTCAGTGTACTGATAAACAATGCTGACGCGCCGTGGCAGGACAGGGTCCGGGCCATCAAACTGGGAGTAGGGGAATGAGCAAAGTACGCAAGATCGCGTTTGAGGAGCACTACACCGCGGTCGGATTCAAAGACTATTCGAAGAGCTTCGCGCAGCACATCGATCCCGCCGTGCTGGCCGACCTGGCCGCGCGCCTGGTGGACTTCGACGAGGTCCGGCTGGGTGAAATGGACCGCGGCGGTATCGATTACGTCATCCTGTCGCAGACCGGACCGGGCGTGCAGGCCGAAGCCGATGCCGCCGTCGCGTTGCGCCGCGCCAAGGAAAACAACGATTTCCTGGTCGAGCAGGTCGCCCGGCACCCGACGCGCTATGGCGCCTTCGCTACCGTGCCCATGCACGATCCGCTGGTCGCCGCCGCCGAACTGGAACGCTGCGTCAAGCAACTGGGCTTCAAGGGCGCCCTGATCAACGGCCACACCAATGGCGTGTACTACGACGGTCGCGCCTACGATCCGTTCTGGGAAAAAGTGCAGGAACTGGACGTGCCTGTCTATCTGCACCCGTCGGACCCCTACGTCGTTCCGCAGGCCTACTCGGGCCATCCCGAACTGGTGGGCGCGTGCTGGGGCTGGGGCGTCGAAACCGCCACCCATGCGTTGCGGCTGCTGTTCGGCGGCGTGTTCGACCGCTACCCCGGCGTCAAGCTGATCCTCGGCCACATGGGCGAGGGCCTGCCGTTCCTGCGCTGGCGCTTCGACAGCCGCTTCGCGGTGTATTCGCACGGCATCAAGCTGGCGCGCGCGCCCTCCGAATACCTGGGCAGCAACATCCTCATCACCACCTCGGGCGTCTGTTCGCCTCCCACGCTGATGGCCGCCATTGCCGAAATGGGTCGCGAGGCGGTGATGTTCTCGGTGGACTATCCCTATGAATCGACCGCGCTGGCGGTGGAATTCATCGAGCAGACGCCGATGGACGATGCGACCCGCGAACTGATCTGCAACGGCAACGCGCGGCGCCTGTTCAAACTCTGAGCCCAGCCTGGGAGACTGACATGAGCAACTTCCTGTACGGTGGCAACGTCCACGCCAACGGCATCCGCCAGCATTACCTGCGCTACGGCGGCGAACGCGGCGCGGGGCGCGATCCGGTCATCATCGTGCCGGGCATCACCAGCCCGGCGGTCACCTGGGGCTTCGTGGGCGAGCGCTTCGGCCAGTCCTTCGACACCTACGTGCTGGACGTGCGCGGCCGCGGCCTGTCGGAAGCCGGCGCGGAGCTGGACTACAGCCTGGATGCGCAGGCCGCCGACGTGCTGGCCTTTGCCGAGGCGCTGGGCCTGGCGCGCTACAGCGTGGTCGGCCATTCGATGGGAGGCCGCATCGGCGTGCGCGCCGGACGCGGCAAGCCTGCCGGCCTGAGCCGTCTGGTCCTGGTGGATCCGCCGGTGTCGGGACCCGGCCGCCGGCCGTATCCCGCCAAGCTGCCCTGGTACGTCGACTCCATGGCGCAGGCGCGCCTGGGCATGGACGCCGAAGCCATGCGCGCGTTCTGCCCGACCTGGACCGAGGAGCAGCGCCAGCTGCGCGCCGAATGGCTGCACACCTGCGACGAGCGCGCCATCATCCAGAGCTTCGAGGCGTTCCAGAGCGACGACATCCACGCCGACCTGTCGCTGCTGGACGTACCGGTCCTGCTGATCACGGCGGAGCGGGGCGATGTGGTGCTGGACGCCGACGTGGCCGAGATCCAGCGGCTGGCGCCCGGCACGCAGCATCACCGCGTGCCCGCAGCGGGCCACATGATTCCGTGGGACAACGAGGAAGGCTTCTATGCGGCCTTCGGCGACTTCCTGGGCGCGCCGTTGGCGCGTACCTAAAGAGCGGCCCCGTCTAGCAAGGAGGGCATCATGCCTATAAGCGATTATGAAATGGTGAAGGCCTGGCAGCAGGTGCTGACCCTGTCCAAGCTGCAAGCGGGGCAGACCGTCACGGTGCTGACCAGCGCGGCGACCCACCCGCAAACCCTGGCCACGGCGCTGATTGCGACGCAAGCCATGGGCGCCATTGTGAACCGCCTGGACCTGCCGCCCATCAACGGCGAGCGGGCGCTGAGCCGGGATTCGCTGGCCTACCTGGGCACCACGCCGCTGACCGGCAACAAGGCCGCGATCGCGGCGCTGAAGGAAAGCGACCTGGTGCTGGACCTGATGACGCTGCTGTTCTCGCCGGAACAGCACGAGATCCTGGCCACGGGTACCAAGATCCTGCTGGCGGTGGAGCCGCCGGAAGTGCTGGCGCGCCTGGTGCCGACCGAGGCTGACCGCGCCCGGGTCAAGGCGGCGGCCGCGCGCATTGGTGCGGCGCGCGAGATGAGCGTGGTATCGGATGCGGGCACGGACCTGCGCTGCCCGCTGGGCGAATTCCCGGCCATCAGCGAATACGGCTTCGTCGACGAGCCGGGCCGCTGGGACCATTGGCCTAGCGGTTTCGTGCTGACCTGGCCGAACGAAGGTGGCGCCCACGGCAAGATCGTGATCGACGTGGGCGACATCCTGTTGCCGCAGAAGCTCTACGTGCGCTCGGCCATCGAACTGACGGTCGAAAACGGCTATGCCACGCGCATCGACGGCGGCGTGGACGCGGAACTGCTGCGCGAGTACGTGGCCTCGTTCAAGGACCCGGAAGCCTACGCGATTTCGCACATAGGCTGGGGCCTGCAGCCGCGCGCGCACTGGACCACGCTGGGCCTGTACGACCGCGAAGCCACCATAGGCATGGACGCGCGGGCCTACGAGGGCAACTTCCTGTTCTCGCTCGGACCCAACAACGAGGCTGGCGGCAACCGGACCACCACCTGCCACATCGACATTCCGCTGCGCGCCTGCACGGTGCGGCTGGACGGGGAAGACGTGGTGCGCCAGGGCAAGGTGCTGGACGGCGGCGGCCCCCAGGCTTAAGCACGCAATCACTGCTCAAGGAGTTCCAACCATGAATGACGATATCTCCGCCTACGAACGCCAGGGCTTCGGCGCGGCCATGGCGCCCAAGCCGCCCTATGGCCTGCTGATCGTGGACCTGGTCAACGGCTTTGCCGATCCGGCGGTGTTCGGCGGCGGCAATATCCCCCAGGCCATCGAGCAGACGACGGGCCTGCTGGCACATGCGCGCAAGCAGGGCTGGCCGGTGGCGCACAGCCGCATCGTGTTCGCCGACGACGACGCGGACCACAATATCTTCACCTTGAAGGTACCGGGGATGCTGACCCTGAAGGAAGCGGATCACAACAGCGCCATTGTGCCGCAGCTCACGCCGGCGGCCGGCGAACTGGTGGTGCGCAAGACGGTGCCCTCGGCGTTCTTCGGCACCAGCCTGGCGGCCTGGCTGTCGCAGCGCGGCGTGCAGACGCTGCTGGTGGCGGGCGCGGTCACCAGCGGCTGCGTGCGGGCCAGCGTGGTGGACGCCATGCAGTACGGCTTCCGGCCGCTGGTGGTGTCGGACTGCGTGGGCGACCGCGCCATCGGCCCGCATGACGCCAATCTCTTCGACATGCAGCAGAAGTACGCCACCGTGTTGACGCGCGACGAGGCCGTGCGCGCCACGCAGGCTTGAACTGGTTTCGCCTGCGGGAAAAAAAGGGTTGCGCCTCGCGGTGCAACCCTTTTTTATCGACCTCGCGCTTGCTAAACGGGGTAGACCAGATCGTTGGCCAGGATGGTAGTGTCGTACACCACCTGCCGTTCCTTCAGCTTGAGCACGCCGTCCTGCCGCGTGTGGCGGTCGTAGTAGGTGCCGGCCAGGTGCAGCGTGGTGGGACCTTCGACCAGGGTCTGCATCAGCATGAACGCAGCCTGGGACTCGATCTCGCCGTCGGCGGATTCGCTGATGACGCGGGTATTGCTGACCAGGTGCAGCATGTAGCGCGGGGCGAACATCTGGGTGCGCGAGATGGCCACGGCGCGGTCGTGCATCATGGCCCGGCCCTCGGAGTACACCAGGCCGACGGGCAGGCCCAGCTCGGCATTCTCGCGCGCGGTGACGCGGTACAGGCCGTCCTCGGTGAAGAAGTCCGGCCAGGCCTCGACCTGGCCCGCGTCCAGGGCGGCGCAGTAGTCGGCGTGGAATTCCTCGATTTCCTGGCGTAGCGCGATGGCGCGCGCGGGGTCGATCTTGCGGGGGGAGTATTCGAATCGGGTTCTCATGTTTCCTGGTTCCTGCCTCAGAAGCCCATCACGCCGCGGTAATAGCTATACATGGAGCGGATCGCGGCTTCCGAGATCAGCGTGTTGGAGGTGCCTTGCTTGCCGGATTCCAGCTTCAGCACGTTGACGTCGGTGCTGGCGCGGCGCACGCCTTCCTGCACGAACTTCATGGCTTCGTTGTCTTCCAGGCCGAGGAACCCGGCCGGGCCCATCAGATTGCCCTGGCGCAGGCGGTGGCGCTCCATCTCGGGCGTGTCGTCTTCGTAGCCGAACATGGTCCATTGCATGATCATGCTGTCGGGGCCGTTGGGCACGATCTGGCGCACGCCCAAGGTGTTCATTTCGCGCTGCACGATCAGGTTGGGCCATACCGTCTGCATGGTGACCGACCAGGGCGAATCGAACTCCTTGACGAATTCCAGGAAGCGGTCGTCCTGCAGGTGCAGGCCGTCATGGAAGGAGCGCATTTCCTTCTTGTTCTCTTCGCTGACGCTGGCGTACTTGTCCTCGCTCTTGGCCGAGGCCATGGTGCCGTGGCGGCCGTGCACCGGATCGACCAGCATGGCGGACTTGTTGCCGGCCACCAACAGGCCGAACACCACCAGGAAAGAATGCAGCAGGGTCGCGTGGTACGGGTCCTTCAGGTTCTCGTGGTACATCTTCCAGTTGCACGGCAGCTCGTTGCGGTAGTAGCCGTGGATCTTGAGCTTCTTGCCCGGGAAGACGGTGTCGAAGTCGGCCAGGATCTCGGGCGTCAGGTATTCCTCGATCGGTTCGACCTCATCGCTGTAGGACGCGAAGATGACGCCGTTGCGCGTGGTGACGCGCAGCTTGCGCAGGCCGTGCTCTTCGTTCTTGAAGTCCTTGGGCATGCCGCCCTCGCGGTTCACGCCGCGCTTGAACGGGATGCCCTGCAGATTGCCCTTCAGGTCGTAGGACCACTGGTGATACGGGCAGACGAATTCCTTGGCGTTGCCCTGGCTGTTGCGGCAGAACTCCGCGCCGCGGTGGGCGCAGCGGTTTTCGAAGACATTGACCGAGCCGTCCTCGGCGCGCGACACCACTACCGGGGTCGGGCCGACGTAGGACCGCTTGTAGTCGCCCGGATTCGGCAGTTCGGCTTCCAGGGCTACGTAGTTCCAGGTCTTGCCGCGGAAGATCTTCTCCACTTCCTGGTCGTAGACGGCGCGGCTGGTGTAGACCCAGTCCGGAATGTAGTGCAGCGCGTCTTCCGGCCAGACACAGTCAGCCAGGGCGGCGTCCTTGGACGCCACCGTGAGGCCGATGACGGTTTGTGATTGATACATGAAAAGCTCCTGTCGATGCGGGGGCGGTATTACGTTTCAGGACGTGGCGGCGCTTTGCTGGCAGGCCTTCACCAATGGCTTGAGCGCCACGGATTCGTCGGCATAGCGCTGCGGGTCGATGGCTATGCCTTGTTCGAACAGCACGCGCAGCTGGCGCAGGTCGCCGCCGGCATTGATGGCGATGGCGTGCACCGGCACGCCGTCGCGGTGGCCCAGCCAGATGAACTTGGGCGCCTCGGCCTGGACCTGGGGAACGCCGCGGCAGGCGTAGACCAGGTCCGGCTGGGGCAGGCCCAGCATCTGCACGTTGCAGCCGTATTGGTCGGTCCAGAACCAGGGATAGGGTTCGGCGGGCGCGGGCCGGTCCAGCATGCCGGCCGCGGCCGCGCGCGCCTGCTCATTGGCGTTCTGCCAGGACTCCAGCCGCAGCGCCATGTTCAGGTGGCGGCGGTGCTGGCTGGCGCAATCGCCGGCAGCGTAAATATAGGGATCGCTGCTGCGGCAGGCGGCGTCCACCGCGATGCCGCCGTTGGCCGGGTCCAGTGTCAGGCCGGCCTGGGCGGCCAGCGAGACTTCCGGCACCAGGCCGATGGCCACCACCACGACGTCGGCCTCTATCGGGGAGGCGTCCTGCAGTTCTATCGTGAAGCGCGCCTGATGTCGGACCGCGTCGTCCGCATGAGGCTGCCAGTCGCTGCGGGCGATCCGCGCGCCCAGGCGCAGGTCCACGCCGGCATGGCGGGCGCGTTCGGCCAGCCAATCGGACAGCGCCGGCGGCAGCACCCGTTCCAGCAGGCGCGGCGCGCTTTCCAGGACGGTGACCGCGGCGCCCAGGGCGCGCGCGGTGGACGCCACCTCCAGGCCGAGGAAGCCGCCGCCAATGACGGCGACGCGCGCCTGCGGCGTGAGGCCGGCGCGTAGCGCGGCGGCGTCATCCAGCGTCCTGATGTAGTGCACGCCCGGCGTGCCGCGCGGCAGGCTGGGCAGTTCGCGCGCGCGGCCGCCGGTGGCGAGCAGGCAGCGGCTGTAGGGGAGGGCGCTGCCATCGGCCAGCCGGACCAGGCGGCGGGCGGCGTCGATGGCCTGTGCTTCGGTGCCGGTCAGCAGGGTGATGCGTTGCTGTACGTAGAAGTCGCCGGCATGCACCGCCGTCTGGCCGTGCGCGTCGGCCGCTTGCAGCACGGCCTTGGACAGCGGCGG
The DNA here is from genome assembly GCF_017355315.1 of Achromobacter sp. SD115. NCBI lineage: Bacteria > Pseudomonadati > Pseudomonadota > Betaproteobacteria > Burkholderiales > Alcaligenaceae > Achromobacter > Achromobacter sp. SD115. Next base: position 273,358 of record NZ_JADIJM010000005.1, on the reverse strand, counting down.
GCGCTCGTAGGGCGCATGCGCTTCCTGGCCGATCAGCGTGATGGGGCCGTCGTGGCCCAGGTCGCGCAGCGTGGCGGCCGCCACCGCGCCGGTCTGGCCGGCGCCGATGATGAGGATCGGATCTGCGTCGGTCATGGTCAGCCTTGCAGATTGGCGTAGATATCCTGGCCTTCGACCTTGACCGGATAGACGCGGATGCCGCTGGTGGCGGGTGCGCACATGGCCTGGCCCGTGCGGATGTCGAACCTGGCCTGGTGCAGCGGGCATTCGATGCAGCCGTCTTCCAGATAGCCGTCGGACAGCAGCGCGTAGGCGTGCGTACAGACGTTGTCGGAGGCGTAGAACTCGCCTTCGCTGCGATACAGCGCAAGCTGCTTTTCGCCGGCCGCGACGGGGATCACCTCGTCGTCGTCGGTCAATTGGTCGGTAGAGGCAATGCGGATCCAGTTCATATCAACTCGCTCGTCAGTATGCTGAGTAATTGTCGTCAGTGTACTGCCTAAAAAAACAAGTCAGGAGCTAGGGATTTCCCCGACAGGTGGCAGGTCGGAAGGCGGCGGAGCGGGCCTATTATGCACGCCGCTTGCGGCCCGCGACTGTGGCCGGCCGCTATATGTAAGGAGTACCCCCAAACAGCCGTCTGGCCAATGGAAAAGTTTTGTCGAAATGAGTGGAAACCCAGGCGTTACGCGGGTGTCGGCAGTGGGGATTTACCTTGTTGACACTCAAAATTACTGTCAGTATGCTGATCAACAATTCAGTGTGCTAACGTTTTTTTCGGATGTACGCGAGTGGCGTTGGCATGAGTTGAGGCGGGTCCAAGGGGACTCAATCGAACCAGATCGGGAGCAATGAATGCAACGACGCCGTTTCCTCGCACAAGCCGCCGGCGCAGCCGGCGCGGGCCTCGCCACCGTCGGCATGCCTGCCATCGCGCAATCCGCGCCGTCGGTGCGCTGGCGCATGTCCACCAGCTGGCCCAAGAGCTTGGACACCATCTACGGCTCGGCCGAGGATCTCTGCAAGCGCGTGGCGCAACTGACCGAAGGCAAGTTCGAGATCCGCGCCTTTCCCGGCGGTGAACTGGTGCCGGCCGCGCAGAACATGGACGCGGTCAGCAACGGCACGGTGGAATGCAATCACGTGCTGAGCACGGCCTACATCGGCAAGAACACCGCGCTGACCTTCGACACCGGCCTGTCCTTCGGCCTGAGCGCCCGCCAGCACAACGCCTGGATTCACTACGGCGGCGGCCTGGCGATGCTGCGCGCCCTCTATAAGAAGTACAACATCGTCAACCACGTCTGTGGCAACGTCGGTGTGCAGATGGGCGGCTGGTACCGCAAGGAGATCAAGTCGGTTGCCGACCTGAAGGGCCTGAACATGCGCATCGGCGGCATCGGCGGCATGGTGCTGTCCAAGCTGGGCGCGGTGCCGCAGCAGATTCCGCCGGGCGACATCTATCCGGCGCTGGAAAAGGGCACCATCGACGCAGCCGAATGGATCGGTCCCTACGACGACGAGAAGCTGGGCTTCAACAAGGTGGCGCCGTACTACTACTCGCCGGGCTGGTTCGAAGGCAGCGCGTCCATCACCAGCATGGTGCATGACAAGGCCTGGGAAGCCTTGCCCCCGGCCTACCAGGCGGCGTTCGAGGCAGCGGCCGGCGAACAGACCATGCGCATGCTGGCCCACTATGACGCGCGCAATCCGCTGGCGCTGCGCAAGCTGATCGCCGGCGGCGCCAAGGTCAGCTTCTTCCCCAAGGAAGTGATGGACGCGGCGTACAACGCCTCGCAGGAGCTGTGGACGGAGCTCTCGGCCAAGAACCCCGATTTCGCCGCGATCTTCCCCGACTGGAAGAAATTCCAGGCCGAGCAGGCGGGCTGGTTCCGCGTGGCTGAAAGCCCACTGGACAACTACACCTTCGCCGCCGTGGCGAAGGCCCAGGCCAAGTAACAAGCAGGAGACAAAGGGTAGTCATGACGACAGCAAACGCCGATACGCACGGCCGGCCAGGCAAGCCGCAGGGAGTGGGCGCGCGGGTGCCGCGCAAGGAGGACGCGCGCCATCTGCACGGCAAGGGCAATTTCGTGGCCGACATGGCCATGCCCGGGCTTAGCGAGGTGGCCTTCCTGCGCAGTCCGCTGGCGCATGCGCGCATCACCGCGGTGCGCGTGGCCGGGCAGATCGCGGACAAGGCGTTTGTGCGTCAGGCCATGGCCGACGCGCGCGACATCGTGGCGGATTCCACGCTGCCCAGCTACCAGGTCTCGGCCCAGCCGCCGCTGGCCTCGGGCAAGGTGCGCTTCGTGGGAGAGCCCATCGCCATGGTGTTCGCGCCGACCCGGGCCGAAGCCGAGGACTACGCCGAGCTGATCGAGGTCGACTATGACGACCTGCCGGTGTATGCGGACGTGGTCAGCGCTCAGGCCGCTCAGGGCGATTTCGTGCACGAGCAATGGCGCGACAACGTCTTCGTCACGCTCAACGTCGACAAGCAGTTCGATGAACTGGCGGCGCAGGCGGATGTGGTCGTGCGCCGCAAGATCGACCTGTCGCGCCAGTGCATGGTGCCGATGGAAGGCAAGGCGGTTCTGGCCTACTGGGACCATCAGGCCGACCAGCTGGTGGTGGTCAGCGCCACCCAGGTGCCGCACATGATCCGCAGCGTGCTGGCCCAGTGCCTGGACCTGGAGCAGGGCCGGGTGCGGGTAGTGTCGCCGGACGTGGGCGGGGCATTCGGCTACAAGTGCGTGCTGCAGCAGGAAGAACTGTGCGTGGCCTGGCTGGCCAAGACCTTCAAGAAACCGTTCCGCTTCATTGAAGACCGCCGCGAGCACCTGACCGCGGGCGCGAATTCGCGCGAACACCATTACGAGATGGTGGCCTACGCCGACCGCCGCGGCAAGCTGCTGGCGCTGGACGCCAAGATCACCATCGACGGCGGGGCCTATTCGGTCTGGCCGTTCACCATCGGCCTGGAACCGGGCCAGGCCATCGGCAACCTGCCGGGGCCGTACGCCTTCAAGGGCTATCGCTGCGTGACGCGGGCGGTGGCCACCAACAAGCCGGGCTTCGTGCCCTATCGCGGCGTGGCGCGCACCGGCGTGTGCTTCGCCATCGAACTGACGATGGACGCGATCGCCCGCGAGGTCGGGCGCGAACCTTGGGAAGTCCGCCAGGAGAACCTGGTGCAGGGCGAGCAGATGCCCTATGTCAACGTCACTGGCAAGCATCTGGACAGCGGCGACTATCCCGCCAGCCTGCAGCAGGCCATGGACATGATAGGCGTGGACGCCATCCGCCAGCGCCAGCGTCAGGGCGAGGCCGACGGCCGCCTCATCGGCGTGGGCCTGGCGACGTACACCGAGCAGGCCGCTCACGGCACTTCGGTGTTCGCGGCCTGGGGCACGCCCGTGATTCCGGGCTTCGACCAGGCCACGGCGCGGGTCACCCCGGACGGCGGGCTGGAGCTGCGGGTCGGCGTGCATTCGCACGGACAGGGCATGGAAACCACTTTCGCCCAGATCGCCAACGAGATCCTGGGCGTGGACGTGGCCAGCATCAAGCTGCTGCACGGCGATACCGGGCAGACGCCATTCTCCACCGGGACCTACGCTTCGCGTTCGCTGGTGATGTCCGGCGGCGCCGTGTCGCAGGCCTGCAAGCGCCTGCTGCCGCGGCTCACGCATATCGGCGCGCATTTGTTGCAGGCCGATCCGGCCAGCGTGGCCTGGAACGGCGACCGCCTGGAAGCGGGCGGCAAGTCGGTGTCGGTCAAGGACGTGGCCGACGCCTGGTATCTGCGGCCGCAATTGTTGCCGTCCGACGTGGACCCCAGCGGCCTGGAAGTCACCGTGGGCTACAAGCCCAAGGTCGACACCGGCTGTTTCACCTACGCCACCCATGCGGCGGTGGTGGCGGTGGATCCGGGCACGGGCGGCGTGGAGATCCTGGATTATGTGGTGGTGGAGGACTGCGGGACCATGATCAACCCCATGGTGGTCGAAGGCCAGACCATAGGCGGCGTGGCCCAGGGCATAGGCACCGCCTTCTACGAAGAAACGCCTTACGACGACAACGGCCAGCCGCTGGCCTCGACCCTGGCGGACTACATGCTGCCGGGCGCCACCGAAGTTCCCAACATGCGCCTGCACCATTTCGAGACGCCGTCGCCGCATACGGAATTCGGCGCCAAGGGCATGGGCGAGGGCGGCGCCATCGCGCCGCCGGCAGTGCTGTTCAACGCGGTCAACGACGCCTTGCGTCCGCTGGGCGCGGTCGAACTGCTGCGCACGCCGCTGTCGCCGACCCGGGTGCTGGCCGCCATTGCAGAGGGCAGCCGCAAGACCGCAACCGTTGTCGCGGAGGTGACGGCATGAAGGCGGCCGCATTCGAATACACCCGTCCGGACACGCTGCAGGACGCCTTGCGGGCGCTGCGCGGGCATGAAGGCCGCGCCAAGCTCATGGCCGGCGGCCAATCGCTGGGGCCGATGCTGAACCTGCGCCTGGCGCGTCCGCCGGTCGTCATCGACATTTCCGGCCTGTCCGAGCTGCGCACGGTCTCGCGCAAGGACGGCAAGCTGCGCGTGGGCGCGGCCGTGACCCATGCCGAGATCGAGGACGGCGTGCACGAACTGCTGCGCGGAACACCCTTGCAACAAGTGGCGCCGGGCATCGCCTATCGCGCCATCCGCAACCGCGGCACGCTGGGCGGCAGCCTGGCGCATGCCGATCCGGCGGCCGACTGGGTGCTGACCGTGGTCGGTCTGGGCGCGACGCTGGAGATCGCGGGGCTCGACGGCGTACGCATGCTGCCGGCGGAAGACTACATGCAGGGCGCCTACACCACCGGGCTGCGCGAAGACGAGCTGATCGCCGCCGTGCACATACCGGAAGGCGGGCCGCAGGCGCGCTGGGGCTATTACAAGTTCTGCCGCAAGACCGGTGAGTTCGCCGAGGCCAGTTGCGCCGCCTGGTTCGATCCGTCTGCGAAGACGGCGCGCATCGCGGTGGGGGCCCTGGACGGCGCGCCCAGACTACTGCCCCAACTGGCCGCGCGCATCGCGCAGCAGGGACTGGCGGGCCTGGACGAGACGCTGCTGGCCAGCGAGCTGGCCGGCGTCATGCAGGACAAGGACGAACACCATCGCAAGCTGCACGGGACCGCGGTGACGCGCTGCCTGGCGCAGGCTCTGGGTTGACAGGAATGACCATGGTTCAGGTGACATTGGAAGTAAACGGCAAGCGCGTGTCGCACGAGGCGCCCGCGCGCATGCATCTGGGGGATTTCCTGCGGGATCAGGCGCGCCTGACCGGCACCCATCTTGGCTGCGAGCATGGCGTCTGCGGCGCCTGCACGGTGCTGGTGGACGGGGCGCCGGTGCGCTCCTGTATCTCGTTCGCGGTGGCCTGCGAAGGGCGGCAGGTGACCACCATCGAGGGCTATGACGCCGATCCGGTGATGCAGCGGCTGCGCGCCGCCTTTACCAAGCACCACGCCTTGCAATGCGGCTATTGCACCCCGGGCATGCTGGCGACCTCGCGCGATATCGTGCTGCGCTTGCCGGATGCGGACGAGAGCCGGGTGCGGGTGGAGCTGTCCGGCAATCTGTGCCGCTGCACCGGCTACATGGGCATTGTCGCCGCCGTCATGTCGGTGCTGGCCGAACTCCGGGACCAGCCCGACCCCGCGGTGCAGGCGCTGCGCGCCGCCCAGGCGCAAGGGCGCGGCGCCGCGCCCGCAGCAGAAAAGCCAGTGGCTTTCGCGGGTTTCACGCCGGCGGCGGCCAGCCAGCCCGCTACGAGCGCGGCTGCGGCGCCGACTCCGGCGGCCGCGCCCGCCGCCGCGGCGGGCAAGAAGGAAGGCCGCGGCAGCCAGATCGACGGTGGCTTCAAGGTGCCGTTCCCGGCCGCCGAGGTCTGGGCCTTCATGGTGGATCTGCCGGCGTTGGCCAGTTGCCTGCCGGGAGCCTCGATCGAGGAACACGAGGGCGACCGGGTCAAGGGCAAGATCGCCATCAAGTTCGGACCCATGTCCGCCGCCTTCAACGGCGCGGCCCGCCTGGAACGCGACGACGCCGCCATGCAGGCGGTGTTCCGCGGGGCAGGGCAGGACTCGCTCAGCCAGTCGCGCGCCAACGGCGACATCACCTATCGCCTGGAAGCGCTGTCGCCCACCGAGACGCAGGTCCACGTGAACCTGCTGTATTCGCTGCAGGGGCCGCTGGCGCAGTTCTCGCGCTCCGGCCTGGTACAGGACTTCGTGCGCCGGATGATCGCGGACTTCGGCAACAACGTCACCGCCCGGCTGCGCCGGCCCGCCGCGGCGGGCGAGGCGCCGGCCCAGGCCAGTTTCAATCCCACGGCCATGTTCTTCAGCGTGCTGTGGGCGCGCATCAAGCGGTGGTTCGGCCTCGGCGGCTGAACGCGCCAGGTAGTGCCGGTGGCCGCGTGAGCGGCCGCCCATGTCGACTCAAAACGGGGAATATCATGCTCGCGGTATTCGCAAGGAATTGGCGCAACGCATTGTTGGGCCTGGCTGCTGTTGCGCTGAGCGCGCCCGCCTGGTCGCAGACCCTGGAGCCCTTGAAGGTCCGGCTGGACTGGACGCCCTGGGGCGTGCACGGCGCTTTCCATCTGGCGCAGCAGAAGGGCTGGTACAAACAGGCCGGCCTGGACGTGTCGCTGGAGGACGGCAACGGTTCGGTGACGACGGTGCAGATCGTCGGCGCCGGCGACAGCTTCGACCTGGGGCATGCCGCGCTGGCCTCGGCCATGATCGCTCGCGAGAAAGGCATGCCGGTGAAGGCGGTGGCGGTGTTCGCCAGGCAGAGTGACATAGGCCTGTTGGTCCCGTCCGACGCCGGCATCACCGGACCCGCGCAGCTCAAGGGCAAGAAGGTGGCCTATACGGCGGGTTCGCTGGAAGCGCCATTCATCGACGCTTTCCTGGCTGCGGGCAAGCTCAAGAAAAGCGATCTTGAACTGATCAACGTGGACGCCGCCAGCAAGGCGTCGACCTATGCGGTGGGCAGGGCCGACGCGGCGTTTTCCACCATCCCGTTCTTCCTGCCCGTGGTGTCGCAGAACCGCCCCTCCAGCGCGGTGCGCTTCGCCGACTTCGGCTTGAACATGCCCAGCTTCGGCCTGTTCGCCAATGAATCCAAACTGGCGCAGCGGCGCGACGCCATCGCGCGCTTCGCCAGCGTCAGCGCGCGTGCTTGGGAATACATCTACGCGGGTCACCAGGACGAGGCGGTCGCCGCCATCCTGGCGCAGCGGCCGCAGGCGCGGCTGGACAAGAAGGTGCTGCGCGGCCAGATCGACGCCTTGCAGCCGTATTTCGGCCAGCCGGCGGCGGGCGCGCGCCTGGGCACGATCGTGCCGCAGGACTGGACCCAAGCCGTCGCCACCCTGTCGACCGTCGGGCTGATCAGCGCCAACGCCCAGGCCTCCTCGTTCTATGCGCCCGATCTGGTGCATCCGGAACGCTACGACAGCCTGGTGCAGCCATGACGCAGTGGGCCGTGGCCGCAACAGACGTGCGCAAGCGCTATCCGGGCGCAGCGGGCGTGGAGGCGCTGGCGTCGGTGTCGGTCGACGTGCCGCGTGGCCGCTTCGTCAGCATTCTGGGGCCCAGCGGCTGCGGCAAAAGCACTTTCCTGCGCTGCGTAGCCGGCCTGGAGACTGTCTCCAGCGGTGACTTGCGGGTGGAAGGCGTGCCGGTGCAGGGGCCGCCCGCCGGCACGGGCATGGTGTTCCAGCGCGACGCGCTGCTGGAATGGCGCAGCGTGCGCCGCAATATCCTGCTGCCGGTCGAGCTCGCACACAAGCCGGTGGCAGCCTATGCCGACAAGGTACAGGCCTTGCTGGCCCTGACGGGCCTGGAGAAGTTTGCCGATAGCTATCCGCGCGAACTGTCCGGCGGCATGCGCCAGCGCGCGGCGATCTGCCGGGCGTTGGTGGACGACCCCAAGCTGCTGCTGATGGACGAGCCCTTCGGCGCGCTGGACGCGCTGACGCGCGATCAGATGAACGTCGAACTGCAGCGGATCTGGATGGAGACGCGCAACACTGTGCTGTTCGTGACGCACGGCATCGCCGAGGCGGTGTTTCTGGGCGATGTGGTGATGGTGTTCTCGCCGCGCCCGGGCCGCATCCTCGAAACCATAGAGATCGACCTGCCGCGGCCCCGGCCGCTGGCGCTGCGCGAAACGCCGCAATTTGGCGAATACGTGCGGCACATCCGCGGCATGTTCGAGAGCATGGGCCTGATAGATGAAGGCGCCCGCGCCGCATCCGGCCTGGAGTCGGTCCAATGAGCGCGCTCTTGAAAGGGGCGGGCCGGCGCATGGCGGGGCTGCTGTCGGTGCTGGTGTTCCTGCTGCTGTGGGAGGCTGCGGCCCGGATCTTCCAGGTGCGCGCCATCATGCTGCCGCTGCCGGGACAGGTGGCCCTGGAACTGGCGGCGGAGTGGAGTTGGTACGCCGGCCATGCCGCCTACACGCTGATGACCACGCTGGCCGGCTTTGCGCTGGCGGTGGCGGCCGGCGTGGCGATCGCCGTCATGCTGGTGGGCTCGCGCTGGTTCGAACGTTTCGTCTATCCCTTGATCGTGGCCCTGAACAGCGTGCCTAAGGTCGCCATCGCGCCCTTGTTCGTGATCTGGATGGGTACGGGCGCAGAGCCCAAGATCGCCATCGCATTCCTGATCGCCGTGTTCGCGATGATCGTGGACACCGTCCACGGCCTGCGCTCGGTGCCGCAGGACGTGCTGGACTTGGGCCGCGTGCTGAAGGCGTCACGCCGCGATTTCTTCTTCAAGGTGCGGCTGCCCAGCGCGCTGCCCTCGATCCTGGCGGGCATGAAGGTCTCGATCTCGCTGGCGCTGGTGGGCGCCATCGTCGGCGAGTTCGTGTCCTCGCAGCGCGGATTGGGCTACGTGATCATGAGCGCCCAGGGCACTTTCGACACGGTGCGGGTGTTCGCCGCGATCTTCGTGCTGGCCCTGATGGGCATGCTGCTGTTCGCCTTGCTGGTGTGGCTGGAGCGGCGGCTGACGCCCTGGTTGCGGCACCACCGCGAAGACGATTGACAGGTTCAAGCCCGGCGCACCACGGGCTGCGTGTGGGGCAGGTGCGTGATTAAAAACGATTCTGGGGAAAACAGATGCAAGCACTACTTGCCTTGTCGCGTGGCATAGACGCGATCAATCTGCGCATGGGCCGGGCTGTGTCCTGGGTCACGCTGCTGGTCGTGCTGGTCAGCGCCGGCAACGCCATCATGCGCAAGATATTCCACGACAGCTCCAACGCCTGGCTGGAACTGCAGTGGTACATGTTCGGCGCCATGTTCCTGCTGACGGCGGGCTACACCCTGCTGAAGAATGATCACGTCAGGGTGGACATTATTTCCTCGCGGCTGTCGCGCCGCGCCCAGATCGGGATCGAGATCTTCGGCGTGCTGTTCTTCCTGCTGCCGGCCTGCCTGCTGATCATGTACCTGTCCTGGCCGGTGTTCATGGATTCGTACCTCAGCAATGAGCATTCCTCCAACTCGGGCGGGCTGATCCGCTGGCCGGTCAAGCTGCTGATTCCGGTGGGCTTTGCGCTGCTGGTGCTGGCCGGCGTGTCGCACCTGATCAAGTGCGTGGGTTTCCTGATGGGACGCTGCCGCGATCCGCGCGAACGCGAAGGCGCCAGGAGCGCCGAAGAGGAACTGGCAGAAGAAATCGCCCGCGAGGCGCAGGCGCGCGAAGCGGCCGCGCAGAACGAACTGAACAACAAGGGCCGCTGATCATGGAGTTTCTCATTGCCAATCTGGCGCCGATCATGTTCGCGACGCTCATCATCTTTCTGCTGCTGGGCTTTCCGGTGGCGTTCGCGCTGGCAGCCAACGGCATCCTGTTCGGCCTGGTCGGCATGGAGCTGGGCCTGCTCACTTCCTCGTTGTTCCAGGCGCTGCCGCAACGGGTGTTCGGTATCATTTCCAACGACACGCTGTTGGCGGTGCCATTCTTCACATTGATGGGACTGGTGCTGGAGCGGTCCGGCATGGCCGAGGACCTGCTGGAGACCATAGGCCAGCTGTTCGGCTCGATTCGCGGCGGCCTGGCCATCGCGGTGGTCTTCGTCGGCGCGATGCTGGCCGCGACCACGGGCGTGGTGTCGGCCTCAGTCATCTCCATGGGCCTGATCTCGCTGCCCATCATGCTGCGCAACGGCTATGACCGCAAGCTGGCCAGCGGCGTGATCGCGGCGTCGGGCACGCTGTCGCAGATCATTCCGCCTTCGCTGGTGCTGATCATCCTGGCGGACCAGCTCGGGCGTTCCATCGGCGACATCTACCGCGCCGCCATGGTGCCGGGCTTCATCCTGGCCGGCCTGTACATCGTCTACGTTGTCATCATGAGCCTGCTGAAGCCAGATTCGGCACCCGCGCTGCCGGAAGAGGCGCGCCGCTTCCAGGAGCCGAACGGCGGCCGCGGCGGGCGTTCGCTGCTGGTGCTGATGACGATTTCCGCCGTGTCAGCCTACTTCCTGGGCCTCTGGGTCGAGAACAACACGGCGCCGATGGACGAGCGCATCGTGGTGGCGCTGCTGTTCTGGGGCGCAACCGCCTTCGTCATCGCCCTGGTGAACAAGGCGCTGGGCCTGGGCCTGCTGTCGGCCCTGGCCGAGCGCGTGACCTTCGTGATGATTCCGCCGCTGGCGCTGATCTTCCTGGTGCTGGGTACCATCTTCATCGGCGTGGCCACGCCGACCGAGGGTGGGGCCATGGGCGCGGTGGGCGCCATCCTGATGGCGGTGGCGCGCCGCCGCCTGTCGCTGGACCTGCTCAAGCAGGCCATGGACACGACCACCAAGCTGTCCTGCTTCGTGGTGTTCATCCTGGTGGGCTCCACCGTGTTCGGTCTGACCTTCCGCGCCGTCAACGGCGACCTGTGGGTCGAGCATCTGCTGACCGGCCTGCCGGGCGGGCAGTGGGGCTTTCTGATCGTGGTCAGCGTCCTGACCTTCGTCCTGGCCTTTTTCCTGGACTTCTTCGAACTGGCGTTCATCATCGTGCCGCTGCTGGGACCGGTGGCCGACAAGCTGGGCATAGACTTGATCTGGTTCGGCGTGATCCTGGCCGTCAACATGCAGACCTCGTTCATGCACCCGCCGTTCGGCTTTGCGCTGTTCTATCTGCGGTCCGTGGCGCCGCGGGACCGCTACAAGGACAGGGTCACGGGCAAGATGATCGAACCGGTCACCACCGGACAGATCTACTGGGGCTCGGTGCCGTTCATCGTGATCCAGCTGCTGATGGTCGCCGCGGTGATGGCCTTCCCCGGCATGGTGATGCATTACAAGGGAACGGCCGCGGTCGTCGATCCGAGTTCGGTGTCGCTGGAGGTTGGGGGCAGCGGCTACGGCGCCAGCGCCTACGGCACGGATTCCAACCCGTTCAAGTGAGGCATAAGGGGCGCCAGGCGGCGCCCCTTGATCCTCAGGGCTTGACCGCGTGCGTCGCCAGGAAGGTCGGCAGGAACCGGTCGATCAGGAAGCGCGGTTGGGGCTGTTCATCCTCATAGAACCCTTTGAGCAGGAACCCGGCGTCCAGCTGGCCGCCGATCTGTTCGCCCAGGCTGTGTCCGAACACCAGGGCCTCGCCCTGGCCTTGCTTCTGCGCCAACTCCGGCGCAGTCAGATCGCGCACATCGGAGTAGGGCAGCTTGAAGCGTGGGCGGATCAAGCCTTGTTCCGCCAGTTCCGGCGCGCGGTCGCCGACGAACACGACCGGGTTGTAGAAGCTGCTGAGCAGCCTGCCGCCATGCTTGAGCACCCTGAAGCACTCGCGCCACACGGGCCGCACGTCGGGCACATACAGGTTCGAGATCGGATGCACGATGCAGTCGAAGGACGCGTCGGCGAATGCCGAGAGGTCGCGCATATCGCCCTGCACGGCCGTGAGCGCCAAGCGATCGCGGCGCGCAACCATTTCATCCTGGGCCAGCTGTAGCGGCGACGCGTCGAACACGGTCACCTCGGCGCCGGCGGCGGCCAGCACGGGCGCCTGCTGGCCGCCGGCCGAGGCCAGGCACAGGATGCGCGGTGCCGGGTTCATGGCCGGCAGCCAATCCGCGGGCAGGGCGCGCGGCGTGATGTGCACCTGCCAGTCGCCGCGGCGCGCGGCCTGGATGGTTTCGGCGCTTACCGGTTGCGACCAGGCGCATTGCTGCGCGGCCTGGCGGTCCCAGGCGGCGCGGTTGTGGTGATAGATATCGATGGTATCGGTCGCAGGCATTGTGCTTTCCTTCTGTGGAGGGGGAAAACTGCCGATGCGCGGAATCCGCGAGCCTGAGCCTTGCAGGGGGCAATCCGCGGCGCGCCGATAGCGGCCGGGTCCTGCATGAGATCAGAATGGAACAAGCAATGCGGCTCGCGCGCCAGGCAGCGAGGGGAGGCAAGATGCGCATGGGCATCCCGGCATTTACTTGTTCACTCTGAGTGCTCCGGTGGATGTGGGAGAGGGTTGCAAGCTTAACCCGGACGGCGCGGCGAGGACAAATGGCTGCCCGCCGCGGTTCGTTGCATGACCGTCGCGCTGTTATGCGCTGCGTTGCGCCGTGATCACATGCGCCTGGATCTTTCCGGCGATGGGTCCCGCGCCGTGGCGCGCGCGCAGCGCTTCGGTCGCGACATTGACGGCCTGCTCCAGCATGCCCGCGCCCCGGGCCTCGATCTCGTTGCGCAGCGGCGTGCCTTGGCAATAGGCGATGGCAGCCGTCTGGGGCGTGTCCGCGCGACTCTCGAAGGCAACGGTTTCCAGCGTCTGCCGGCCGGTGAATCCGGCGCGGGCCAGGTCGGCTTTGATGACGGCCGCGTCGTAATAGCCATGCGGAATCCGGCTCATGAACCTGGGAGGATCGCCGGGGAACAGCCGAGCCAGTGCCTGTTCCACCGTATCGGCAAACGCGTTGTCCTCGATGCGGTCCCAGACGTTGAACAGGAAGGCGCCGCCCGGCCGCAAGACCCGGCGCGCCTCGGCAAAGGCCGCCGCCTTGTCCGGCAGGAACATGTAGCCGAACTGGCACACCACGGCATTGAAGGACTGGTCCTCGAAAGGCAGCTGCAAGGCGTCGGCCTGGCGCCAGCTCACGGCGCGGCTGGCGCCCAGGCCCTGGGCCTGCTCCAGCATGGCTTGGTTGAGGTCGGTCGCGACGATGGCCGAGGCGGCGGGCAACTGCTCTGCGAGCTGGCGCGTCACCGCGCCCGTGCCTGCGGCGATTTCCAGGACGGCCGCGGGACGCAGCGCCGCCGCTCGGCGGGCGAGGTCTATGGCATAGGGTTCGAAGATGAGGGGAACCATGTACCGCTGATAGAACTGGGGGATGGATCCGGAGAAGACTCGATCGCCAGGGGAGGTGTTCATGATGTTCGACTCCAAAGCGGCCGCGCGGGGCGGTCTTCAGACTGAACGCAGCCGCGTCCGGCGGCTGGGAAACTCTATTTTAGGCGTGGCGAGACCGCCTGGCGACAGACGCTCGGCATGGACCTATGCCCCCAATCGCGCCTGTTCCGCCGCCAGATACGCATCCCGCGACGGCAGCAGGTGTTCCCGGCACAGCGCCATCAACCCCTCCCGGTCGCCATCCCGCAGCGCGTGGATCATGGCCCAGTGTTCCTGGCGTGCGCGTTCGCGGTAGCCGGCGGCGGCCAGCGAGCCAAAGCGGATGGGATGGGTGCGGCGGGCGTATTCCTGGATGGCCTGGCCCAGCACCGCGTTGTCCAGCAGGCCGAAGAACTCGCGGTGAAAGCGCTGGTTGCTGCGGAACACGCGGCGCGCGTCGCCGTCGGCGACCGCCGCATCGTGTTCGCGTTGCACGGCCACCAGCGCCGCCAGCCGCGTTTGCGGCACGGGCAACGGGATCTGGCTGGCGGCATGCACTTCCAATACCTGGCGCAGCGCATACAGCTCCATGACTTCGCGCACCGAGTACGCGCGCACCACTGCGCCGACGTTGCGCTTTTTCTCCACCACGCCCAGTGTCTCCAGGTCCGCGAGGACCTGGCGCACCACGTGGCGCTTCAGGGCGAAGCGCTCCATCAGTTCGTCTTCGGTCAGGCGCTGGCGCGGGTGCAACCGGCCGAAGACGATGTCTTCTTCCAGGATGGCGACCGCGGCCTGCGCGGCGTCGGGCGTGATGGCATCCATGGGCCTGCCTACTTCTTCGGCACGGTGTCGTGGGTGACGCCGGCGCGCAGGAAGTCGAAGTCCACGCCCTGGTCGGCCTGGGTCACGGTCTGCAGGAACAGCTTGCGGTAGCCGCGTTCGGCCGTGGGGCGGACCATGGGCCGGGCCGCGGCGCGGCGCGCCAGTTCGGCGTCGTCCACCAGCAGCGCGATCTCGCGCTTGGCCACCGACAGGCGGATGCGGTCGCCGTTCTGCACGTAGGCCAGCGGGCCGCCGATGGCGGCTTCGGGCGTGACGTGCAGCACGATGGTGCCGGCCGCGGTGCCGCTCATGCGGCCGTCGGAGATGCGCACCATGTCTTTCACGCCGGCGCGCGCCAGTTTCTTGGGGATGGGCATGTAGCCGGCTTCGGGCATGCCGGGCGCGCCGGTCGGGCCGATGCGCTTGAGCACCAGAATGTCGTCGGCGGTGACGTCCAGCGCCTCGTCGTCGATGCGCTGCGCCATATCCTCGGCGTCCTCGAACACTACCGCGCGGCCTTCGTGTTCCATCAGCTTGGGGTTGGCGGCGGATTGCTTGATGATGGCGCCGCCCGGGGCCAGATTGCCGCGCAGCACGGCCAGGCCGCCCACGGGGTAGATGGGCGAGGCCGCGGTGCGGATCACGTCCTGCGGGAAGGCGGCAGGGGCATCGTCCAGTTCCTCGCCCAGCGTGCGGCCCGACACGGTCAGCGCGTCCAGGTGCAGGTAGGGGCGCAGTTCGCGCAACAGCGCCGGCATGCCGCCAGCGTGGTGGAAGTCTTCCATGTAGTGCTGGCCCGAGGGCTTCAGGTCCACCAGCACGGGTGTCTCGCGGCTGATGCGGTCCAGGCCGGCCAGGTCTATGTCTATGCCCAGGCGGCCGGCGATGGCCGTCAGGTGCACGATGCCGTTGGTGGAGCCGCCGATGGCCAGCAGCACGCGCAAGGCGTTCTCGATGGATTTGCCGGTGAGGATGCGGTCCGGCGTCAGGCGTGCAGCGGCCATGGCGACCGCCGTGGCGCCCGTTTTCTCGGCGACGCGCACGCGGTCGGCGGTGACGGCCGGGGCCGAGGCGCCGCCGGCCACCATCATGCCCAGGGCTTCGGTGATGCAGGCCATGGTGCTGGCCGTGCCCATCACGGAACAGGTGCCCACGCTGGCGACCAGCTGGTTGTTCACGTCCGCGATCTCGGCCGCGTCGATCTCGTCGGCGCGGTAGCGGCCCCAGTAGCGGCGGCAGTCGGTGCAGGCGCCCACGCGCTCGCCGCGGTGCGAGCCGGTCAGCATCGAACCCGTGACCAACTGGATGGCGGGCACGCCGGCCGAAGCGGCGCCCATCAGCTGGGCCGGCACGGTCTTGTCGCAGCCGCCGATCAGCACCACGGCGTCCATGGGCTGGGCGCGGATCATCTCCTCGGTGTCCATGGACATGAGGTTGCGCAGGTACATGCTGGTGGGCTGGGAGAAGCTCTCGTGCACCGAAATGGTGGGGAAGTCCATGGGCAGGCCGCCTGCCAGCATGACGCCGCGCTTGACCGCCTCGATCAGTTGCGGGGCGTTGCCGTGGCAGGGGTTATAGCTGCTGCCCGTGTTGACGATGCCGATGATGGGGCGCGACAGGGCGTCGTCGGTATAGCCCGCGCCCTTGATGAATGCCTTGCGCAGGAACAGCGAAAAGCCGGTGTCGCCGTAGTTGGTGAGCCCGCGGGCCACGCCGCGCGCGGCCGCGCCCGCACTGTCGAAAGGGCCTGCTGCGGGTGCGCCGTTGTTGGTCTCGTCCTTCATTTTTGATCTCGATAATATTATTGATAATCTGATGGCGGCATCATATCCAGCCTTTGAAAGCGGCGGCAAGTGATTTATCAGCGCTGTTTGATTGATCTTTTTTATTGATCAGTCGATAGAAAAATTCTGCTTCTTCAATCAAGTTTCGGCACCTACACTGGCGCGGTTGACGAGCCGGGCGTCCGTTTCATTCCTATACCCATCCCGGCAGGAGACCTACATGTCAGACCTGCGTCTGCGGCCGCGCCGCGCCGTGTTGTTTTCCCTGCTGGCCTTGTGCGCTGGCGTATCCGCTCCCGCCCTGGCCGCCGGCGCCTACCCCGACAAGCCCATCCGCATGATCGTGCCGTACCCGCCTGGCGGCGCGACCGACGTGATCGGCCGCGTGCTGGCGCAGGAACTGACCGGCGCTTTGGGGCAGTCGGTGATCGTGGAGAACCGCGCCGGCGCCGCCGGCAACATCGGCGCCGATCAGGTGGCCAAGGCACAGCCCGACGGCTACACGCTGCTGATGGGCGCGTTGACCAGCCATTCCATCAACGCCGCGCTGTACCGCGGCCGCGTCACCTACGACGTGGAGAAGAGCTTCGCGCCGGTTTCCATCGTCGGCACGGTGCCGCTGGTGTTCGTGGTGAACCCGTCGGTGCAGGCCAAAACGCTGGCCGAATTCATCGCGCTGGCCAAGTCCAAGCCCGGCTACATCACCATGGGTTCGGCCGGCAACGGTTCGCCCCAGCATCTGGCCGCCGAAATGTTCAAGCGCACCGCCGGCGTGGAAGTGCTGCACGTGCCTTACAAGGGTAGCGGTCCGGCCATGACCGACCTGATGGGCGGGCAGGTGCTCAGCATGATCGAAACCGTGCCCGCGGCGCAGGGCAGCATCAAGGCCGGCAAGCTGCGCGCGCTGGCGGTGACGTCGGCTGCGCGCGTGGACGCGCTGCCGGATGTGCCGACGGCGGCCGAGGCGGGCCTGAAGGATTTCGAGGTCAGTTCGATGTTCGGCATCGTGGCGCCCGCCAACACCCCGGCGCCCGTGATCGAGCGTCTCAACGGCGAGCTGAAGAAGATCCTGGCCAAGCCCGAGGTCAAGGCCTCGCTGCTGAACCAGGGCGCGATCGCCACCTGGACCACGCCGGCCGACGCCAGCGCTCGCGTCTCGGCCGAGCTGGCTCGCTGGACCAAAGTCATCGATGAAGCGGGCGTGAAGGGGGACTAAACCTCCCAAGGTTGCGGCTTTACGTCATACGCCGGAAGTTCCGCTTGGAACTCCCGGCGATTTTGTTTGCGCGCACGGTCGAGAAAGACGCAACAAGGCTTGCGTGCCTGGCGTAGAAGACGCATTGAAAAAACTGCACATGCAAAGATTTGCGCTATGAACCACCAATGGGGACGCAATAAACCGCAACAAAGGCTGCGCGAGATTGTATACAGTGGTTGACCCCGAATAGACTAGGCCGTAATGTACTTTGCGGGCCTTCCCAGGGCGGCAGAAGGGGGATAACAATGACAGACGACCAGGACGAAAAGTCGATTCTGTACACGCATTTTGGAACGCACAGTCCTTATTGGCGCCTGTCCGCCGATAGCGACGCGTTCGAACTCGCAGCGGTCAAGGGCGCGGCCAACATCGCGATGGCGCTGCGCCCGGAACAGGCCGAGACGATACGCAGCCTGACCGGCATCACTTCCAGCGTGCGCATCGACATCTCGCTGTACGGCGACATGCTGCGGCTCCATCTGGTGGGCCGCAAGATCAATCCGAATGAATGGGCGGGCACCGCATCCGCGCATTCCGATACCGAATCCGTGGCCAAGGATCTGGTCGAGGGCCTGTCCTTCGCCGAGACGGTGGTGTCCGAGGCCAACTCGGTCATCGTCATCGTCGACCAGAACGGCCGCGTGCAGCGTTTCAACAAGCTCAGCGAGGAATACACCGGCAAGCGCGAGCAGGACATCATCGGCCGCAGCGTCTTCGAAATGTTCATGACGCGCGAAGAGGCGATCGCCTCGCGCCGCAATATCGCCGAGTTCTACAAGCGCGGCCAGTCCTACGAGGCCGAGCGCCTCATCAATACGGTCAAGGGGCCGCGCCTCTTCCTGTTCCGCAACAAGTTCGTCACCAGCGGCAGCGGCGAAAAGCGCGTCTACCTGATCTGCTCGGGCACCGACATCACCGAGGAACGCCAGGCGCAGGAGCGCCTGCGGGTGTTGGCCAACACCGACATGCTGACCAACCTGCCCAACCGCCACGCGATCACGACACGCTTGAAGACGGCGCTGGCGGCGGGCCAGGACGGGCGGGGCGGCGTGCTGTTCCTGGACCTGGACAATTTCAAGCGCATCAACGACCACTATGGCCACGGCTTCGGCGACCGCCTGTTGAAGTCGGTGGCGGTGGCGATTTCCTCCTGCCTGTCCGAAGGCCAGACCCTGGCGCGGCTGGGCGGCGACGAATTCATCGTGCTGCACGAAGCCGCCCAGACCTGGGAACTGGAGGCCACCGCGCAGCGCATCATCGAGCGCCTGCGCGAGCCTTTCCGCCAGGGGCTGATCGAGGTCTACACCAGCTGCTCCATCGGCATCGCCATGTATCCCGAGCACGGCGCCGACCTGGACAGCGTGGTGCGCAGCGCCGACATCGCCATGTATGTGGCCAAGGAAGCGGGGCGCCATACTTACCGCGTGTTCCAGCCCGAGATGGACCGTCGCAACGCGGACTACGTGTGGCTGGACACCAATCTGCGCAAGGCCCTGGCCGAAGACCATCTGATGCTGTACTACCAGCCCAAGCTGGCGGGGCGCAACGGCGAGGTCGACGGGGTCGAAGCCCTGGTGCGCTGGCGCTCGCCGGAGCGCGGCATGGTCGGCCCCAACGTCTTCATTCCCTATGCCGAGGAATCGGGCCTGATCTCGCCGCTGGGCGTGTGGGTCATGCGTGAAGCGGCCAGGCAGGCCGCGGCCTGGAAGCGCGACGGCCTGAACATCCGCATTGCCATCAACGTGTCCGCGCGACAGTTGAACGACAAGGGCGTGGTCAGCGACTTCATGCGCGCCATCAACGACGCCAGCCTGGATCCCTGCCTGCTGGACATCGAATTGACGGAAAGCTGCCTGATCGACGACGAGGGCGCCGCCATCGAACTGATCAAGCAATTCCGCCAGTTGGGCGCGCGCGTCCATCTGGACGATTTCGGCACCGGCTATTCGTCGTTGTCGCAGCTCGCCCGCATTCCGCTGGACGCGATCAAGCTGGACGCCAGCTTCGTGCGCGGCGTCAACGAGAACCCGGTGTCGCAGGCGCTGGCGCGCGCCATCGTCGCCGTGGCGCGCACGCTGGAACTGAAGGTGATTGCCGAGGGCGTGGAAACCACCGAAGAGGCGGTTTTCGTGGACACCCTGGGCGTGGACGCGAAGCAGGGCTACCTGTACGCCAAGCCCATGCCGGCGGCGGAACTCAGCGCCTGGCTGGCCCAGCGTCGCCGGCTGCATCTCATCGCCTGAGGCAGCCGGCTTCACGCTAGCGCGTCAATGCATGGTGGCTTCCAGCGCGGACTCCGCGCTGGAAGAACTGCGGCGGTTCTGCGCCATCACCAGGCGCTCCATGTAGGCGCGGTCCTTCGGGTCGATCGAGAACGCGGCTTCGACCCAATCCTCGGTAATGTCCATCAGCTCCGAACGCGGCAGGCTCAGCACGCGCTGGCGCGCGCGCAGCATGGCGCGCATGCCGTTGAGCTTGGGCCGCATCACGTCGATGAAGGTGCGGGTGGCCTTGTAGGCATCGCCCGGCTCGAACAGCACATCGACCAGGCCCCTGCCATGGAACCATTCGGCGGTGTGCGATTCGCCCGTGCTGATCAGTTCTTCCGCCAGCTTCATGCCCGAGCGCCGCGCCACCAACGAGTAGCCGCCCATGCCGGGGAAGAGGTTGAACGCCATTTCAGGAAAGCCCATGCGGGCGGTGTTCTGCGCCAGCACGAAGTGGTGGGCCAGCGCAGCCTCGAAGCCGCCGCCCAGGGCGGTGCCTTCGATCATCGCCAGCGAGATCGCGCCGGTGTCGAAGCCGCGGGTGGCGGCATGCACGCAATCCACGCAAGCCCGGGCGTACGCCCGCAGCGCTTCGCGCTTGCCGGTGCGTATGGCTTCCGCGAAGAAATTCAGATCGCCGCCCACGTTGTAGATCTGAGGGACGAGCGAGCCGGTGACCCAGAAGTCGATGGGCAGGCCGGAGTCCTTGGCGGCGCGCGCCAGGGTCATGATCTCGTCGATCAGTTCATGGTTGAAGCACGGACGCGGTTGAGCGCGAAGCATCATCCACATGACCCGGCGTCCCTCCTCATAAAACGCCGAGAGCTGCTTCAGGTTGCCCGCGGCGGTGAAGGGGTGGCAATCCGGATGAATGAGTTGATTCATTTACTTTCGTCCAATTGATCAAGGTGAGTCGGAGTACTACGGGGTCAGCCTAATACAGACCTTCCGGCTTCCGTCTCATGCAAACCTCGTCCAGCTGGCCAGACTTGTCCGTAAGTCAAAGGCCCGAGTGATCAGTGGAGAAAAGCATTCAGCGCGCGCGGCCGCTCAACCCATCAGGCGATGGCGGTATGGGTAAAACGGATGAGGGATACACGCAAATTCGCGGCGATCCGGGCGATGCGCCGCGCGCGCGCCTGCGGCTGCGCGCTCATGCGTAGGGATGAGGGATGGCGCGGCCGGACGGCCGCGCGCGGGCTTGCGTTCTGCGGTTTGGGAATGCGCCGGTTCAGGCGACGCCGCCGTTGGCGCGCAGGATCTGGCCGTTGACCCAGCCGGCGTCGGGGCCTGCCAGGAACGACACCACATTGGAGATGTCCTCGGGCTGGCCCAGCCGTTCCAGCGGCGGCATCTTGGCGTAGTGCTCGATCAGCTCGGGGCTCTTGCCGTTGAGGAAGAGTTCGGTGGCGACGGGACCGGGCGCCACGGCATTGACGGTGATGCGGCGTCCGCGCAGTTCCTTGGCCAGTACCTGGGTGAGGCTTTCCACCGCTGCCTTGCTGGCGATGTAGACGGAGTAGTTCGGCAGGTTGAGCGCGATGGTGGTGCTGGACACGTTGACGATGCTGCCGCCATCGGCCAGCCGGGTGGCGGCTTCGCGCAGCGTGTTGAAGGTGCCGCGGGTATTGATGCCGAAGGTCTGTTCGTAGAGTTCGTCGCTGGTTTCGGCCAGCGGCACCATCTTCAGGATGCCGGCGCTGTTGACCAGCACGTCGATGCGGCCGAGGCCGGCTTCGACCTGGTCGAACATGGCGCGCACCTCGGCGGCCTGCGACACGTCGGCGCGCACGGCCAGGGCGCGGCCGCCAGCCGCGCGGATTTCATAGGCCAGGGCCTCGGCTTCGGCGGCGCTGGAGGCGTAGTTGATGGCGACGGCGTGGCCGTCGCGCGCCAGGCGGCGGACGATGGCGGCGCCTATGCCGCGCGACCCGCCGGTGACGAGCGCAATGCGTTGCGTGGCCAGGGTGTTCATGTGGTGTCTCCGATTGGATAGGGGGTGAGGCGTATCTTGAACTATTCCAGAAGAAAGATAATTACTCTATATTCGCTAACATAATTTCATTTGTATTAATAATAGGCGGCAGGGCATGGACCGGTTCCAGGAAATGCAGGTGTTCGTGCGCATCGCCGAAAGGCGCAGCTTTTCCAAGGCCGCCGAGGACCTGCAGATCCCCCGTCCCACGGTCACCAATCTGGTCAAGCGGATGGAAGCGCGCCTGGGGGCCCGGCTGCTCGAACGGACCACGCGCCAGGTGCGGCTCACGCACGATGGCGAGGCCCATTACCGGCGCTGCGTGCGGCTGCTGGCGGATCTGGAGGAGGCCGATGGGGCCTTTCTGGATACCTCGCCCAAGGGCCTGCTGCGGGTCAATGCGCAGGGCACGCTGGCCCGGTTCTTCGTCATGCCGGGCCTGCCCGCGTTCCTGGAACGCTACCCCGACATCGTGCTGCAGTTGGGCGAGGACGACCGCCTGGTGGATCTGGTGCGCGAAGGAGTGGACTGCGTGCTGCGCACCGGCGCGCTGCAGGACTCGTCGCTGGTGGGGCGCCAGATCGCGCTGATGCCTCAGGTGACGGTGGCCAGCCCGGCCTATCTGGCGCGCTTCGGCGAGCCCCGGCGGCTGGAAGACCTGGAAGGCCATTGCGCGGTGGACTATCTGTCCAGCGCCACGGGACGCAGCCTGCCGCTGGATTTCATGGTCGCTGGGCGCAACGTGCAGATGCGGCCCAGGGCCGTGGTCAGCGTCACCGGCGCGGAACTCTATACCGGCGCGGCGCTGGCCGGCCTGGGCCTGGTGCAGGTGCCGCGCTACCGCGTCGCGCGCGAACTGGCGGCGGGTGAATTGAAGATCGTGCTGCCCGACGCGCCGCCCGCGCCCATGCCCGTGTCGGTGCTGTATCCGCAGAACCGCCAGGTATCGGCGCGGGTGCGCGTCTTCACGCAATGGCTGGCGGAGATCATCGCCGCCGGCCTGGCTCAGACGATGCCGGTCAGGTAGTACACCGCGATCGCCAGGAAGACCGAGGTGGTCGATATCAAGGTGATGGCGAAGATGTCGCCATAGGATTGGCGGTGCGTCAGGCCCGTGACCGCCAGCAGGGTGATGACCGCGCCGTTGTGCGGCAGCGTGTCCATGCCGCCGCTGGCCATGGCGGCGATCCGGTGCAGCACTTCCATCGGGATGCCCGCCGCGTGGGCGCTATCGATGAAGGTCTGCGCCATCGCCGCCAGCGCAATGCTCATGCCGCCAGAGGCCGAGCCGGTGATGCCGGCCAGCGAGGTCACGGCCACCGCTTCGCCCACCAGCGGATCGGGGATGGCCTTGAGCGCGTCGGCGACCAGCAGGAAACCGGGCAGGGCGGCGATGACGCCGCCAAAGCCGTATTCCGCCGCCGTGTTCATCGAAGCCAGCAGGGCGCCGGACACCGCGTTCTTGCTGCCTTCGGCGAAGTGCGCCTTGATGCCCCGGAACGAGAACAGCAGGATGGTGACGATGCCCGCGATCAGCGCGCCCATCACCGCCCACAGCGCCACCTGGTCTTCGGCGTTGACAGGCATGGGCTTGGGCAGGCCAGGCAGCGCGACTTCGGAGCCGGCCGGATACCAGCCCGGAATCCAGCGCGTGAGCAGGTAGTTGGCGACGCCCACCACCACCAGCGGCAGCAGCGCGATCAGCGGATGGTGTTCGCGTTCATTGGGCGGCGTGACCGGTTCGTTGCGCAGCTCGGTGCCGTAGGTCTCGCCGGCGGCGGCCGCGCGCTTGCGCCGCCATTCCAGATAGGCGATGCCGGCGGTCAGCGTGAAGCAGGCGCCGATCAGGCCCAGCCAGGGCGCGGCCCAGGTGGTGGTTTCGAAGAAGGTGGTGGGGATGATGTTCTGGATCTGCGGCGTGCCGGGCAGGGCGGTCATGGTGAAAGTGAACGCGCCCAGGGCGATCGCGCCCGGCATCAGCCGCTTCGGAATGCCGCCCTGGCGGAACATCTCGGCCGCGAACGGGTACACCGCGAACACCACCACGAACAGCGACACGCCGCCGTAGGTCAGCACCGCGCAGACCAGCACGATGGCCATGATGGCGCGTTCGGCGCCGATCAGCCGCAGCACCGCCTGCACGATGGCGCGCGAGAAGCCCGACAGTTCGATCAGCTTGCCGAACACGGCGCCCAGCAGGAACACGGGGAAGTAGAGCTTGGCGAAGCCCGCCATGCGCTCCATGAAGATGCCCGAGAACACGGGCGCCAGCGCCGACGGGTCGGTCAGCAGCACCGCGCCCATGGCCGCGATGGGCGCGCACAGAATCACGCTGTAGCCGCGATACGCCGCCAGCATCAGAAATGCCAGCGCCGCCACCACGATGAACAATCCGGTCATTCGATACTCCAGGAATGAAGAGATAAGGGGTGGGAACAGGGCCTACACCTTACCGCATGAAACCGGATGTCTTGCTTGCAGCGGCCGGGATTCAGCGTTCCAGCAGCGCCTGCGCCTGGCGCGCGATGTCCAGGTCGATCGCGGCATCCTCGCCGCCGCCCATAAACCAGGCGGCAGACAGTCCGCACCAGGCCAGGATCCACTGCAGCAGCCGGCGGCGCTCCAGGCCCGACTGCGCAACGACCAACTCCAGCCGCCGTTCGAAGCGCCCGGGCGCGATCGCCACGGGTGGAACCGGATCCGCCAGATCCGGGTTGCAGAAGATGTTGGCGTAGTCGAAGGCGCGCTCGCCATGCAGGCGCTTGGGGTCGATGACCAGCCAGCCACGCTCGCCGAAGTCCAGGATGTTGTCGTGGTGCACGTCGCCGTGCAGCACCGTCAGGTCGCGCGGACTGTCGAGCAGGGTGCGGGCGTGGCGGGCGCTGTGCGCCAGGATGCCGCCTTGCGCCCGGGCCATGGGCCATAGTTCCTCGAACCATTCCTCCAGCGGGCGCAGCCCGGGCAGGGGCCGGGCGCGCGGCGCATGCAGATCCTTCAGCACGCCGCAGATGATGCGGGTGGCCTCGTCGTCGCGCCCGTTGCGGGCGTATTCGGCCAGCGAGCGCGTGCCGGTGGCCCGCTCCAGCAGGATGGCCTCGCCGTCATGGGCCAGCACGCGCGCGGCGCCCTGGCCGTCCCACCAGCGCATCAGCACGCCGCCTTGTTTCTCGTCTTCTTCGTGCGAGACCTTGAGCATGGCGGGCTGGCCGCGATGCCGCACCGGCAGCAGCTGGGCCGCGCGGGTGACGATGGGGGCGCCGTCGGGCAGCAGTTGCCAGCGGGAGAGGTAGGTCTCGAACATGGGGGCGTGAAGCGCTTCGGAGGCTTCTATAGTAGTGCCCGGCGCGCGTCCTCCGCCGGCCTGGCCTGCGTAGCGCCTTGGCGTGGCAGCAGGGCGGTGACCGCCGCCGCTACCCCGTTGCCCGCCGCGCTGGCGATGATGGGCAGCAGGTAGGAACCGCTGAGGTCATAGGCATAGCCAGCCGCCACCGGCCCGATCAGGGTGCCGAACGCCACGCTGGTGTAAAGCGCGCCGATGATGCCGCTGACATGGCGGCCGCCGAAGTAATCCATGACCACCGCCGGCATCAACGCGACCCAGCCGCCGTAGAACGCGCCGAATACCAGGGCGAACAGCGCCAGCGTCCAGAACTGGCCGCAAACGCCCCACAGCGCCAGCGTTGCGGCCATGCCGGCATACATCGCGGCGAGCGAGGCGCGCCGGCCCAGGCGGTCGGCCAGCGTGCCCAGCAGGAACCGGCCCGCCGTGCTGCCCACGCCCAC
The DNA here is from genome assembly GCF_017355315.1 of Achromobacter sp. SD115. Taxonomy (NCBI): domain Bacteria; kingdom Pseudomonadati; phylum Pseudomonadota; class Betaproteobacteria; order Burkholderiales; family Alcaligenaceae; genus Achromobacter; species Achromobacter sp. SD115. The sequence continues at coordinate 248,084 of NZ_JADIJM010000005.1, read as the reverse complement.
CATGCCCAGCAGCAACACCGCCAGTCCGGGCGCGATGCCATGATCCAGCGCGTATGGAATGAGATGCACGAAGGGTACGAAGACGCCGAAGGCGCCGGCCATGCTAGCCAGGTACAGCAGGACGAAGGCCTTGCTGCGGATGGCGGCGCGCACCGGCATGCCGGGCGGCGCGGATGCCGCTGTTGCGCAGGCAGGCGCGGCGTCGCCGTCGGGTCGCAGGCCGCGATCCTGCGGCGAGTTCTCCACCCAGAAGGCCGCTGCGCAGCCCAGGACCGCCACCACGGCCGCCAGCACCAGATAGGCGGCGCGCCAACCCCACAGCGCTATCAGCGCGGAAGCCAGCGGCGGCACCAGCAGCGTGCCCACGCCTATGCCGCTGACGGCCAGCCCCGAGGCCAGTCCGCGCCGGCGCAGGAACCAGCGCTGTACCGCGCCTATCACCGGCACGTAGGCGCAGCCTACGCCCAGCCCGACGCCCAGGCCGTAGGCGAGGTAGATCTGCATCATGTTCTGCGCGGCGCTGGCGAGCGCCAGGCCCAGCGCCACCAGCAGCATGCCTATCCATGCCATGCGGCGCGAACCGTAGCGGTCCGCCAGGGGGCCGCTGACCACGCCGAAACCGAAGTAGAGGCAGCCCGCCAGCGAGAACACCAGCGACACCGCGCCGCGCGTGGCGGCGAAGTCGCGCTGCAAGGCTTCGACGAAGGCGCTGAAGGAATAGGCGCTGCCGAAGCCCAGCAAAGTAATGACGAAGGCCGCCGCCACTACCCGCCAGCCGTGGAAGATCCGGCCGGCGGAGGCTGGGGCAGCGTCGTGTTGCGCACGCATGTTCATCGTCGGCCTCACGTCGCTGGCCGGCGCAGGTGCCAGCCCGTGGCCGCCTGGAATGCCGCGCCCAGCCGGAACAGCACAGGCTCGCCCAGATGCGCCGCCACCAGTTGCAGCCCCATCGGCATGCCGGCCTGGCACTGGCCGGCGGGCAGCGTCAGGCAGGGATGGCCCGTCATGTCGAACACGCAGGTATAGCGCTGCAGCGCTTCGACCAGTCCGGGCTGCTGGCCCAGCACGCTGATGGCGCCCAGGGTCAGCGGCGGCATGGGCTGTACCGGCGTCAGCAGCGCGTCGACCTTGGCGAACAGTGCGTCGACCTGGCCGCGCATGGCCATGCGGCGCAACAGGATGCGCTGGTAGGCCGGGCCCGACAGCGCGTGGCCCGCCTCGATCACGCCGGCCAGCACCGGTCCGTATTCCGCCTTGCGCGAGGGATAGGTGGCGGCGTGCGCAAGGGCCGCTTCCACCGCGCAGAGCGGCGCCCAATCGCGCACGGCCTGCGCGGCGTCATCAGAGGGGAAGCGCAGCGGCACCAGGGTCGCGCCCAGCTGTTCGAAAACCTGCATGGCCGCCGCCATCATGCGCTGAGTCTGCGGATCGACCTCGCTGGCGTTCCAGTCCGGATCCACGCCGATCCGCAAGCCGCCGACCGGGGTTTCGGCTTCCTGCGCGTAGCGCGGGACGGGCGCCTGCAGTGCCGTTGGATCCGCCGGGTCGGGGCCGGCGATCGCCTCCAGCAGTACCGCGGCGTCCTGCGCGCTGCGCGCGATGACGCCGGCATGATCCAGGGACGTCGCAAGTTCGAATACGCCGTGGCGGCTGACGCGGCCCCAGGTGGGCTTGATGCCGGTCAGCCCGGTGGCGGCGCAGGGCCAGCGTATGGAGCCGCCGGTGTCCGACGCGGTCGCACCAAAGCACAGGCCCGCAGCCGTCGCCACCGCCGATCCGCTGGATGAGATGCCGGTCCAGTAATCCGCGTTCCATGGGTTGCGCGGCGGCGCGACGCTCGGGTGGTGATCGGAGTACGCGCCTTCGGTCATCTGCAACTGCCCCAGCAGCACCGCGCCCGCGTCGCGCAGGCGGCGGACTACGGTGGCGTCGTGATCCGCGGGCGTGTCGCGGTGGATGGCGGTGCCGGCGGCGGTCGGTACGCCTTTGCGGCGGAACAGGTCTTTCAGTCCGATGGGCACGCCATGCAGGGGGCCGCGATAGTGTCCTTGGCGTATCTCGGTTTCCGCGGCCTGCGCCTCTTGCAGCGCGGACGCCGCCGTCACGCAGGCATAGCTGCGCAGCTCGCCGTCCAGAGCCTCGATCCGGTGCAGCTGCGCGCGCGCGATCTCTACCGGCGAGACCTCGCCGGACCGGATCAGGGCGGCGACCGCGAGCAGGTCCAGGTGGTGCAGGCCGGCTGTTTCCTTGATATTTTTCGTATAGTTCATCTATTCTTTATAGAGCTTGGATCCAATAGGAAGTGTTCAAGTTAATTCCTATAAGACGGCAAGACAAACCACGATTTCTATCTTGAATAGATTAGAAAAACTAAATAATTCATTGCCAGCGCCATGACCGCTCCGCGACTCCCCCCGCTTAACGCGCTGCGCGCCTTCGAGGCCGCGGCCCGCCATCTTTCCGTGAAGGATGCGGCACGGGAACTGTGCGTGACGCCCGGCGCGGTCAGCCAGATGATCAAGTCGCTGGAGCAGCATCTGGGCGTGGCCCTGTTCCTGCGCGTGAACCGCGGCATTCAGCTGACGGATGCTGGCCACGGCTTTCTGCCGCCGGTGCGCAACGCCTTCCGCCAGATCCTGGCCGCATCCGCTCGTATTGCCTTGCCGTCAGAGAGCCGCGTGCTCACGGTCAGCACCACTGCGTTCTTCGCGTCGGCCTGGCTGGTTCCCCGGCTGCATGACTTCCACGCCCGCCATCCGCAGATCGATCTGCAGATCGTCACCAGCAACGCGCTGGCCGCATTCGGCCGGGACGGCGCGGACCTCGCCATCCGCCACGGACTGGGCCGCTACGCGGGACTGCAAAGCGTACATGTGTTGACGGTCGAAGTCGTGCCGGTGGCGTCGGCCGGTCTGGTGACAAAGCTGGGCATGCCGGCTGCGGCGCAGGATTTGCTGGGCTGGCCGCGCGTCCATGACGAGACGCGCGGCGGCTGGCAACTGTGGTTCGCGGCGCAGGGCGTGGAGGACGCGGGCACGCCGCGGGGGCCTGCCTTCGACGATGGCAGCCTGCTGCTGCAGGCGGTGGCCGCGGGCCAGGGCGCGGGCCTGCTGCCGCTGGCGATGGTGCAGGACGAACTGGCGGCGGGACGTCTGGTCAGACTGGCCGGCGACGCCTGGCTGGAAGAATTCGGCTATTACCTGGTGTGGCCGGGCAGGGGGGCCATGTCAGGCAAGATGAAGGCGTTCCGCGACTGGTTGTTGGAAAGCGTGGCGGTTTGAGGAAAGCCGGATCCGCGGCCGGCATACCGAGGCTTCAGAGCGCGGCCGACAGCGCAGCCGCCTTGTGCGCCAGTTCCGCCACGCCGAAGCTGGTCGCCAGCGAGTGCGCGTCTAGTTCTTCCAGCGATACCCAGCGGGCGTCGGCGGCGTCGTCGCCCGCTACCGGTTCGCCGGCTTGCCAGCGGCACAGCACGGCGATCAGGATGAAGTGGCGGCGCAGCGCGCCCGTGTCGTCGCGGTCGTAGACGTCGACGGCGTCGAATACATGCAGCGATTCGGCGCGCACGCCGGTTTCTTCCAGCAGCTCGCGCGCGGCGGCGGCAAGCACGCCTTCGCCCGCGTCGATCTTGCCGCCGGGAAAGGCCCAGCGACCCTGGTCCGGCGGATTGGCGCGTTGCACCAGCAGCACGTGTCCTTCGCGCACGACCGCGGCAATGGTGGCGGCGATGGGACGCTGGGGTGGGGGCGCGGTCATGCGGGTTCCTTTCTCTGGCTGCGGTCTGGGTATGTCAGGGTACGCCAACCCGGGCTTAGCGCAAATCCCCGTAGTGCCGGACCGGTCCCTGGTGCACACTGTCAGCCGCGCCGGCATGAGCGCATCGAATAGGGGGCGGGAGGGCAGCATGGATACACCGGACCGGCAGTTGCGTTATTTCTTGCGCATCGCGGAACTCAAATCGCTATCGCGCGCGGCGGAGGACCTGGATCAGACCCAGTCCGGGCTGAGCCGGCAGCTGGCGGCGCTGGAGGCCCACGTGGGCAAGCCGCTGTTCACCCGCACCGGACGCGGCGTGGAGCTGACCGAGGCGGGCGCGCGCCTGTTGGATGGCATCCAGCCCGCCTACCGCAACATAGACCGGGTGCTGGAGGCCGTGCGCCAGCGCGAGGGCGTGACGCAGGGGACGGTCCGGCTCGCCACCGTGCACACGCTCAGCTACTACTTCATGGCCGAGGTGGTGGCCAGTTTCGTCAGTAGCCATGAACACGTGAACCTGTCCGTGATGGGTCGCAGTTCGCCCGAGGTGGTGGCGCTGGTGGAAAGCGGCAAGGCCGACGTGGGCTTCGTCTATGACGCGGCGGTGGCGTCTGACAACCTGGCGTCGGCCACACTGTTCGATGACGATATGTGCCTGATCGTGCGCGGCGACGTGCCGCTGCCGGACGACGTCGACCTGGCCGGCATGGATCTGCGGCTGGTGGGCTTCCCGCCGCATTACGCGCTGCGCAAGATGATCCACAGCGCAGGGCTGGAGCCCGAGTTCGCGGCCGAGGCCGAAACCATAGACGCCATGCTCAAGCTGGTGTCCTCCGGCGTGGGCGCCTGCATTCTTCCGTCCCGCATTCCGGACAAGCTGCTGACCGAGTACGGCCTGCGCAAGGTCCGGGTCCGTAGCCCCATCTTGCGGCGCCGCGTGGTCGCGATCACCCTGGCCAACCGCCAGCCCCTGCCGCTGGTGCGCGATTTGCTGGCCGTCGCGCACCGCATCGCGGCGCGCTAGCCGTCCCGGCGGACTCGAATAGCAGCTATGACCCTGGCTGCATGGCTGTATCGCGGCTTGCTTTCCATACTGTGCATACCTCGCGCGGCGTCCGGTGGCGCTGATGACGCGGGCAATACACAGGGGAAGACATGAGCACCGCATTACGAGAGAAATCCTATTTCGACACCCGCGCCACGCAGGAAATGGCGCGCCATCTGCACGCCGTGCCGCGCAGCATCCAGGAAACCATGGCCTATGCCTGTCGCATCCTGGCCATGACCGAGCAGGAAGCGGGGCTGGCGGGCCAGATCAGCGTGCGCTCGCAGCGGCCGGGGGCCTATTGGACCCTGCGCTTCGGGCTGGGCTTCGACGAAGCCACGCCGGCCGACTTCATCGAAGTGGACCGCGACCTGCACACGCTGACGGGCGAGGGCATGGCTAACCCGGCCACCCGCTTTCACCTGTGGGTGTACGAGGCGCGGCCCGACGTGCAGTCCATCATCCACACTCATTCGCCCTGGGCCTCGGCGCTGGCCGCGGCGCGCCAGCCGCTGGTGATCTCGCAGATGGACATGACGCCGCTGCACGACGACTGCGCGTTCCTGGGCGAATGGCCCGGGGTGCCGATCGCCGACCAGGAAGGCGTGATCATTTCCGGCGCGCTGGGTAAAAAGCGCGCCATCATCCTGGCGCATCACGGCTACCTGACTGCCGGCGTGACCTGCGAAGAGGCGACCTACCTGTCGGTGTACCTGGAACGCGCGGCGCGCATGCAGATCCGCGCGCAGGCGTTCGGACCGCTGACGCCGGTGGACGACGCGCTGGCGCGCGAAGCGCACGACTATCTGCTCAAGCCCTCGATCGTCAACGCGACGTTCAACTACTGGGCCCGCCAGACGCACGGCATTGCGCCTTTGCCGCTGCCTGCCGCCTGATACCGCGCAGCCACATTCTTCCAGAACTTTTTTTGGGGAGTCATGATGATGACGACCAAGCCTGCGGCTGCGCGCTCGCGCCGCGATTACGTGACGGCCGGACTGGCCAGCATGATGGGCACCACCATCGAGTGGTACGACTTTTTCCTGTACGGCACCGCTGCCGCGCTGATCTTCAACAAAATCTTCTTTCCATCCTTCGATCCGCTGACCGGCACGCTGGCCGCGTTCGCCACCTATTCCGTGGGCTTCTTCGCGCGGCCCCTGGGCGGCGTGATCTTCGGCCATTACGGCGACAAGATCGGCCGCAAATCCATGCTGCTGATCACCTTGCTGCTGATGGGCGTGCCCACCATCCTGATCGGGTTGATCCCGTCCTATGAGCAGATCGGCTACTGGGCCGCCGTGCTGCTGGTGCTGATGCGCTTCCTGCAAGGCATTGCGGTGGGCGGCGAATGGGGTGGAGCGGTGCTGATGGCGGTGGAACATGCGCCGGACGGCAAGAAGGGCTTTTTCGGCAGCCTGCCGCAGGCCGGGGTCGCGCCGGGCCTGATCCTGTCGTCGTTGGCGATGGGCGCGGTCGCCAGCTTGCCCGAAGCCGACATGCTGGCCTGGGGCTGGCGGCTGCCGTTCCTGGCCAGCGTGATACTGCTGCTGGTGGGCTGGTTCATCCGGGTCAAGGTGGCCGAATCGCCCGACTTCGAGCAGATGAAGGAGAAGGGCGCCAAGGTCGAGGTGCCGGTGGCCGAGGTATTGAAGCACCATCGCCGCGCCCTGCTGGTGGTGGTGGGCGCCAGGCTGGCGGAAGTGACCTGGTTCTACACCGTGGTGACCTTTTCGCTGGCCTACGCCACGGGCACCCTGGGCATCGCGCGCTCGGTCATGCTGGACGCCACGATCTGGGGCGCGGCTGTTGCGCTGTTCACCATGCCGCTGTTCGGCATGCTGGGCGACAAGATCGGCCATAAATGGGTCTTCATGGTCGGCACCCTGGGCATCCTGGCTTGCGCGCCGGTCTTCTTCCATTTGCTGGGCACCCGCGACACCTCGTGGATCATCCTTGCGGTATGCCTGGCGGTCGGCCTGGTCTACGCTTGCCTGTACGGGCCGGAAGGCACCTTGTTCTCCAGCCAGTTCCCGGCCGAGGTGCGCTACACCGGCATTTCGCTGGCGGTACAGGTATCCGGCGCCATCGGCGGCGGCTTGGCGCCGATCGTGGCGACCTGGCTGCTGGCCAAGGGCGGGGGCGATCCCCGGTATGTGGTGTGGTACCTGAGCATCCTGGGGGTGATCGCTTTGTTCAGCGCCTGGCTGATGCGCAGCGAGGCCCCCGCGGTGGCCGCCTTGCGGGTGCCTGCCCGCGCCGATTTGAGGACGCCATGAAGACCATCGACTATTACTTCTGGATGAACTCCGACTGGGCCTATCTGGGCGCCGACAGGCTGGAGGCGCTGGCCGCGCGCCAGCAAGCCCGGATCCGCTACCTGCCGGTGGACCTGCCCGAGGTCTACGCCCGCACCGGCGGCATCCTGCTGGGCCTGCGTTCGCCCGAGCGCCAGGCCTACCGGGTGACGGAGCTGGCGCGCTGGTGCCGCAAGCTGGATATCCATGTCAACGCGCAGCCGGCATATATGTGTCCGGATGCGGGCCTGGCCTCGCGTCTTGTCATCGCGGCGGATCAGGCCGGCCTGCCAGTGGCGGCGCTGTACAAGGCGATCCTCAAGGCCGAGTGGTGCGACGAGCAGGACATTTCTGACGAGGCCACCTTGCGCGTCATCCTGCTGCGCCAGGGGCTGGATGCGCCGGCGCTGCTGGCTGCGGCGGCCGAGCCCGGCATCGAGACCACCTACCGCCGCAATACCGACGACGCGGTCGCGGCCGGGGTGTTCGGCTCGCCCGCCTATGTGTACCGGGGCGAGGTGTTCTGGGGCCAGGACCGGTTGGAGATGCTGGAGGAGGCCGTGGCCGCGTAGGCGGCCACGGCTGGCAGGGGCGCGGCATGGCAGGTGGTCAGGGCGCCACGCCAGCCCCTGCCGGCTGTTGCCGCTGCCGCACGAGAAAATCGCTGGCGCGGACGATGTCCTCATCGTTGCGGCGGTCTTCGGCCATATAGGGGACCTGCTTGCGGAAATCGCGCCACAGGTCGCCGGTTCCCGCTCCGACCATGAAGCCGGGACGCTGGGCCACGCGCAGATCCACGGCTTGGGCGGCGTGCATCAACTCCACGGCCAGCAGCATCGTCAACCGATCGATCTGGGCCGCCATCCGGCGGGCCGTGGTCGGCGCGTTGGTGCCGACGTCTTCGATGTTGCCGGCCTGGGGCTGAACGTCGGTCATCACCGGCAGCGCCAGCACTCTTATCTCCGTCGCCAGCGACGACACCGTCTTCTGGATAGGGCCGTAGCCAATTGCGCCGTTGCCCGGGCTGAGAAACCGGGGGAGTCCGGTGAACGCGGTGTCGGTCAGTCGCAGCGTGCGCTGGGCCGACAGCTGCGCCACCTGGGACAAGGCGATGCCCATGCCCTGCAAAGGCAGCGCCCACGCGCTGGGATCGAAGCCGGCGTTTGGCAGTACGGCGCCGCGGACCGGACCTTCCGTCACGTAGAACTGCAGCTCGTACGAAGGAGCATTTTCCGCCGGCTGCGCGTCCAGCGCCACGGTCGGGTTGTCGTCGGAACTGTTGATCTGCAGCAGCAATTGCCGCTGCAGCAGCGCCAGCATGTCGCGCGCCGCGCCGTGCGCCTGGCTCACGGTGCGAAAGCTCAACGGATCCTGTAGCGCGCGTTGCGTATCTCGCTGCCACAGGGAGCTGCCGCGCAACAGGACGCGGATGTGTTCAGCCGTGTTCACTTGTCCGTCATAGGGCCGTTGGGCCTGTGACGCGGACAGTACCGGTGCCAGGTTGCCGTCCAGCCCCTCGAGCGACAGCGCGGCGACCGCATCGGCTTGGGACAGCAGCCTGGCCGCGTCCAGGGCCGCCAGCGATGCGATGGCGGCGCCATAGGCGTTGGAACTGACGATGGCCAGGGCGTCCTTGCCGAAGGGCTGCACTGGCTCAAGGCCTGCCTGACGCAGCGCCTGCGCGGCGGGCAAGCGCTGGCCGCGGTAATAGGCCTGGCCTTCGCCCATCATCGCCAGTCCGATCTGCGGAAGAATCGTGATGTCGGCCTGTCCGACCGAGCCCTCGCCGAACATGACCGGGGTGACGCCGCGATTGAGGAATTGGGCGTACTGGCGCAACACGGCCGGCTGCAAGCCGGAACCGCCGAACAGCGCGGTATTCAGCCGGATCAGCATCGCCGCCCGGGTGACTTCCTGAGGCGCTTCCGCGCCATAGGCGGCGCTGTGCGAGCGCAGCAGGTTGCGGTTGAACTGCTCCGACAATTTGCGGACTTCGGGCGAAATCTCTCCGCCCTTGAAAATGGTCTGGTCCTTGTTCAGCCCCACGCCCCGGTTCAAGCCGTACACAGGCCGGTCCAGGCGCGCGTAGGCCAGCAGCAGGTCGTAGGAGCGTTCCGCGCGCTGCATGGCTTCATCGGCCAGCGCCACGCCGCAGCCTAGTCTGGCGACGGATTCGATCTGCGCCAGGGTGAGCGAGCGTCCGTCCAGATTGACGGCTGCACAAGCGGCGGCCACGGGTGCCGCATGGATCCCCAGCAGCGCGGCGACGGCAAGGGACAGGCGGATGGCCGCTCCGCGCAGACGGACAGGGGCGGACGGCGAGTTCTGCATAGGCATAGCGACTCCGGGCAGGATGGAAGAAACAGGCGCGGCGTCACTGCCGACCGCCAGGCGGCCGGCAGTGACGAAGCACAGCTGGAAAGAACGCCGGGCCGCTAGGGCTGGCGCGGGGCGTCCAGGGGCAGGCGCAGCAGGTCCTGACCCAGCACGACGGGTCCGCGGAAAGTCTGCCGCGCCTGCAGCCAATGCTCCGCGGGGGCGTCGCCCGGCACCAGGTGCGACAGCACCAGCGTCTTGACGCCGGCGCGGGTGGCTACCTCGCCCACCTGCTGCGGTGTGGTGTGGGCCTCCAGCAGTTGCTTGGCCAGCGCCTGCTGGCGCGCATCCCAGGGCTTGGCGCCGACGATGTGGTCGACCCAGGCCGGGTCGATCGCCTCATGCACCAGGATGTCCGCGCCGCGTGCCAGCTTGATCAGGTTTTCGCTGACCGCTGTATCGCCGGAGAACACCACCGAGCCAGCCTTGGTGTCGAAACGGTAGGCGAAGTTGGGATACACCAGTCCGTGCGGCACCAGGATGGCGCTGACCTTGACGCGTTCGTCCTGCCAGACGGAGAACGGCTCCATCGGTGGGGCCGGTTCGGTGTTGGGATCCTTGACCACGCCGGCCGGAACCTCGATGTCGTGAGCCTGGAAGAACTGCCGGATATCCGGCACGCCTTCGCTGCGCACCCGTATGTTCAGATCGGCCGACATGCCGGCGATGACCGATTCGACCAGGTCGCGAGTACCCGCGGAAGGATTCTCCGCGTGGATCACGGGGTCGTCCTTCATGCCTGGCGCAAGCGGCGGTAGGGCGCCGCGCCGGCCGGGTCCGTAAATCTGCATCGATGCCTTGGCGCGGCGCCGGGCGCTGGGGTCATACATCAGCAGGTTGGCCAAGTCGATGATGTGGTCGGTATGCAGGTGCGTCAGGAAGACAGCCTGTTCCGAGCCGGGCTTGACGCCGGCGCGGCGCAACTGGCGGTACGCGCCCGAGCCCAGGTCGACGATGTATGCCCGTCCGTCGACCAGCACCGCGGAAGAGATTCCATGCGGCGAATCGTCGCCGTACCAGGTTGGCCCCCCCGCCACGCCCAGCAGCACCAGTTCGGCCGCGCGCGGCGGTTCAGAAGCCGCAAGCGGCGCCGAGCACAAGCCGGCCAGCGCGAACGCGGCGGTGGCGATCAATGAATTGCGGACTTTAGACATGGCGGCCCTGCGGCAGAATCGTCAAGGCCACCAGCGCGACCACGCAGGCGCCCATTACGTACAGCGCGGGCGCGAACGCCACCCCGGTGGTGTAGGTGATCCACGTAAGAATGGCCGGCGCGAATCCGCCCAGGACGGTGACTGCCGTGTTGTACGACAGGGACATGCCCGAAGAGCGCACGCTGGTGGGAAACACTTCCGACAGCGCTGCGGGGGCGACGCCCACGTACATGGCCACCATCAGGCAGAACAGCGACTGCACCACGATGAGCGCGCCCTGGGTATGCGTTGCCTTCAGCCACATCATCAGCGGGTAGACGGCGATCAGCAGGATCAGCGCCGCCGCGCGCAGCACATTGCGGCGGCCGTAGCGATCCGATAGCGTGCCGGAAAATACGCAGCCGCCGATCAGGAACAGATTGCCCACCAGCGCCGCCAGGAAGGCCTGCGAACTGCTGAAGCCCAGCGATTTCTGCACATAGATGGGCATGAAAATGATGAGAGCATAGGGTCCGACGGCCCACAGCACCGACATGCACAGGCCGGTCAGCAGCTCCTTGGGATAGTCCCGAACGACCGCCAGCAGCGGCGCCTTGACGTGGTCACCCTGGCGCGCCTGGCGTGCCTGTTCCTCGCGGAAATGCGGCGTTTCGTCCAGCGCCCGACGCATCCACAGACCCACCGGGGCGATTGCGAGGCCGATGATGAAGGGCACGCGCCAGCCCCATTCGCCCACCTGCTGTTCGGTCAGCAGCGTGGTGACCAGGGTCGCCACCAGCGCGCCCAGCAGGTTGGAGATCCCCATGCTGGCCTGCAGCCACGAGGCGTACTGGCCGCGCTTGCCTTCTGGCGCATGCTCGACCAGGAAGGCGGTGGCGCCGCCGACCTCGCCGCCGGCAGAGAAACCCTGCAGCACGCGGCCGCAGACGATCAGCAGCGGAGCGCCCACGCCGATCGCGGCATAAGGCGGCGCCGCCGCGATCAGCAGCGTGCCCACGGCCATCAGCATGATGGTCAGTGTCAGCGCCGCCTTGCGCCCGGCGCGGTCGCCATAGGAACCCAGCACCAGCGCGCCCAGGGGCCGCACCACGAAGCCCAGGCCGAAGGCCAGGAACGAGGCCATCAATTGCACGGTCGGGTCGGCGTTATGGAAAAAGTTCTGCCCGATATAGACGGCGAACAAGGCATAGACGGTGAAGTCATACCATTCGAGGGCATTGCCTGCCGATGCCGCAATCACCGCCTTGCGGCCGCTGCGCTCGTGCGCCGAAGTCTGATGTGCCGGACGGCCGGGTGGAGCCCCGACTCCCGGATTGATCGTGATGTCTTTCATTGCTTTCCCCTGAGATCACGTCCAGGGCTGTCATGCCCTTGTCGTGCGGTGTCGATGCGGGCGATGCCCTTTTTCTGCACTTCGTCCAGCGCCTCTTCGTAGCCGGCGTCGGCATAGCGCAGCACGCCGCTGGCGGTGTCGTTGGTCATCGACAGGCGCAGCCGCTGGTCGGCGGCCGCGGTGCCGTCAGCCACCACCGTGACGCCGGCGCTGGTCATGTAGCCGCTGTATCCGCCGCCGCCGGAATGGATCGCCACCAGATCGGCGCTGGACGAGCAATTGATCATGGCATTGAGCAACGGCCAGTCGGCGATGGCGTCGGAGCCGTCGCGCATGTTTTCCGTCATGATGTTCGGATGGGCCATGGCGCCGGCGTCCAAGTGGTCGCGCGTGAAGGCCACGGGCGCGCTGAGCACGCCTTCGCGCACCATCCGGTTGACTTCCAGCGCCAGCTCGGTGCGCTCGCCGTGCCCAAGCCAGGCGATGCGCGCGGGCAAGCCCTCGAACGGTACTTCCTTACGCGCCAGGCGGATCCAGTTGGACACGATGAAGTTGTCCGGAAAGCGTTGCAGCAGGAAGTCGTCGATCTTGCGGATGTCGTCGGCGTCGTTCGACAGCGCGATCCAGCGGAATGGACCGATGGCGCGGGCGAACAGGGGCCGAAGGAAGGCTTCGGTGAAAACCGGGATCTCGAAGGCGCGTTCGACGCCGCCCTGTTTGGCGTGGGTGCGGATGAGGTTGCCGTTGTCGAACACAACCGAGCCGCGGTCCTGGAACCCGAGCATGGCGGTGACATGCCGGACGATCGAGGCGCGGCTGGCGTCCATCAGTCCAGACACGTCGCTGCGGCGCATTTCCGCCACTTGTTCCAGCGTATGGCCAGCGGGGATGTAGCCATAGACCAGGTCGTGCGCCGAGGTCTGGTCGGTGACAATGTCGGGCACGATGCCGCGAGCCAGGATTTCGGGGTAGACGTCTGCGGCGTTGCCCAGCAGACCGACCGAAATGGGTTCGCGGCGGGCCTGTGCCTGGCAGATCAGATCCAGGGCTTCGTCCAGGGAGTCGGCGCGCCGTTCGAGGAAGCCCGCCTTGATGCGCTTTTCGATGCGCTCGGGGTTGATCTCCACCGTGAGGATGGCGGCATTCGCCATGCGGCCTGCCAGCGGCTGCGCGCCGCCCATGCCGCCCATGCCCGCCGTCAGGATGAAGCGTCCGCGCAGATCGTTGTCGAAATGGCGTTCGGCGATGCGCGAGAAGATCTCGTAGGTGCCCTGGATCACGCCTTGCGAGCCGATGTACTGCCAGTCGCCCGCTGTCAGTCCGCCCCAGCAGATCAGGTTGTCGCGTTCCAGCTGGTAGAAGTTCTCGGCGTGCGCCCACTGACCGACCATGTTGCAGTTCGCCATGATCACGATCGGCGCTTGCGGATGCGTGCGCAGCACGCCGATGGGCTTGCCCGATTGCACGATGAGCGTCTGATCTTCCTCCAGTTCCATCAGGGCTTTGACCATGGCGTCATGCGCGGGCCAGTCGCGCGCGGCGCGGCCCAGCGCCGCATAGACCACCAGGTTGGCCGGGTCTTCGCCCACCGCCAGCACGTTTTCCAGCAGGCGCAGCAGCGCTTCCTGGCGCCAGCCTTTGCAGCGCAGGGTGTTGCCGCCGGGGATATTGAATTCTCGTTTCACGCCATTTACCTCAGGATGCCAATGCGTAGTCGGTGAAGTTCATGCCCAGCGCCTTTTCCACGATGGGGTAGACCGACGGGTCCGTCACGCTGGAGGAGAGGGGGATGTGTTGCTTGCGCACGTGCAGGACGCTGACCTGCAGGCCCTCGCGCAGCTTGCCCGCGCTGACCGGGTTGCCATCGCTGTCCAGCGTGGTGATCACGTCCGGGTAGCAGGCGACCCGTTCTCCGTGGTTGTCGGTCACCGCCATGTGCTCGTTCATCACATGGATGACGCGCTTGGCGGCGCCTTCACCGATTTCGACGGTGCCGATGTCGAAGGCTTCTTCGGTGTAGCGCAGCGTGTTGCGCACCACCTTGCCGGAAGCGATGATCTCGCCCTGCGTGGCCTTGCAGATCGCATCGATGACCGCGCTGCCGCCGCGCGGCTGCGCCGCGATGATGGCCTCGCCCAGCGCCAGCGCCTTGCTGATGCCGCCCAGCGCGGCGTGGCGGCGCACGTAGGATGCGCGTATGGGGTTGCGGCAGCTGGCGATGAAGCCGCCCGCCATGTCGGCCGCCTTGCGCAGCACCGGCGAGACCTTGCCGGTGGCGCCGTGGACGGTCAGCTCCATATAGGAGTTGCTGGAGCGGTTGCCGCCCACCGCGCACTGGATCATCGGTTCAGGGCTGCCCGCCAATCCCAACGAACCCATGTCGCCGGTGGGGTGGGCGCGGATGTCGCCCACGGCGTCGACCACCTTGGTGCCCAGCACCGCCGAAGGCAGCCAGCCGTTCAAGGTGCTGGACATGCCGTTCTGGCCGATGATCAGTCCATAGACCCGTTCTCCGAGCGCGTCCTGCAGCCGCTGCGCGGCCTTGACGTAGTCGATGCCCAGCATCTGCCAGTCGGTGAGTCCGCCCGGCGCGCCGATGGCGGCCGCGGTGGCGATCCATGCGTCGTCCGGCACCTCGTCCATGGTCACCAGTTCAGGGCGGCCGATGGTTACGGCCAGCGAGCCCAGTTCGCGCCCATGCTCGGCCCAGCCGCCGCCGCCGCAGGCGAATACCGAGCCGCCGCGAACCGCGGCTTCGACGTCCTGCATCGTCAAGATTCTTCCCATGACCCCATTCCTCCCGATTGCTGTTTTCAACGATCCCGCAGCGCTTGTGCGGGATGGACGGGGGGATCATAGGAAGCAAGCTTGATAATGTCGTATTACCTTTTATGCTTTGTACATAACATCATGTTAATTGCTGGGCGCGCTCATAGCGGAGCGATAGGGCGCCCGCCGCATGGCCTGAGGGATATCCCCTAGGCGCGGGGCAAGGTGCGCAGCCGCGCTAGGCGCGCTGGTCGAGCTTGTGCAGCACGTCGATAAAGGCCAATGCCAGCCGGGATAGCGGCTGGAGCTGGACGTGGAACACATTGACCGGCGCATTCACGGTGCCGATGATGGGCAGGGTCACCACTTCCGACCAGATCGGCCCGGCGACCGTGATCTCGTCCACCAGCGCCACCCCGGCGCCGGCTTGCACCAGCGCGCAGGCGACGTGGGCTTGCTGAACCTCGATGCGCGGTTCGGGCTGCTCGTTCTCGCCGCCGAACAGTTTGTTGATCAACATGCCGAAGGGAATGTCGGCGCTATAGCCGATCAGAGGCTCTTCGGCCAGATCGTGCACCGTTACGCGGCCGCGCGCCGCCAGCGGATGGCCTTTGGGCAGTACCGCCACGATCTGGTTTTCATACAGCGGCTGCCATGCCAGGCTGGGGTGGTCCACGGGCATGTAGGCCACGCCCAGTTCCACCTGCTGCGTCAGCAGCGATTGCAGCATCACTGCGGGGATCAGGGTCTGCAGCACGATGCGCACTTCCGGGAATTGCCGCCGGAACTGCGCGATCGCGCGCGGCAGCAGGGATTGGCCGAGGCTGGGGCTGCAGGACAGCCGCAACTGGCCTTCGCGGTTTTCCGCCAGGTTGTCCGCCACTTCGTTGACCCGCTGCACGTTCTGGTAGAGCGCCGTGACCTCCACGAACAGCCGGTGGGCTTCCGGCGTGGGGTACAGCCGGCCCTTGATGCGCTGGAACAGCATCAGGCCCAGGCGTTGTTCCGTATAGGAGATCAGCCGGCTGACCGCGGGCTGCGAGACAAAAAGCAGCTTGGACGCGCCACTGATGGAACCGCTGAGCATGATGGCCCGGAAGACCTCGATCTGCCGTAGATTCAATTTCATATGCTTAACCTGATGTTAATTCTCACGCACATATAAGCATAAGACGTTTTGGGAGGGGGCTCCTACACTGCCTGCATTCAACCCAGGATGGAAGCGGTCATGAGCGATTTCGATTTGGTGGTGCGCGGCAATATCGTCGACCCGGATGGCGTGGCGATGGACGGCTGGCTGGCGGTGAGGGACGGCAAGATCGCGGCGCGCGGCGTTGGTCAGCCTCCCGCGGCCCGCGACAGCGTGGATGCGCGCGGCCAGTGGATCGTGCCCGGCGTGGTCGACGGCCAGGTGCACTCGGGCAGCCAGCTGAACCAGGAGGGATTGGGCTGGGCGTCGCGCGCGGCGGCGGCGGGCGGGGTAACGGTCATGGTCGACATGCCTTACGACGATCCGGAACCCGTGGCCTCGCGCCCGCAACTGGAGGCCAAGATCGCCGAAGTCGAGCGCGACTGCCACGTGGACGTGGCGCTGTTCGGCACCCTGAACACCCAGCACGGCCTGGCGGCGGCGGCCGGCCTGATCGAAGGCGGGGTCTGCGCGTTCAAGTTCTCTACCTTCGAAGCCACGCCGGGCCGGTTTCCCCGCATCGAGGAAGACGACCTGTACGAAGCCTTCCGCCTGATTGCCCCGTCCGGACTGGTTTGCGGCGTGCACAACCAGATGCAGGAACTGACCCGCAAGAACATCGCGCGCCTGGTCGAGGCCGAGGACACGGGCTGGGACGCCTTCATGCGGGCGCACACGCCGCTGATCGAGAACCTGGCCACGGCGCTGATCTATGAGATCGGCGCCGAAACCGGCGCCCGCGCCCACGCGGTGCATGTGTCGACCTCGCGCGGCTTTGAGATCTGCAATATGTACCGCCGCAGCGGTCATCGCGCCAGTATTGAAACCTGCATCCAGTATCTGATGCTGAACCACGAAGAGCACACCCGCCGCTTCGGCGCGAAGACCAAGCACTATCCGCCGATCCGGCCCAAGGCCGAGGTCGACCTGCTCTGGACCCATATTGCCAACGACGAATGCACCTTCGTGTCGTCGGACCATGTCAGCTGGGGCCTGGAGCGCAAGCAGAATCCGAACGTGTTCAAGAACTCGTCCGGCGGCCCCGGCCTGGAGACGCTGCTGCCTGCCTTCTGGACCGGCTGCGAAGAGCATGGCATCGCGCCGTCCATGGTGGTGCGCCAACTGAGCCGCAACCCCGCGCAGCACTTCCTGCTGGATGACCGCAAGGGCACGCTGGACGTGGGCAAGGACGCCGACATCGTCATTCTCAAGCCGGAACGCTATGCCTTCGATCCGTCGACCAGCCTGTCGGCGGTGCAGTGGAGCTCGTTCGAGGGCCGCGAGTTCAGCGTTCGCGTCTCGGGCACCTGGTGCCGCGGCCAGCAGGTCTATGACGGACAGCGCATCGTCAACCAGAAGGGCAACGGCCGCTTCCTGCGCCCGCGCCAGGCTTGAGGGACACGGCAATGTCTGTGCAGTTTCCCCCCCTTAACGCCGAGCGCCTCTGGGCCCGCGTCGAAACTCTCTCCCGATATACCCTGCCGGACGTCCCCTGGACCCGCCGCGCGTTCTCGCCGCTGTTCGATGAAGCCCGCGCCTGGCTGCGCGGCGAATTCGAAGCCGCCGGCCTCTCGACCCGCCTGGACGCCGGCGGCAACCTGGTCGGCACGCTGGCCGGGCGCGATCCGGCGCGCAAGCCCATCGCCACCGGCTCGCACTGCGACACCGTCATGGCCGGCGGCCGATTCGACGGCATCATCGGCGTGCTGGCGGGCATCGAGGTGGCCCACAGCCTGCGCGAGCATGGCGTTCAACTGGAGCACCCCTTCGAGGTCATCGACTTCCTGTCCGAGGAGCCCAGTGACTACGGCATCTCCTGCGTCGGCAGCCGCGCCCTCTGCGGCCAGTTGACGCCCGACATGCTGCAGGCCCGCAACCCCGATGGCGAAACGCTGGCGGCCGGCATTGCCCGCATCGGCGGCGACCCCTCGGCGCTGGGCGCGCCGCTGCGCGGCCCGGGCGGCACTGCCGCCTTCGTCGAACTGCATATCGAACAAGGCCCGGTGCTGGAAAGCCGCGGCCTGCCCATCGGCGTGGTCACCAACATCGTCGGCATCCGCCGCGTGCAGATCACGGTGGCAGGCCAGCCCGACCATGCCGGCACCACGCCCATGGACATCCGCCGCGACGCCCTGGTGGGCGCGGCCCGCATCATCGATGCCGCAAATCGCCAGGCCAGCGCCGCCAGCGGCAATCCGCATTACGTGGTCGCCACCGTGGGCCGCCTGTCCATGACGCCCAATGCCGCCAACGCGGTGCCGGGGCGCGTCGAACTGACGCTGGAAATGCGCAGCGACAGCGATGCCGTGCTGGATGCGTTTCCGGAAACCTTGATGGCTGGCGTGACGGGCGACCTCAAGGCGCTGCGCCTGACCGCCAGCTTCACGCAGCTGAGCCGCGCCCGGCCCACCGACTGCACGCCGCTGGTGATGGATGCGGTGCAGGCCGCCGCGGACCTGTTGGGCTATGCCTCGATGCGCCTGCCCAGCGGCGCGGGCCACGACGCGGTCTACATGGCGCCCACGGGTCCCATCGGCATGATCTTCATCCCCTGCCTGAACGGCCGCAGCCACTGCCCGGAAGAGTGGATCGAATCCTCTCAGCTGCTGGGCGGCACCCGCGTGCTGTACCAGTCCGTGCTGGAACTGGACCGGAAGTTGCGGGCATAGTGGAGCGGGCGCCCTAGAAGGCGCCCGCCGTTCGCGCTGCCGCTACTTCTTCACCAGCGGGCAGGACGAGCGCGACAGCGGCATGAAGGCCTGGTCGCCAGGCAGGGTGGCGACCAGCTTGTAGTAGTCCCAGGGCCGCTTGGACTCGGACGGCTTCTTCACCTCGAACAGGTACATGTCGTGCACCATGCGCCCGTCCTCGCGGATGCGGCCGTTGGTGGCGAAGAAGTCGTTGATGGGCATGGACTTCATCTGCTTCATCACCGCCGTGGGCTCGTCGGTGCCGGCTGCCTGCACCGCCTTCAGGTAGTGCATCACCGACGAATACGTGCCGGCCTGGCTCATGTTGGGCATTTTCTTCAGCTTGTCGTAGTAGCGCTGCGACCAGGCCCGGGTCTGGTCGTTCATGTCCCAGTAGAAGGCTTCCGTCAGCGTCAGGCCGGCGGCGGCTTCCAGGCCGATGGCGTGGATGTCGTTGATGTACAGCAGCAGTCCGGCCATCTTCTGGCCGCCCTTGGTCAACCCGAATTCGCTGGCCGCCTTGATGGCGTTGACCGTGTCGCCGCCGGCGTTGGCCAGGCCCACGATCTGCGCGCGGCTGGCCTGGGCCTGCAGCAGGTAGGAGGCGAAATCGCTGGAGCCCAGCGGGTGGCGCGATGCGCCCAGCACGGTGCCGCCGTTGGCCTTGACGACTTCGGTGGCGGAGGCTTGCAAGGTGTGACCGAAGGCGTAGTCGGCCGTCAGGAAGTACCAGCTCTTGCCGCCTTGCTCGACCGTGGCGCGCGCCGTGGTGTTGGCCAGCGACCAGGTGTCGTAGGTGTAGTGCACGGAATAGGGCGAGCACAGGTCGTTGGTGATGCGTTCGGTGCCGGGTCCGCTGAACACCACGATCTTCTTTTTCTCGCGGGCCACTTCCAGCACGGCCAGCGCGGGGGCGGAGCCCGCCACGTCCATGATGGCGTCGACCTTCTGGGTGTCGTACCACTCGCGCGCCTTGGCGGCGGCGATGTCGGCCTTGTTCTGGTGATCCACCACCATCAGGTCGACCTTCTTGCCCAGCACCGTGCCACCGAAGTCGGCGATGGCCATTTCGGCGGCGGTCGCGCTGCCTTTGCCCGTGACGTCGGCATACACGCCGCTCATGTCCAGGATCAGGCCCAGGCGGACCACGTCATCGGAGATCGCCTGCGCCATGGCGCAGGGCGCGGCGGCGAAGGCGGACAGCAGGGCTAGCGTGCTGCGCAACTTCAGGGAAATCCGGGGGGTTCTACGGCATTTCATGGTTAGTCTCCTTTATGCCGGATCTTGTTCGGATACTGCTGGCGCTTGGGGATCTGCTGCGGCGCTCTGTTCTGGCCTTGAGCTGACGGGTCGCGGTGGGGAAGCTCCTTGTGGTGAAAGCGGTCTAGCGGTGGGACAGCAGGTCGAATTCCATCCGCACCTTGCGGAACGGGAATTCCAGCCGCGCGAAATACACCACGCGGCCGTCGATGCAGGCATAGCGGCGCAACTCCGCAACCGGAGAGGACACGGGGATTTGCAGCGACTCGGCGGATTCCTGGCCGGCCTCGATCACGTTCAGCACCTGGCGCGCTTCGCTGATGCGCGCGCCGTAGAACTGGTCCAGCACCGGCGCCACGGTGCTCTTGCGGATGCGGGCGCGGTGCTTGCGGAACAGCACGCTGTCCAGGAAGACCTCGCTATAGCAGAAGGGATCGCCATCGGTGGTGTGTATCCGCCGCAAATACTGGAAGCTGCCGCTGCGGTCCGCGCCGCAAGGCATGCCCAGCGTGTCGGGCAGGGGCGAATCGGCGCTGGATTCCACCAGCGATACTGTGCCCAGCTGGTTGCTCAGTTCCACGGTTTCGGCCCAGGTCTTGGGGATCAGCAGGGTGGGCGTCTCGGGCAGTTCGGCGTTGACGAAGGTGCCCGATCCGCGCGAGCGGCGGATCAGGCCATCGTCTTCCAGCAGGCCGAACGCCTGTCGGATGGTGGCGCGCGAGATGCCATAGGTGGCCATCAGCGATTCCAGCGGCGGAATCTGCTGGCCGGGCCGCCAGGTGCGGTTCTGGATATTGCTGCGAAACAGCGCCGCCGCCTGCAGATACAGCGGCTGGGGGCTGCGCGAGAAGAGCTTGGGGTCGGGCATGTTCAGGCAGAAGGCGTCAGGGGCGGAGCCGCGAGTATGGCATCGGCCATCTCGCGCAGACGGTGCTTCTGGATCTTGACCGAATTGGCGCTTTCCACCGAAGGGAATTCGTCCAGCACGCTAAAGCCCGC
This sequence comes from Achromobacter sp. SD115, assembly GCF_017355315.1. Lineage (NCBI taxonomy): Bacteria > Pseudomonadati > Pseudomonadota > Betaproteobacteria > Burkholderiales > Alcaligenaceae > Achromobacter > Achromobacter sp. SD115. The sequence continues at coordinate 227,216 of NZ_JADIJM010000005.1, read as the reverse complement.
CGGCGCCTTGAAACCCGCCATCGCGGCCTTGCACGCGGCGGTCCAGCCTGCCGGGTCCGCCGCCGCGCCTGCGTGCAGCAGCACGAAGGCGTAGGGTACGGTCTTGCCCTTGTGGGTGGCGCCTACCACCTGGCAGGCGCGCACGCCAGGCAGGGTTTCGACTACCTGCTCGATTTCCACCGGATTGACCAGGAAGCCGGACAGGCGCAGCGAATCGCCCATGCGGGTCTGGAACACGAACTGGCGCGGGTTCAGCGCGTAGCCGAGATCGCCGGTCTTGAAGTAGCCGTCGTCGGTCAAGGCGTTGCGGGTGGCCTCCGGATTGTCCAGATAGCCCTGCATCAGGCTGGGCGAGAGGATTTCGAGTTCGCCGGACTGTCCTTGGGGCAGGACTTCGCCCGTGGCGGGATCGCGGGCGCGTACGCGGGCTTCGGGATAGATCAGGGTGCCGCCCGGCTGGTAGCGCACGGACACGTCGCCCTCGGCCGGATCGCGCGGCTGGCCAGCGACCAGCGCCACCAACTCGCTGGATCCGTACAGGCCGGTAAGCGGTACGCCGGCTTCGCGAGCCAGGTCCAGCATATTGTCCAGCGCCGGCGTGAAGCTGGCGAAGCCGAACAGCCGGGCCGAGGCGAAGTCGCCCGGGGCCGCGGCCCGCATCATGCCGACCAGGGCTTCGTTGTTGGCGTAGGTGTGCGTCACCGCGTGGCGGCGCACCGCGGCGGCGGATTGCGCCGCGTCGAACACGGGCGCGCAGACCACGGGCGCGCCTTGCGCCAGGGCGCCGGCCAGGGTCGCGAAACCGAAGGCGCCGCAGAACGGCGCGCTGGCCAGCACGCAGCTCTGGTCGTCATAGCCATAGGCCCGGGCCACGGCCGCGCCGTGGTGCAGCAAGGTGCGCTGGTCATGCAGCACGAACTTGGGTTTGGAGGTGGTGCCGGACGTGGTGAAGCACAGCACGCCCGCATTGGGCTGGGCCGCGGGCGCGGGCTCGGCGCAGGCCAGCAGATCCTGGTAGCGGTGCGCCGGTTTGCCATGCAGGGAGGCGGGCTGCGCTTCATCGGCGCCGGCCAGCGCGACCACGCCTTGCAGGCGCGACAGATGCTCTGGCGCGACCTCGCCCAGGATGCCCTGGAAGTCTATGCCCTTGAACCCCGGCCAGAACACCAGCCAATCCGCCTTGCCGCGGCCCAGGATGTCGGCCAGCTCCAGCGCCCGGAAGCGCGTGTTGACCGCCAGCACCAGCGCGCCCAGGTGCGCGCAGGCCAGGAAGGATTGCACCCACGCGGCGCAATTGGGCAGCCAGACCGCCACGCGCTGGCCGGGGCGCACGCCCAGGCGTGCGAGACCGGCGGCTAGCGCGCGGCTCTGCGCCCGCAGCTGTTCGGCGCTGATAGGCTGGTCCTGGTCGATCAGGAGCGGCGCGCCCGGTTGGCGGGTGGCCAGTGCGTCCAGGTGTTCGGAGAAGGTCGAGTACGGCAGGTTCATGGCTTACACCGTGGCGATGGGCGTCACGGGAGAACCGACCGCGCCAGGCATGCGCAAGGGCGGGGCGGTCAGCAGGAAGCGGTTGCGGCCCTGCGCGTGCAGCCAGTCGGCCAGGTCTTTCAGGTACCAGAGTTCGGCCAGCGGCACGCCCAGCTTGAAGAGGCAATGGTGGTGCAGCGGCAGGATCGAGTGGCCGGGGCCGGACGTGCGAGCCGGGTAGGCTTCGACCGCGTAGTTGTCGGCGCAGATCGCGGCGATGCCGGACTGGGTGATCCATTCCAGCAGCGCCGGATCGGAGCCGTCCAGCACGGCGCCGGTCTGCTCCAGTTTGTGCGGGTCGGGCTGGCCGTTCATCGCCACGATCGCTTCGGCGAAGCCGGTGCGCAACACCAGCATGTCGCCGCTTTCGACAGAGACCTTTTGGGCCTGCATGGCTTCCTGCAAACGGGCGTGGTCGACGACGGTGCGGCCGGGGCCGAAGGCGCGCGCCAGGTCCACCAGCACCCCGCGGCCCTGCATGCCTTTCTCGGCGTAGCGGCTGATGCCGAGCTTGCGCGCGTAGGAGCCGCCAGGTGGGCAGCAGGCGTCGGGCGAGTTGTCGGGATCGGCGCCGCCGAACACGTCCACGCCGGCCGCGTAGCCGTTGTAGTAGACGCGGCGCGCCTCGCCGTCGCCCTGGATGTCGAATAGCGCGCCCACGTGGCAGAGGCCGTCCCATTGGGTGGAGTACTGCATGGACAGCGTGACCTGGTCGTCGGACAGTACGTCCACGGCTTCTGGCTGCACCTGGGACATCTGGAAGTTCAGGTAAGGCGTGCCTTCGCGGAAGGTGGGCTTGAGCACCGGCGCGTGGCGGCGCGGATTCAGCACATTGCCGCCCGGCAGGTCCAGCGGCAAGGACAGGCAGAACACCTTGCCCGTGCGCACTTCCCGCACCGCCTGCAGCACCTTTTCCTGGGTCAGCAGGTTCAGGCGGCCGATCTCGTCATCCGGGCCGAAGTCGCCCCAGGTGGAGCCTTCGGGGCGTTGGGTCCAGCGTTTCATCTGCTTGTCTCCAGGATGTTTTCTATGTTCTTATGAATATAGTACGTATTTACGTACTTTAAAAAGAAATCCGCAATCAGCGGGTTCGAGAGGAGACAAGCCCATGACGCAATTCCTGCATCGCAGGTTGGCGCTCACTGCGCCGGCCCTGGCCGCGCTGGCCTTCCTGACGTTTCCTGCGGCGCACGCCGCCGGCTACCCCGACCACCCCGTCACCGTCGTCGTGCCTTATCCGCCGGGCGGCGGCGCCGACATCTTCGGCCGTGCCATCGCCCACGCGCTGGAGCCGGGCCTGAAGCAGACCGTGCTGGTCGAGAACAAGCCGGGCGCGGGCGGCAATATCGGCATGGCCTACGTGGCGCGCGCCAAGCCCGATGGCTACACGCTGGGCCTGGGCACCATCGGTACCCAGACCATCAACCAGTTTCTCTACAGCAACATGGCGTTCGACCCCGAGCGCGACCTGGTGCCCATCGCGCTGGTGTCCACCACGCCCAACGTCATTGCCGTCAGCGCCAAGTCGCCCTACAAGACGGTGGCCGACGTGATCAAGGCGGCGCAGCAGTCCAAGGACAAGAAGCTGACCTATGCGTCGCCCGGCATCGGTTCCTCGGTGCACCTGACCGGCGCCTACTTCGAAGCCATGGCCGGCGTGACCATGCTGCACGTGCCGTTCAAGGGCACGTCGGCATCGTTGCCGGCCGTGGCGGGCGGGCAGGTCGACCTGTTGTTCGACAATCTGCCGGGCGCGCTGGCGCAGATCAAGGACGGCAATCTGATACGGGGCGTGGCCGTCACGTCCTCCGCGCGCGATGCCTCGGTGCCCAACCTGCCCACCGTCGCGGAGTCCGGCCTGCCGGGCTTCGACGTCACCGCCTGGTTTGCGCTGTACGCCCCGCGCAACACGCCTGAGCCGGTGGTTCAGCAATTGATCGACGCGGCGCGCAGCGGCCTGAAGAGTCCGGCTGTCGCGGCCAACTTCGCCGGCATGGGCGCCAAGCCCGGAACGCTCTTCGGCGCGGACCTGGGGGCCTTCGAGGCGGCAGAGCGCAAGAAATGGGGCGGACTCATCAAGGACAAGGGAATCACCGCGCAATGAACACGCCCACTGCACTGGTCACCGGCGGCAGCCGGGGCATAGGCCGCGCCATCATCGCGCGCCTGATCGAAGATGGCTTTGAAGTCGTCAATTTCAGCCGCGGCGCGCCGGAGGCGCTGCTGCGTGGCGAGACGTTCCGGTCGGTCGACCTGGGCGACGCGTCGGCCACCATCGCAGCCGCGCAGGAGCTGGCGGCGCAGCGCCAGGTCCTGCACCTGGTCAACAACGCCGGCATGATCCAGGTTGCGCGCATCGGTGACGTGACCCAGGAGCAGATGGCGCGGATCATGGCGCTGAACGTCACGGCGCCGGTCCTGCTGCTGCAGGCCCTGCTGCCCGGCATGCGGGCGGCGGGCCATGGGCGGGTGGTGAACATCGGCAGCCGCGCCGCGCTGGGCAAAGATGGACGCACCGTCTACGGCGCGTCCAAGGCGGCGCTTGCGGGCATGACCCGGACCTGGGCGCTGGAGCTGGCGGGCAGCGGCATCACAGTGAACACCGTGGCGCCCGGACCCATCGCGACGGAGCTGTTCAACCAGTCCAATCCGCCCGGAGCGCCGCAGACCTTGGCGCTGGAGGCTTCGATTCCTGTGGGTCGCGTGGGCCGGCCCGAAGAGGTCGCGCATGCGGTGTCCATGTTCATGGACCCGCGCGCGGGTTTCATGACGGGGCAGATGCTGTATGTGTGCGGCGGCGTGTCGGTGGGGCTTGCAGCCTAGCCGCTCACTGTTTGTGTAATGGCTCAGGCCTCCGGCGCCGTCCCTGGTGGCGTCGCGTGTATCGCGAACTCGCGCGCCATTTCCTTCCTGGACAGCTTGCCGGACGCCGCCAGCGCCTGCGCCCGTTCCAGGCGCAGGCGCTTGAGCACTTCCGTGGGTGCCACGCCGAAATGCGCGGCGAACTTGCGCTGGAAGGTGCGGCGCGACATCTGGCAGGCGTCGGCCATGTCGTCGACCGACCAGCGCGCCGAGAGCTGCGCCTCGATTCTTTCCACCAGCTCCCGGAACGGCGCGGCCACGCGGTCCTGCAAGCGCAGCGCCTGGCTGTATTGGCGCTGGTCGCCGTTGCGCCGCATGAAGACCACCAGCCGGCGTGCGACCCGCTGTGACAGGTCCGCGCCGAAGTCGCGTTCGATCAGCGCCAACGCCAAGTCGATGCCGGCAGTGACGCCGGCCGAGGTCCAGTACTTGCCGCTTTCGATGTAGATGCGGTCGTCCTCGACGCGCAGGGCGGGGTGGAGTTGGCGCAGGCGGTCGGCCGAGCGCCAGTGGGTGGTGACGGCGCGGCCGTCCAGCAGGCCGGCCGCGGCCAGCACGAAGGCGCCGGTGCAGACGCTGCACGTGCGCTTGGCATCCGCGTCGCGGCGGCGCAGCCAGGCCCGCGTCTCGCCATGGGCTCCTGCGAAATCCGCGCCGGGGCCGCCGGGTACGAACACCATGTCCAGGGGCTCGTCGCCATCGTCGGCAAAGGTGCCATCCACCTGCATGCGCAGGCCCTGTTCCCAGGTGGCGACCAGCGGCGTGGCGGCGATGGTGCCCAGGCGGTAGAGCTTGCGGCCAGCTTCCTCGTTGGCCGAACTGAAGGCTTGCCAGGGGCCGGCCAGGTCCAGCGGCTGGAAACCGTCGTACAGGACGAACAGCACGCGCAATGGCGCATCCGGCGCTGAATTTGGCGCGCGCGTCCTGGCGCGTCCGCCTATGCTGGAAGTCGTCGTTTCTAACGGAGCATCGTCATGCATGTGAATTTTCTCTTGTTCGAGGGGCTGACCCAGCTGGATATGACCGGACCGTACGAAGTGCTGGCCGGCGCGCCGGGCTTCACCGTGGATTTTGTCGCAAAAACGCGCGACCCGGTGCGCAGCGATCGCGGGCTGTGTTTCGTGCCTACGCAGACCATCGCGTCGGCGCCGCCCTGCGATCTGCTGGTGGTGCCGGGCGGGCCGGGCACGGATGATGCCATTGTCGACGCCGACTGGGTAGCGTTCACGCGTGCGCAGGGGCTGGCGGCGCGCTATGTGTTCGGCATCTGCACCGGTTCGCTGTTGCTGGGCGCGGCGGGGCTGCTGCGCGGCAAGCGCGCCTCCAGTCATTGGCGCGCGCGTGAACTGCTGTCGCGCTTCGGCGCCATACCCAGCGACGAACGCATGTGCGTGGACGGCAATCTGTTCACCGCCGGCGGCGTGACGTCGGGCATCGACATGGGGCTGAAAGTGGTGGCGCTGCTGTGCGGCGAGGACGTGGCCAAGCTGATCCAGCTGCAGATCGAGTACGACCCCCAGCCGCCGTTCCCCGGGGGGACGCCCAAGACCTCCGAGCCGGCCGTGGTGCAGCGTTATCTGGAGATATCGCAGGCGCGCTTCGAGCGCCGCACGCAAGCGGTGGACCGGGCCGCGGCGGCGATGGTTTGAACCCGTCCTCGTGCACGGGAGTGGGCGCGCCTATTTCCCCAGATGATCCAGCGGCAGCGGGCTTTGCGGTTTGACGGTCTGGATGGCGAAGTTGCTGCGGATGTCCTTGACGCCGGGCAGCTTCAATAGCGTGCCCAATAGGAAGCGCTCATAGGCGCGCAGGTCGGGCACCACGACCTGCAGCAGGAAGTCGGATTCGCCCGACACCAGGTGGGCTGCGATGACTTCCGGCAAGGTGCTGACTTCCTTGCGGAACAAGGCCGAGTCCTTTTCGTGGTGCCGTTCCACCTTGATGCCGACGAAGACGGTCAGGCCCAGGCCGACCTCGTCCGGCGCCAGGCGGGCCTCGTATCCCTGGATGACGCCGGCTTCTTCCAGCAGCCGCACCCGCCGCAGGCAGGGGGAGGGGGACAGGCCGATCTGTTCGGCGAGTTCGACATTGGTCAGCCGGCCGTTCTGCTGCAGGGCTTCGAGGATCCGGCGGTCGTAGGCGTCCAGTTCACGTTTTGGCATGAAATTGAATTCAGGATTTATGGATTGGTGGAATATGCCAATCATCATAAATCCACTGGCATGAATAGAACGCACATGCCAGCCCGGTTTTCCTAGAATGGTCGCCTGGGACTGGACGAAAAGGAGCAGGAAAATGACGGATATGGCGATGTTTCTGGGGGCTTTGCTGATCGTCTATGTCGTGCCAGGACCCGACATGATCCTGCTGCTGGAGACCGGCGTGCTGCGCGGCAGGGGGCAGGCGCTGGCGGTGGCCGTGGGGCTGGCCATCGCGCGGGCCGCGCACGTGACCCTGGCCGCGCTGGGACTCGCGGCGCTGTTCAAGACTCACCCCTGGGCCTTCGATGCGGCGCGCACGGTGGGCGGCTGCTATCTGGTCTGGTTGGGAGTGCGGCTGTTGCGCGCGGGACCGGTTTCCTACGACGCCGCCGGACAGGCGCCTGCGAAGCGCGCGGGGCTGGGGCCGGCGCTCCTGAGCGGCGTGCTGACCAATGTGCTCAATCCCAAGGCCTTGTTGTTCTGCTCGGTGCTGCTGCCCCAGTTCGTATCGCCCGCCCAGGGCCCGATAGGCCAGCAATTCGCCGTGCTGGGCGTGATCCTGGTCAGCCTGGGCCTCGTCCTGGACGTGTTGTGCGCGCTGGCGGGTGGGGTGGTGGGGCGCTGGATGTCGGCCAGCCCCCGGGCGCAGAAGATCCAGAGCCGGGTGTTCGGACTGGCGCTGATCGGCTTCGGCCTGCGCCTGACCGTCGCCCAGCGTCCGGCCTGAAGCGCCGGCCCTGCGGTTGGCGCTGCGAGGCCGGCGGTCACGCTTACTTGGCGTAAGCGTACGAGGACTCGTCGGCTTCCTCGTCCTTCGGCCGCGGCGGGACGGCGCCGTCCTCCAGCAGCTCCGACTGCGTCAGCCCCTTGGTCAGCTCCAGCGCCTGGCGCTCGAACAGGCGCCGGTACAGGCCGCCCTTCAGGCGGATCAGCGCGTCGTGGCTGCCTTCCTCGATGATGCGGCCGCGGTCCATCACCAGCAGGCGGTCCAGCGCCCGCACCGTGGACAGGCGGTGCGCCACGACGAGCGTGGTGCGGCCCACCATCAGGCGGTCCATGGCCTGCTGGATCAGCACTTCGCTTTCGCTATCCAGGCTGGACGTGGCTTCGTCCAGGATCAGGATGGGCGCATCGGCCAGGAAGGCCCGGGCCAGGGCCACGCGCTGGCGCTCGCCGCCCGACAGCTTGACGCCGCGTTCGCCGACCAGCGTGTCGTAGCCCTTGGGCAGCGCCATGATGAAGTCATGGGCGCTGGCCAGCCGCGCCGCCTGCTCGATCTCGGCCTGCGTGGCGCCGGGACGGGCATAGGCGATGTTCTCCGCCAGCGTGCGGTGGAACAGTACGGGTTCCTGCTGCACGATGGCGATCTGGCTGCGCAAGGACGCCTGCAGTGCCTGGGCGATGTCCTGCCCGTCGATCGTGATGCGGCCGTCGTTCACGTCATACAGGCGCTGGATCAGCTTGATGAACGTGGTCTTGCCCGAGCCCGAATGGCCAACCAGGCCGACCCGCTCGCCCGGCGCGATGCGCACCGAGAACTGGTCGTACAGCGCCTTGTCGTGCGCGCCATAGCGGAACGTCACGTCTTCGAAGCGGATCTCGCCAGCCGTGACGCGCAGCTCGCCCGCGCCGGGCCTGTCGTCCACGCCCAGCGGCTGCTTTTCCAGCGCGACCAGTTCTTCCATGTCGTTGACCGAGCGTTGCAGGTTGCGGATGTGCATGCCCACGTCGCGCAGGTAGCCCTGCAGCATGAAGAACATCGTCAGGGCGAAAGTGATGTCGCCCACGCTGGCCTGGCCGCGCGACCACAGCAGCAGCGACGCGCCCAGGATGCCCGCCTGCATGGCGACCAGCATGGCGCCCTGGATACCGCCATTGATGGTGCCGCGGATCCAGGTGCGGCGGGTGCGGCGGCGCCATTTGTCGACGACGCGGTCCAGCCTGACTTCTTCGCGTTCTTCGGCGCCGAAGGCCTTGACGACCGCATTGCAGCTGACGGCGTCGGCCAGGGCGCCGCCCATGCGGGTGTCCCAGGCGTTGCCCAGTCGCGCCGCCGGCGCCACATAGCCCAGCGACAGCGCCGCGGTCACGGCGATGTACAGCACCGAGCCCAGGCCCACCACCAGGCCCATGATCGGCCAGTGCACGCCCAGCAGGGCGGTGGCGCCCACCAGCATCACGACCGAGGGCAGCAGCGCGATCAGCAGCGTGTCGTTCAGGATGTCCACCGCCCACATGCCGCGCGTGATCTTGCGCACCGTGGAGCCGGCGAAACTATTGGCGTGCCAGTCCGTGGAGAAACGCTGCACGCGGTAGAACGCGCTGGACACGATGCCGTTCATCATCTTCAGCGTGAAGGTGATGATGTTCTGGAACACGGCCTGGCGCAGCAGCGTGCCGCCGATGCCCAGCGCGAGCAGCAGCCAGAAGGCGGTGAGGGCCGCGCTCCAGACGATTTCGTCGCCGGCCGCGCCCGAGGCCACGGCGTCGACCAGTTTGCCCGCGTACAGCGGCGTCAGCACGTCGGTCACCGCCGACAGCAGGGCGAGCACGATGATGCCGGAGGTGCGCCAGGGTTGCGCGCGCCAATGGCGGAAGGTAAAGCCCAGGACTTCCTTGAAGGTCTGTCCTCGTAGATCGATTTTTTTTCTGGCCATTGCAATGGCCCGGCGGCACCAGGACGCCGGGTGTCCTTGTGTGGAAAGAGGAAGGAACGGCCTGCGCAGGTAGGCGCGGGCGATTGCGTTTAGGTTTTTGGGGCGGGCACGGAGGACCAGTCGCTAGATAGGCATCCAGCGATGGGTCCGCGCGGGCGACGACTTAATGGCGTCGCGGAGACACGCGCGGGATGGCGGTATGCGGATTCATCATCTTGCGCCTCCCAGTGGTGTGAGATGTGGGGAAAAAGGAATGGGCAGAGGCCCGAATTGAAGATTCTATAGAAGTGGTGTAGGCGAATCAACGGGTAAGCGCGCGCCAGTGTGGGTTTTTTTCAACTGGCGTGGCTTTCACGGCGTGGTTTTCAATCCGGCGTGAACAGGTCCGGCGGCAGGCGGGCCACGGCGTCGTAGGTCAGGCGGATGTGGGCGGCCAGCAGGTCACAGGCGCGGTCGGCGTCGCGGGCCAGCGTGGCGTCCAGAATGCCTTTATGTTCGTCGTCCAGATTGCGGGCGATAGGTTTGCGCGTGACGGTCAGGCGGCGGTAGCGCTCGGCCTGCTGGTACAGGATGCCCAGGAAATGATGCAGCCAGCGCGAGGGGCAGGCGCGGATCAGTTCGCGGTGGAACTCGCGATTGCGCTGCTCCCACTCTTCAAAGCGGGTGTCGGGGTCGGCGGCCAGGCGCTGTTCGGCCTTGCTCAAGCGGTGGAAGGCCGCGAGCACGGCGCTTTCCCAGTCGTCGTCGCCCAGGGCGATGGACTGGCGCAGGGCCTGGGTTTCGAGCAGCACGCGGTTTTCGGTGATGTCGCGGAAGTCTTCCAGCGAAATCGGCGTGACGTGAAAGCCGCGCTGTCCCTGCGCGATGACCAGCGCGTCCGACACCAGCAGCGCCAGCGCTTCGCGCAGCGTGCCCGCGCCCACGCCGTAATCGTCCTTCAGGTGTTCGACCCGAAGCCGTGAGCCTGGCGGATGCACGCCCTGGATGATGTCGCGGCGCAGGTTGACATAGGCCGCGCCGACCAGGGTGTTGGCCGAGGCAGAATGGGCGAGCGGGGGGAGGGTGGCGCCGTCTGACATGGAAGCTACTTTATCACCGTGTTCAAAAAATCTCGATAAAAATTATTGACGCCGAGATTTATGCTGCTTATCGTAGAAAAAAGCGTCGAGACGACGACCGGCATGAAGCCGGCGGCAGACGCAACCTGGAGACAAGCAGTGATACGGCTACACGACATCCGGTATGTCCGGCTGGGTACCCGCGACCTGGAATCCGCGGTCCGATACGCGACCGCGGTGCTGGGGCTGGAAGTGGCGCGCAAGGAGCACGGCGCGGTCTATTTCAAGTCCGACTCCCGCGACCACACCCTGTGCTACTTCGAAGGCGATCCGCGCGACCACACCACGGCGTTCGAAGTCGACACGACCGAGGAACTGGAGCATGCCGGCGCGGTGCTGGAGCGTAGCGGCTACCAGGTCGCCGCAGGCAAGCGCGAGGACGCAGAGCAGCGCTACGTGCGCGATTTCCTCAGCTTCATCGACCCGTCCGGCAACCGCATCGAACTGGTGCACGCGCCGCACCATAGCGGCCGCCGCTATTTCCCCAGCCGCGATGCCGGCGTGACGGGTTTTTCGCATATTGGCCTGCGCACGCTGGACGCACGGCGCGACGAGGCCTTCTGGACCGGTTTGCTGTCGGCCCGGGTCAGCGACCGCATCGGCGAAGCGCCGCTGCTGCGCATCGACGAAGTGCATCACAAGATCGCGCTGTTCCCCTCCAGCTATCCGGGCGTGCAGCACATCAACCACCAGGTCGAGAGCATCGACGACATCATGCGCGCCTGGTATCAGCTGAAGGAATGGAACGTGCCGATCCGCTTCGGCCCGGGGCGGCATCCGACCTCGGGGGCGATGTTCCTGTACTTCGACGGCCCCGACGGCATGATCTACGAATACTCCACCGGCGTGCGCCTGATCACCGCCGAAGACGAAAAGACCTACCGCCCGCGCAGCTTCCCCGCCGTGCCGTCCTCGTTCTGCATGTGGGGCGCCAAGCCTGACATCCCGGAGTTCAAGACGTGAGCGCCGCGCCGATGAAGGTTGATGCCGGTCAGGAAGCCCTGGTGCGGGTGGCGGCGCGCGGCCTGGCCCGCGCCGGACTGGTCCACGCCTACGGCCATTGCAGCAGCCGGCTCGACGCCGACTACTTCCTGGTGTGCGCGGCGCGGCCCATGGGCCTGATCGAGCCGGGCGAGGCGGGCACGGTGGTGCCGGTGCACGGCGAACTGCCCGAGGGCGTGCTGGGCGAAGTCCGCATCCATCAGCACATCTACCGCATGCGTCCCGAAGTGGGCGGGGTGGTGCGGTCCATGCCGCCCACGGTCATGACGCTGTCGTCGGCCCGCGTGACGCCGCAGGCGCGCCATGGCATGGGCTCGTATTTTTCTCCGGCGGTGCCGCTTTGGGACGATCCGCAGCTGGTGCGCAGCGACGCCCAGGCGCGCGGCGTGGCGCAGGCCCTGGGCGCGGCGCGCGCCGTGGCCATGCGCGGCAATGGCGCGGTGGTGGCGGCCGAGTCCCTCATGCATGCCGTGGTGCTGACCTGGTATCTGGAGGATGCCGCGCGCATCGAATGGCAACTGCGTTCGGCCGGCCTGGCCGAAGGCGCGCCCACGCTCTCTCCCGACGAGGCGGCGACCCGCGCCGTGGGCACGGGCCGCATCTACGAGCGCATGTGGGAATACCTGACCGCCGGCGACCCTGAAGCGGCGCTGGCAGACCTGTCACAACCGAGGACGCAATGACCGATTTCCGCAATTTCATCAACGGCGAATGGGTCGCCACGGGCAAGACGTTCGACAACCGCGATCCCGTCGACAACCGCCTGATCGGGCGCATCCATGAGGCCGGCGACGCCGAGGTCGACGCCGCGGTGCGGGCCGCCAAGGCGGCGTTGCGCGGCCCCTGGGCCAAGCTCAAGACGCAGCAGCGCGTGGAACTGCTGCACGCGGTGGCCGACGGCATCATCCGGCGCTTTGACGACTTCGTCGACGCCGAGATCGCGGACACCGGCAAGCCTTATGACCTGGCCAGCCATCTGGACATTCCGCGCGGGGCGGCGAACTTCAAGATCTTCGCCGACCTGGTGCGCAATATCCCCAACGAGACCTTCGACCTGGAAACGCCGGACGGCGGCCATGCCCTGAACTACGGCGTGCGCGTGCCGCGCGGCGTGATCGGCGTGATCTGCCCGTGGAACCTGCCGCTGCTGCTGATGACCTGGAAGGTGGGGCCGGCGCTGGCCTGCGGCAATACGGTGGTGGTCAAACCTTCCGAAGACACCCCGGCCACGGCCACGCTGCTGGGCGAGGTCATGAACGAGGTCGGCGTGCCGCCCGGCGTGTACAACGTGGTGCATGGCCGCGGCCCCGGTTCGGCCGGCGAAAAGCTCACGCGCCATCCGCTGGTCGACGGAATCACCTTCACTGGCGAGACCCGTACCGGCGAAGCCATCATGCAGGCGGCAGCGGTGGGCGTGCGGCCCGTGTCTTTTGAACTGGGCGGCAAGAACGCGGGCATCGTGTTCGCCGACGCGGATTTCGACAAGGCGGTGGCCGGCATCGCCCGCGCTGCTTTCGACAACACCGGGCAGGTCTGCCTGGGCACCGAGCGCGTCTACGTGCAGCGGCCGATCTTCGACCGCTTCGTGGCGGCGCTGGGCGAGCGCGCCCGCGGCTTCAAGCTGGGTCGCCCGAAGGATCCCGGCGTCAACCTGGGCCCGCTGATTTCGCAGCGCCACCGCGACAAGGTGCTGGGCTACTATGCCCGCGCCCGCGAAGACGGCGCCACGGTGGTGGCGGGCGGTGGCGTGCCGGACATGCCGGACGAACTGGCCGGCGGCGCGTGGATCCAGCCCACCGTGTGGACCGGCCTGCCGGAAACCTCGGCCGTGATCCAGCAGGAGATCTTCGGACCCTGCTGCCATATCGCGCCCTTCGACACGGAAGAAGAAGCCGTGGCCCTGGCCAACGCCACCCCCTACGGTCTGGCGGCCTCGGTATGGACCAGCAACGTGGGGACCGCCCATCGCATGGGACAGGCCCTGGAAGTGGGCATCTGCTGGATCAATTCCTGGTTCCTGCGCGATCTGCGCACGGCCTTCGGCGGGTCCAAGCAGTCCGGCATCGGCCGCGAAGGCGGCGTGCATTCGCTCGAGTTCTACACGGAGCTGCGCAATGTCTGCGTAAAGCTCTGACGTCAATACGGCAGGCGCCGCGCAGAACGGCGCCGCCGCCCATCCCCCAAGGAGATTAAGCATGCAAGCATACGCACGCGGGCTGTCCGCGCTGGCCGCGGTCGCGGCCCTGACCGCGGCCAACGCCGCAATGGCGGACATCCGCATCGGCTTTACCGGGGTGCTGTCCGGACCCCAGGCGGCATTGGGCCAGGACCAGTACGACGGCCTGATGCTGGGCATCGAGCAACTGGGCGGCAGCCTGGGCGGCCAGAAGGCCGTGGTGATCCGCGACGACGACCAGCTCAAGCCCGACGTGGGCGCGCAGATCGTGCAGAAGTTCATCGAGAAGGATAAGGTCGACGTGATCGTCGGCCTGGGCTTCTCCAATGTGCTGATGGCGGAGCTGCGGCGCATCAAGGAGTCGGGCGTGGTGGCGCTGTCCACCAACGCCGGGCCCGCGCCGATTGCCGGCCGCATGTGCCTGCCGAATCTGTTCGTGCTGGGCTGGCAGAACGACAGCATGTCGGAAGCCATGGGCAAGTACGTCAAGGACCAGGGCTACAAGCGCGCCTACCTGATGTCGTCCAACTACCAGGCCGGCAAGGACAAGCTGGCGGGCTTCAAGCGCTTCTATGGCGCAGCGCCGTCCGACGAAATCTATACCCAACTGGGGCAGCTCGATTACTCGGCCGAGATCTCGCGCATGCAGTCGGCCTCGCCCGATGCGCTGTTCGTGTTCTACACCGGCGGGGTGGGCGTGAACTTCGTGCGCCAATTGCGCCAGGCTGGCCTGATGGAAAAGCTGCCGTTCTTCTCGGAAAGCCTGATCGACTCCAACACGCTGACGGCGCTGAAGGAGCAGGCGGTGGGCGCGATCTACGGCACGCCCTGGGCCACCACGCTGGACAACCCGCCGAACCGCAAATTCGTCGAAGCCTTCAAGGCCAAGTACGGACGCCTGCCGTCCGAGTACGCGGTGGGCGGCTACGACGCGGCCTTTCTGCTGGACACCGCCATCAAGCAGCAGGGCGGCAAGGTCGGCGACAGCAAGGCCCTGGCCGCGGCGGTCAAGGCGGCCGGCGCCAACTTCCCCACGGTGCGCGGCAAGTTCCGCTTCAACAGCAACAACATGCCGGTGCAGGACCTGTATGCCTACCAGGTCGTGAAGGAGGGCGACGGCGTGGGCCTGAAGCAGCTGGCCAAGGTGTTCACCGACCACCAGGACGCCTATGTGGCGGACTGCCCGCTGAAGTAACCGTCCCGGGAGACGCCCCATGAACGGATCCTTGCTGTTGTCGCAGATGCTCAATGGCCTGCAGCTCGGCGCCTTGCTGTTTCTGCTGTCCTCGGGGCTGACCCTGATCTTCGGCATCATGAACTTCATCAACCTGGCGCACGGGTCGCTGTACATGATCGGCGCCTTCCTGGGCGCCACCGCCTACAACGCCAGCGGCTCGTTCGCCTTCGCCATCCTGGCGGCGGTGGCGGGCAGCGGCCTGGTGGGCGTGGCGCTGGAACGCCTGATCGCCCGGCCCCTGTACAAGCACGACCACCTCTATCAGGTGCTGGCCACTTTCGGGCTGATGATGTTCTTCAACGAACTGGCCTCCGTCATCTGGGGCAGCCGGCCGTATTACGCCGCCGTGCCGCAGGGGCTGGAGGGCGCCGTCAGCCTGTTCGGCAATGACTATCCGGTGTATCGATTGATGATCATCGGCGTGGGCGCGCTGGTGGCGCTGGGCGCCTGGTTCCTGATCCAGCGCACCCGCTTCGGCATGCTGATCCGCGCCGGCGCCAGCAATGCCCCCATGGCCAGCGTGCTGGGCGCCAACGTGGACCTGCAGAAGACCCTGCTATTCCTGTTGGGGGCGGTGCTGGCCGGCGTGGCCGGCGCGCTGGCGGGGCCGATCCTCTCGGTGCAGTCCGGCATGGGCGAGCCCGTGCTGATCCTGGCGCTGGTGGTGATCGTGGTGGGCGGCATCGGCTCGGTGCGCGGCACGCTGGTCGCGGCGCTGCTGATCGCCATGATAGACACGCTGGGCCGCGCCTTCCTGCCCGACATGCTGCGCGCCGTGTTCGACGCGTCCGTCGCCAACGCGGTCGGACCTGCGCTGGCCTCCATGCTCATCTACGTGCTGATGGCCGTGGTGCTGGCGTTCCGGCCGCAAGGCCTGGTCTTCTCGGCGCGGCGTTGACGCGCGCCTGTCCTGGGATTCGATCATCATGCAAGAACACAAACACCGGCGCTGGGCGCTGCCCTTGCTGTTCCTGGTCCTGGCCGCCGTGCCCTTTGTGGCGCAATGGCTGGGCGAACCGTTCTACGTGACGCTGGGCGCGCGCATCCTGATCTACGCGCTGGCCGCGCTGGCGCTGAACCTGGTACTGGGCTTTGCCGGGCTGGTGAGCTTCGGCCACGCCATGTTCCTGGGCCTGGGCTGCTATGCCGTGGGCATCCTCAGCTATTACGGCTTCGGCAACGGCTGGCTGCAGCTGGCCGTGTGCATCGCCGTGTGCGCGCTGGTGGCGCTGATCGTCGGCACGGTCTGCCTGCGCACGTCGGGCATAGGCTTCATCATGATCACGCTGGCCTTCGCGCAGATGTTCTATTTCCTGGCGGTCAGCCTGCGCGAGTACGGCGGCGACGACGGCCTGAACATCTACGAAGCCAGTTCCTTCGGCCTGTTCGACCTGGGCGGCAGTCAGCCCGTGTACTGGGCGGCCTGGGCCGTGCTGCTGGTCTCCAGCCTGGCGATGGTGCGCCTGCGCCGCTCCCCCTTCGGCATGATCCTGCGCGCCACCCACGCCAATCCGCGGCGCGTGGACGCGTTGGGCTATTCGGTGTTCGGCGTGCGCCTGACGGCCTACGTGGCCTCCGGCGTGCTGACCGGCGTGGCCGGGCTGCTGCTGGCCAACCTGACCGCCTTTGCCTCGCCCAGCTACATGTCCTGGCCGGTGTCGGGCGAGCTCATCGTCATGGTGGTGATAGGCGGGCTGGGCAATGTGCTGGGCCCGATCGTCGGCGCGGTCGCCTATCTGCTGATGGAAGAAGCCTTCAAGAGCATGACGCAGCACTGGATGCTGCTGATGGGGCCGGCGGTGGTGATCATCGCCATGGTGGCCAAGGGCGGCTATGCCAATTCCCTGGCCTGGCTGCGGCGTCCGCCGCCCGCCGCGCCGACGGCCCAGCCGCCGGCCGCGGACGGGCAGAAGGACCGCCGTCCGCCGGACGCGCTCGCCAAGGAGGCCTCGGCATGAACATGGAAACCGCCGCCGCGCCCGTGGGTTTGTCGACGCAGGACCTGGTGCGCCGCTTCGGCGGCCTGAAGGCGACCGACGGCGTGTCGCTGGACGTGGCCCCGGGCGAACTGCACGCGCTGATCGGGCCCAACGGCGCGGGCAAGACCACCCTGATCAATCTGCTTTCCGGCGAATTGCGCCCCGATGGCGGCGCCGTGCGCCTGGGCGCCGCCGACGTTTCCCGTGCCACGGTGCAGGAACGCGTGGCGCAGGGCATGCTGCGCTCCTATCAGGTGACCTCGGTATTCGACAGCTACACGGTGCTGGACAACGCTTGCCTGGCCGCCTTGCGCAAGCGCCGCCGGCGCCTGTCGGCCTGGACTGCCTTGCGCGATTGCGCCGACGTGGTGGACGCCGCCCGGCAGGCGCTGCGGGCCTGCAAGCTGGAGGACGTGGCCGAGGCGCAGGTGGACAGCCTGGCCTACGGCCAGCGCCGCCAGCTGGAGATCGCCATGGCGCTGGCGGGCGAGCCGTCGGTGCTGTTGCTGGACGAACCCATGGCCGGCATGAGCGCGGCAGAAAGCGCGGGCGTGATCGCCTTGCTGCAAAGCCTGAAGGGCCGCTACACCATCGTGCTGGTCGAACACGACATGAACGCCGTGTTCGCGCTGGCCGACCGCATCAGCGTGCTGGTCTACGGCAAGATCATTGCCACCGGCAGCGCGGACCAGATACGCAACCATCCCGACGTGCGCCGCGCCTATCTGGGCGACGACGCCGACGCATAAGGAGCCGCCATGTTGAGCATCAGTGGATTGACGGCGGCCTATGGGCATTGCCAGGCGCTGTTCGGCGTAGACCTGGACGTGGGCCAGGGCGAGGTTCTCGGCCTGATCGGGCGCAACGGCATGGGCCGCAGCACCGTCATCAAGTGCCTGTTCGGCCTGCTGCCGGCCAGCCAGGGCAGCATCCGTTACGCCGACCGTTCCCTGCGCGGGCTGGCGCCGTACCGGATCGGCCGGATGGGGCTGTCGCTGGTGCCCGAGGGGCGCCAGATCTTCCCGACCCTGACGGTGGAAGAGAACCTGGTCGCCACGGCCATCGTCCGCGGCGGCGCCCGCAGCTGGACGCTGGAACGCGTGTATGAACTGTTTCCGCGCCTGCGCGAACGGCGCGCCAACCTGGGCACCCAGCTGTCCGGCGGTGAGCAGCAGATGCTGGCGCTGGGCCGGGCGCTCATGACCAACCCCAGCCTGCTGGTGCTGGACGAAGCGACCGAAGGGCTGGCGCCGGTGGTGCGCGCCGAAATCTGGCGCGTGCTGGCCCAATTGAAGGCCGAAGGTTTGTCGATGATCGTGGTGGACAAGAACACCACGGCCTTGCTGCGCCTGTCGGACCGCAACGTCATCCTCGACAAGGGGGTGACGGTGTGGCGCGGCAGCTCGGCGGAATTGTCCGAACGGCCCGACCTGGTGGCCGCCTACGTGGGAGTCTGAGATGAGATTGCAGGACAAGGTGGCGCTGGTCACCGGCGCGGCCGGGGGCATCGGATTGGCGATCGCGCGGCGCTTCGTGGCCGAGGGCGCATACGTGCTGTTGGCCGATCGCAAGGAGGCCGAACTGATGGCGGCGGTCCGCTCGCTGGGAGAACGCGCCGCCGCGGCGCTGGCGGACGTGACCGATCCGGCCGACGCCCAGCGGCTGGCCGACGAGTGCGTGCGGCGCTGGGGCGGCCTGGATATCTGCGTCTGCAACGCCGGTGTGATCCGCGCCGCGGATTTCCTGGACCTGAAGCTGGAAGACCTGGACGCGGTCATGAACGTCAACGTGCGCGGCACCTTCCTGGTGGCGCAGGCCGCCGCGCGCGCCATGGTGGCGGGCGGACGCGGCAACGGCGCCATCGTGACCCTGTCCTCGATGACGGCGGAGCTGGCCATGCCGGACCAGCTGGCCTACGGCGCCAGCAAGGGCGCGGTGCGGCAGATGACCAAATCGATGGCGCTGTCCCTGGCGCCGCATGGCATACGGGTCAACGCCATCGGCCCCGGCAGCATCGATACCGAGATCCTGGCCACGATCACCAGCAATCCCGAAGCCCGCAGGACCGTGCTGTCGCGCATTCCCATGCAGCGGTTGGGATCGACGGATGAAGTCGCCAAGGTGGCGTTGTTCCTGGCCAGCGACGACGCCAGCTATGTGACCGGGCAGACGGTGTATGCGGACGGCGGCCGGCTGGCGCTGAACTATACGGTGCCGGTGCAGGAGTAGGGCGGCGCATGCAGCTGCGCGGATGCGCTTCGACAGCGGGCAGGACAGGGTGATAAATTTTTGCGCGTCACCTGGAGAACCAATCCTGCCCATGAAAACCACCGCAATCACTTCTTCCCGGAATGCCGCATGGCTCCAATTGCGCATGGCGCTCTGGCCTGATGCGTCGGCCGCCGAGCACCAGCAGGATATGGACGACCAGGTGTCTTCGCCGGACAGGTACGCCCAGTTTCTGGTGAGTTCCGATGGCGGGCAGGCCTTGGGTCTTGCCGAAGCTTCCATCAGAACGGACTACGTCAATGGCACGGACTCCAGCCCCGTGGCGTTCCTGGAAGGGTTGTACGTCATTCCCGAAGCCAGGCAGCGGGGTGCGGCCAGGGCCCTGGTCGCCGCCGTTCGGGAGTGGGCGCTGGATAGGGGATGCAAGGAGCTGGCCTCGGATACCGCGCTGGACAATCTGGTAAGCCAGGCCGCCCACTCGCGCCTGGGGTTCAAAGAGACTCAGCGGGTCGTCTATTTCAATATGCCGCTGTGACAGGCCACGCAGGTCTTGCATTGCGAGTAAGGTATGGGCTGTAGGCCCTGATTTTCCGGCACTTTGGCCCGTGCCCTCAGCAGGAACGAGTACATCATGAAGACCCTTCGTCCGGCACTGCGGCTTGTCCTCGTTGCGCTCGCGTGCGCGTTGATCGCCGCCTGCGCGGACCAACCTCCTCAGCAAACCGAGCTGGACTACCGCAGCCGGTCTCCTTCCACGGGGCAGGGCAAGAACACGACTCCTGGCTCCTCGGATCAGCGCTTGACCATACAGTCCGGCGAAGGCGAGCGCTTGAATCTGCCCTGGTTCGTGCGGGATACGCAGGAATGGATCAACAGTAATTGATGGGGGTCCGATCGACGCGGCTCGCCATGCTACGCTTTGCCGGCCCGCAATCGACGAAGCGTTCAATCCCATGACTGTTCGACGGATTCTCCTGGTGCTAACCGCGCTGACCTTATCGCCCGCGCTCCATGCCGAGGCTGCGTCCAAGCTCGCCGCCTGGACCCCGCCGGGCCCGACGACGTGCAGCTTCTCGGGATGGACGACCGACGAGAAGCCAGCCATCCAGGTGCGCGCGGCGGCGTCCGCCCAGGCCGCGGTGGCGGGCAGCCTGCCGACCACTCGCGGCGAAGGCGCCGATCCCAATATCGACTACTACAGCGTCACCTTCGACGTGATCGAGGCGCGCGACGGCTGGCTCAAGATCAGGAACGCCAGCGACGACAAGACCGGCGACCAACAGAGCAAGCCGCGGCCCGTGTATCGGGGCGAGGGCTGGATCGAGGCCGGGGATGCGCAGGTCGGTATCCAGTCGGCGCGGGGCTACGCCCGTCCGGATGCCAGCAGCGAGCGGCTGCTGGACCTGGGAGGCGACTGGCTGACTGAGAGAGCCTCGCTGCGCGGCATCGTTGCCTGCGAGGGCGAATGGCTGTTGCTCGACTACGAGATGCGCAACACCGAGACGTTCGAGCCACTGGCGCCCAAGGACCGCACGCGAGGGCGGGCGTGGTTCCGCGGCGTCTGCTCGTCTTCGGAGACGACTTGCGATATGCGGTCGGTCGACAAGTAAGGGTGCGAGCTCGGTTCATTGACATATCGGGAAATCTCGATACAATCCGCCCATGGATCTGCTCGAAATATTCAAAGCCCTCTCCAACCGTACCCGCCTTGAGATCCTGAAAGGACTGAAGGACCCCGCCAAGAACTTCCCGCCTCAGGACGAGGGCGATGTTCATACGGTGGGCGTCTGCGTCAGCAGCATCCAGGAAGGCGTCGGGCTGTCGCAGTCCACGGTGTCCGACTACCTGGCGACGCTGCAACGCGCGGGCCTGGTGGAAGTCAGGCGCATCGGTCAGTGGACCTACTACAAGCGGAACGAAGCAACCATACGCGCTCTTGCCGCGCTGATCGGGAAAGAGCTGTAATTTTTTTACTGGTAAATATCGGAAATTCCCGATATCCCTATTTATCGAAGCAAGGAAAACCATGAAGGCGATGACACTCCAATCATTTGGCGGCCCGGAATCGTTCGAACTCCGCGACCTGCCCGTGCCTGTGCCGCAGGCGGGACAAGTCCTGGTCCGGGTGCATGCAACGTCGATCAATCCCCTGGACTATCAAGTCCGGCGCGGCGACTATCCCGACCTGGTGCCGCTACCGGCCATTACCGGGCACGATGTCTCCGGCGTGGTCGAAGCCGTGGGGCTGGGCGTGACGGCCTTCGCTCCTGGCGATGAAGTCTGGTACACCCCGCAGATATTTGACGGGCCGGGCAGCTACGCCGAGTACCACGTCGCCGCGGAGAGCATCATCGGGAGGAAGCCCCCCTCGCTGAGCCATCTCGAGGCGGCCAGCCTGACCTTGGTCGGCGGGACGGCGTGGGAAGCGCTGGTGGTGCGCGCCGGCCTGAGAGTTGGGGAGAGCATCCTGGTGCATGGCGGCGCGGGCGGCGTCGGGCATGTGGCGATCCAACTGGCGAAAGCCATCGGAGCACGGGTATACACGACCGTGCGCGCAGCCAACGCCGAGTTCGCGCGCAGCATGGGCGCCGATGTGACCATCGACTATGAAAAGGAAGACTACGTCGAAGCCATCATGCGGGAGACGGGCGGGCGCGGCGTCGACGTCGTGTTCGACACCATCGGCGGCAACACCCTGGCGCGCAGCCCCGATGCGCTTGCGCAACTGGGGCGGGTCGTTTCGATCGTGGATATCGCCCAGCCGCAAAACCTGATCCAGGCCTGGGGCAAGAACGCGAGTTACCACTTCGTGTTCACGCGGCAAAACCGCGGCAAGCTCGATGAGTTGAGCGCACTGGTCGCGCGCGGCCAGTTGCGGCCGCACGTGGGCGCGGTCTATGCGCTTGCCGATATAGCGCTGGCTCATGCGCGGCTGGAGAGTCCCAGCAACGGCCTCCAGGGAAAGATCGCGATTGCCGTCGCGTCCTCGGCCCACGAATCGCTGCTTACCAGTTGATGCGCGCCGTCAGCGTGATGTTGCGCTCGTCGCCATAGAAGCAGGTGCCCGGGCACGCGGCCACATAGGTCTTGTTGGCCAGATTCTTGACGTTCAGGGCGAATTGCCACTTGTCCCATTGATAGCGCAGCGCGGCGTCGTACGTGGTGTAGGAGGGCACCGGCAGGTCATAGATCTCCTGGCGGCCCACGTAGCGCACGCCGACGCCCGCGCTCAGGCCCGGCACGGACGAGAACCGGTAGTCCATCCAGAGCGAAGCCATGTTGCGCGGGACCGAGGCGGGCCGCGAGCCTTCATTGCCCAGATTGCTCTTGGTGACGCGCGCATCCGTCGTCGCCAGGGCGGCCACCAGATCCAGTTGCCGGTTCAGGCTTGCCCGGGCCTCGATCTCGGCGCCTTTCGAGCGGACTTCGCCGGTCTGGACCAGGTAGCCCATGTGGGCGGGATCGCTGGTGAGGACATTGCGCTGCGTGATTTCGTAGAGCGCCACGGTGATCGACGCGTCCACGCCCTTGGGTTCGTACTTCAAGCCGATCTCGTGCTGTACGCCGGTGGTGGGCTTGAAGGGATTGGCGCTGAAGTCCAAACCAGGGGTGGGCTGGAAGGACTTGCTGTAGCTGTAGTAGGGGGCCAGGCCGTTGTCGAACAGGTACATCAGGCCGGCGCGCGGCGTGAAGGCATGGGAGTTCTGGCTTCCCGAGCCCGGCGTCGAGTCGGTGCGGACGGAATCGTAGCGGCCGCCCAGCAGCACGATCCAGCGGTCGTTGAACTTGATCTGGTCTTGCCCGTAGAAGCCCAGCTGGCGCACGGCGTTTTCGGAATAGTTGGGGGCGCCGAGATTGGGCCGGGCGCCATAGACGGGCTTGTACAGATCGATCGGCGCAATGGCGCCGAACTCCTGGGAACGCGTGAATTCGCTCTTGCTCCAGTCGATGCCGAACAACAGCGTGTGTTCGACCCCGCCGTGGCGCAGCTTGCCCAGCAGCTGGTTGTCCACGGCGAGTCCCTTGTCGGTGTCGTATCGGGTGATGGCATAGCGCGTGCCCAAGGCAGGGTTCGACGGGCTCACGCGCGCATTCACTGCGGCGTACTGGTTGTCGGCCTTGTGTTCATAGGCCAGCAGGTTCTGCCTGACCTGCCAATCGTCGTTCAGCCTGTGTTCGAGCAGGTAGCCCAGGGTGGAACCCTTCACGACATACCGGTCGAAGCCCGGTTCGCCGACGAAGCGTGAACGCGATATGGAGCCGTTGGGATTGGATAGCAGCGTGCCTTCCAGCGGTTTGCCTGAATCGTAGGGACTGTCGGTCCGGCTGTAGCTGGCCAGCAGGGTGATCAGGGTGGCATCGCTGATCTGCCACTCCAGCGCGCCGGCCAGCGACTGGCGGTCATTGTTGATGTAATCGATCATGGTGTCGCTGTCGCGCGCCAGGCCGGTGAGGCGGTAGCGCACATTCCCGTCCTCCGTCACCGGGCCGCCCAGGTCCATGGCGATCTGTTTCTTGTTCCAGCTGCCCGTCTGCAGTTCGAGCTCGCGCAGGGGCTCCGCCGTGGGGCGCTTGCTGACCAGGTTGATGATCCCGCCCGGCGCGGCCTGGCCGTACAGGATCGAGGCCGGCCCCTTGAGCAGTTCGATGCGTTCGAAGTTGTAGGGCTCGATCGCGCCGCTGAGCGAGTTAATGGGGAACTTGGTGCCGTTCAGATACAGCGGGGCCGCGCCCGTGATGTTGAAGCCGCGGACCGTGAAGCGGGTACCGATGTGCCTGAGCGCTCCGCCTTCCAGCGACATGACGCTGGCGGTGTAGCCGAGCGCCTGGTCCAGCGAGTCCGCCGCCTGCGCGACCACCTGGTCGCGCGGAACCACCGAGACGGACTGGGGCGTTTCGTGCAGCGCCGTGTCGGTCTTGGTCGCGGTTGCGCTGCGGTGGGCGACGAAGCCTTGCACCGGGCCGGAGGCGGATTCATGGAGGCCCGTGACCGTGACCGCGGGCAAGGTCTGCGCGGACTCCTGGCCCGGTTGTCCGCCGGGCAGCGGCCGCAGCACGTAGCCGCCGTTGGGTTGCAGCCGGGCCGCCAGTCCCGTGCCGGCCAGCAGCCTGGCCAGGGCCTCGGGCGCCTCGAAACTGCCTTGCAGGCCGGTACTGCGCTTGCCCGCGATATCGCTGGCGGAATAGGACAACATCAATCCGCTTTCGAGCGCATAGCGGGTCAGCGCGCTTTCCAGCGTGCCGGCGGGGATCGCGTAGGTTCGGGCAGCGACCTGGGCCTGGACGGCGTTCGCGCCGGCGCTCAAGGCGATGCCTGTCGCCGTGACCCAGAAGGTGCGGCTTGCGGCCAGCGCCAAGGTATTGCATGTGATGAGGCGCGCGGCGCGCCGAGGCAGGCGGTAGTCCATGAGGGGTCCGGTTTCCGGTGAAAAAATGTGGCTTCTATTAGGTTTGCCACTTGAAAACCGGAAACCCCTCACGTTTGTCCGAAAAAAACAGGCGGATGGTTTGCGCGCCGTCGCGCTAGGCGCCGCGCAGGCGCACGGTGATCCAATAGCGCGTCATCCGGTCGACTTCGACCGGATGCGTCCGGCGCAGCATGTCCAGCACCCGATCGGCGTCGTCCAATGGATAGATGCCAGAAACCTTCAGGTGGCTGGCATCGGGGGCGCAGGCCAGCCGGCCAGGCACGTACCGCGCAAGTTCGGCGACGAAGTCGGAGAGCGGCATGTCCTGCGCGACCAGCATGCCCACGGACCATGAGGCATCGCCCGGCTCGGCGGGCCGGGGCTGATCAACGGCCTCGCGGGTGAACGAGGCCTGTTCGCCAGCGTGGATAAGCCGCGGCGCGTCCGCGTGGAGGTCGGGACGGATTTCTACTGCGCCCTCGAACACCGCGACCTGGCTGCGGCCTGGGAACTGGTGCACGCTGTAGCGGGTGCCAAGCGCGCGCACGCGGCCTTGGGCCGTTTCGACCAGGAAAGGGCGCCCGATCGGGGAGACCGGGTCGGGCGCGGTGGTGACGAGGATCCGGCCGCGCAGCAGCCGGACCAGGCGCTGCGCGTTGTCGAAGCGCACATCGATGGCGCTTGCGGTGTCCAGGTCGATGCGGCTGGCGTCGGCCAGCGTGACGCCCAGGCGCTCGCCGGTATCCGTGTGGTGGTCGGACTGCCAGTCCTGCCAGCCGTGCCACAGGCTGTCGCGCGCGAGCCAGGCGCCGCCGCCGGCGAAGAGGGCCAGGGCCAGGGTCTTGATGGCCCGGCGGCGTGTCCGGCCGTTGCGGTCTTCATGTGTCAGCGTGCCGCGTACGAGCGGCGTGTTCAATCCGCGCAATTGCTGGCCGAAGGACTCGATGTGGCGCCAGGCGCGCTCATGGTCGGGGTGTTCCGCCCGCCAGCGCAGGCAGGCTGCGCGCGTGGCGTCGCTGGCATCGGCTGCTTGCAGGGCGACCAGCCACTCCACGGCGCGCAGGCTGACGCTTGCGGGCAGCGGTGGGCCGTTCAGTTGAGGAAACGCCGTCAGGCTCGGGTCCGCGGGCGAAATGGGCATGGCGGTGTCGGTCGCGGCGGCTGGTCGGGGGCGATCATCAGACGCCGAAAAAGCACAGGTGCGCCGCCTTTGCGATATAGCGCTGCACAGTGGCGAGCGACACGTTCAGCGTCGTGGCGATGTCCGCTTGCTTCATGCCTTCAAGCTGCGAGAGCAGGAATGCCTGGCGTACGGGGGCGGCCAGCGTATCCAGGCGCCGGTCCAGCTCGATCAGCGTCTCAAGCAGGATGGCGCGGGTTTCGGGACCGGGCGCTTCGCGCTCCGGCAGGTCGGCCAGACTGGCCAGATAGGCCTCTTCGATCCGGCGGCGCCGCATGAAATTGGACACCACGCCTTGGGCCACCGTGGTCAGCAGCGCGCGCGGTTCGCGCACCGCGATAGTCTCGCCGCGGACCAGCAGACGCATGAACGTGTCATGGGCGAGATCGGCGGCGTCCGAGGAATTGCCCAACCGGCGCCGCAGCCACCCCTTCAGCCAGCCGTGGTGATTCGCGTACAGGACATCGATGCCCTGGGACGGCACTGCAAACTCGGTCGCGGACATGCGGCCCTCCGGCTTGTCGCGGGCCTGGAGGAAACCGGCGCCGTGAAAAATGAGAATCATCCGCATTCTAAAGTGAGTCGCGACGTGGCGACAAGAGGCCGGCCCTGCCGCGCTCTCAGATCGCCCGGCGCACCGTCAGGGGCGTGCTGCCGGGGAGGGGGCGGTTGAATCGCTTATATGTCCATGGCCGATAGAAGACATTTCAGTTCTCGTGGCTGTTCAGGAGCTTGGCCATCGTCCGGCCGTGTCCTGACGTAGACCAAGATGTTCTGGAACCAATCACGTACATGGTCCGTTTAGCGCGCGATACCATCACATTCAGAATGTTGGGCGTACTCGTTGCCCACGATCTGGCACCTTGTTGGGCCTTCGTTGGCGCTCCCAAAATCGCGATGACTGCTTCGGCCTCTTTTCCTTGGAAGGTATGAATGGTGCCGACTCGCTCGTTGATCCAATCATTCATGTCCACGTTAAAGGCCCTGAAAAGCGCTTCTTCCTGGCGAAGCAGCTTCCGAAGCTCATTAGCAACAATACGGAACGGCGTAATGATGTAGATATCAGGAGAAGTCACGCCCCCCTCGGACAGCTGGCGTAGCAGGTCTAGCATGAGATTGCCTTCGGCTGGACACCACTTGGAATCTGCCGTGCCATCCACATCCAGCCATCGCGGGCCACCCAAGATATCGACAATCCTGCTGATCGAAGGACTGCCGGCGGCATGTACCATTTGCCCGTCATAGGCAATATCGTTGGCAATGCGAAACATCGGATCCTGACAGCGCCGATGCACCAGCAGAGGTAGGCCGACTTCACGTGTGCCTGCGCTGGCCTGGAACTCGGCGCGGTGATAAGAGGCTTCGTCTGCCAGAGTCTGGGCCGACGCTTCCGGGGCCAACCAGCGCAGTTTATCGATGTTGAAGTGCTTGGCGATTTGTGCGGTCAGCTTTTGGGGCAGCGATACGACAGGAGGGATTTGCAGAGGATCGC
The DNA here is from genome assembly GCF_017355315.1 of Achromobacter sp. SD115. Classification (NCBI taxonomy): domain Bacteria; kingdom Pseudomonadati; phylum Pseudomonadota; class Betaproteobacteria; order Burkholderiales; family Alcaligenaceae; genus Achromobacter; species Achromobacter sp. SD115. The sequence continues at coordinate 200,148 of NZ_JADIJM010000005.1, read as the reverse complement.
CCACAACAACCGCACGCTTAGCGCGCATGATGGCGCCAGCCGCTGCCTGCGGCGTTGCCTGGCCGGCTTCATCCAGCAGCAACCAGCCAAAGGACGCGGGAGGCAAGTCGCCCAACATGCGGTCTACCGACGCAAAAGTCGTCGATACTACTGGGCAGATCAGAAATAGCGTGGTCCAGAGATCACCTAATAGCGCCAGCTTGGCTGGATCCTGGAACGCGCCGGCTTGCATGGCGTCCATAAGGGCGCCGAAGTTATGGGAAATCCGTTGAGCGTTGACGTCGATGAAGGCGCGATGCAGAGCCATTGAGGCTTCAAAGAGATCCTCCCGCTTGCGTTGAATCGCCGGCGTTATCCAGGGCGTGGACAGATTCCACGCTTCATGACCGCGGGAGAAGAAATCTTCTCCAACCAAGTGCTTGCCGAGGATCTCTCTATGGCCTGCTATCGCCAGTTCCAGCGTCTCCAGCTCGGACATGCTTGTCTGAAGGAACTGCTGAGCGCGCGCGCGCGTACGTTTTGCTTCATCGCGAGCGCTTTGTGCAGCCAGGAAATCTCTTCTTGACTGCGCAACAGTGCGGCGGAGGTTTCGCGCATTCTCCGCAAGAGGGGCATATTGCGCTTGCCAGTCTCTATATCGACGAGTATTGAATATCTGATGCAGCCACCATGGTTTGGAGTGGCGTGCGCGCTGCTCACCGGCTTCAATGTCTCGTAAGGTCCGTTCGGCGAGTGTTAGCTGGGATTGAAGCTCTTCCAAGAGCGCCGCAAGGCGCTCATACTCAGTCTGATCGCGTTGATGCTGTTGCTCGGCCACAGCGACGGCGTGACGGGCTCCGGGCAACCTTAGGCCTTCTTGCCGGATTTCTTCCAGGCGGCGCAGTTCCTCGTCCAGTTCATTTTTCAAAGCCTGGAAGCGGCGGCGCGTCTTCGCCCATTCTGTTTTGGCTTGCTCGGGCGACGGTGGCGCTTCTTTTGTTACGACGGCCGGCGTTTCACGCCGGATGAGTTTGCCGGCGTCATCAACAATTTCACGAATTACCGAATCGCCTTTGGCGGCCTTTAGATAGATGCGCAGGCTGTAATCGGGGTCGAACCAGACTGCCTGCTGGAAGGCACTCCGGTTCTCCGCATTTCCGAGGACGGCAGCAATCAGGCCCCAGGTGGCTTCTTCAGAAGGACTTGTACCCTGTCCGGCGCGAGCTGCGTTGAGCCGGTTGGAAATAGTCTTGAAATACTGGAAATTGCGGCCCATCGCATTAGCGGATGGCAGTTCGCGGCTGATGTTCTCGACGGCCTTATTGTTGCTTGAGGCAACAATGATTTCATGGCCTTTGAGCGACGGGTCTACCCGATATAAATGGAAGAATGCGCGATCACCGGCCGGAATCTTGATCCCAGTGGTTTCAAAGGCGCGACTGGGATCGTCGAACTTGGCCATGGCCATTGCACGGTCCAGTACGCAGGCAGCGACAATATCGCGCAGCAGTGTTGTTTTTCCGGTTCCGGGTGGGCCATTCACCGCCGCGATGCCTGGCGTTTGACCAATGACGCTGCGTGTCGCATTTACAGCGGCCTGCTGCAGCGTCACAAGCGAGTGCCCCCCAGGCGCGGGCCAACGGGCTTGGGGGAAGCCCTTGGGGGCGATGAGTTCCTCGACTAAACCGTGATTACCTAGCAGGTCCTGGCTACGCTCAACTCTCTGCAGACCAATATAGCGGGCAAGGGGTGGCGTGACATTGTTGGCGGTCACCAATTGCCGGATCCTCGCCAGATCATTCAGGTAGAACGAGTTTAGTAAGGAAACGTCGGGTGGATTCTTGGCCTTGTAATAGCGGTGGACCCTGACCGAGAACTTCGGAGCCTGGTAAAAGCCTGCGGGAATCCGCAATTTCTCGATCAGCCATTTAAAGGCTTCATCGATCAATCGCCGGTTCACTGGCACAGACTCGCCATTCTCGTCACGCTCTACCAGGCGTTCGGTAAGATCTTTGACTAGGCGTTCTTCCAGATCAACCCAGCGACCCAAGTGGGTGAGATCCCCTTCCAAGGCAACAGGCAGTGCCCAGGCGAAGCTGGATATGGCGACGCCATTTTCCTGGACTAGATGGCCGTCGCGATCTATCAGTGCTGCTGCAATGACGGCCTTTTCCTGTGCGCGCGCGTTTCTTTCCTCTTCTTCTCCATAAGTCTTGACCAGTGCGTCAGTGGCGACCTTCATATCGATGGCGCCAAGCACTATCTGATAAAACAGTTGATAGTTCGGGCGAGATTTTTCGCCGTGCTGCCAAGGCAATAAGTCGTGATCGAGTTGTGCGATGCAGCGCGCATCGCCGCTCGCCAAATCCGCCGGCTGGCGATAGGTCTGCGGAGAAAGTGCTTCCATCGCTGTCCAAGCCTCGATGATCGAGATGGGATCATCCGCGCGTCTGGCAACTGGGGTGATTTTTTTCGTCGAAGGTGGCGTACCAACGGCCGGCCGAGCAGCGGCAGCAGACGGGGCCGGCCGGCTTGCAGGCATGGGGGGCTGCTCTCTCTCAGGTTGAGGCGGCATTTCCCCCCGGATGCGGTTCGCTAATTGTGTTGCCCGCTCAGTTTTCCGATGCGAGAGTTCGTCCTGGAGTAGCTCCAAGATTTCCGGGTTGCCCTGGGCCTGATCAAGGATGGATTCCAGATTCCCAATGCTCAAGCTGAAATATGGTCGCGTTGTCGCCAACGTATCTACCTCTATTTGCCTTTTCTCTATATGAACTGACTAAAAAGGCCCGGCAATGAGGGTGACCGCTGCCCTGTCATAGTCTGGCAGACATTATCAATGATTCTAAGGCGCTTTCGCCACGTAGTCGGTCGGCTGCCTTTATGCGGTAAGCGTTTGGCGCCTATAACCCTCAAGACCTTAATGATCCTGGAAGTTGTGACATGGAATTTTTCCCAAGAGAATGGCGCTGTCGAAATGCTTGGCAGTCACCTCCACCGGTAGCTGATGCGTGAGGAGGTTCCCGCGCTTTGTCGTCGCACTATTGCCCAAACTTAGGAGCCAAGCGTTCCTCGCGATGCCGCATCGCGTTGGCAAGGTCGGCAATGGGCGCCAACAACCCTCGATCAAAGGCCTCGAACTCTGCGCCGGCACGCAGTCTTGCAGGCCAATCTGCGTGCGTCAGCGCGCCACGTCCGAGCGAAACAAAGTCCGCTTCCTGCCGCGCCATCATTCCGTCGGCCGCGATCGGGTCATGCAGCGATCCGTTGGCCAACACCGGGACCGAAACGTGCTGGCGCGCCAATGCCGCGAGGCTGGAACCCTGTTCGCCAAAAGCCGGACGCCAAGCCTCGAACTCGGTCGTGTGCAGGTAGTCGATGGCCTGCCCACCCAACGTCCGGTAGATCTGCGCCGCATCCGTCTCGCCGCCTTCCCACTTGTGGGTGAAGTCGTTGACCTTGCCCTGCGAACTGCGCACGCCCACGATAAAGCGCTGCCCCGTCGCGCGGCGCACGGCGTCGATGACCTCCACGGTCAGGCGCAGCCGGTTTTCCAGGCTGCCGCCATAGCGGTCGGTGCGCAGATTGGTGTGGGCGGTCAGGAACTGATCCAGCAGGTAGCCGTTGGCGCCATGTATCTCGACGCCGTCGAAGCCCGCCTCCTGCGCTCTGCGTGCCGCCTGCGCAAAGCCGTCGATGGCCTCTGCGATGTCCTCGTCCGACATGGCTTCAGGCATCAGGTACGGCCCGTCTCCCCGATAGAACGTCATTTGCTGTCCCTTGGGCAGTACGGCCGACGGCCCCTTCGCCGCGCCGCGATGGCGATTGCCCTGCGACAAAGCGCCCGCATGCATGAGTTGCGCAATGATGCGGCCGCCGTGCGCATGCACGCGGTCCACCACGGTGCGCCAGGCGTCGCGCTGGGCGTCGTCGGTCAGGCCGGGCTGGAACAGGTAGCCCTGCGCATGCGCCCGGTCGGTGTAAATGCCTTCGGTGATCACCAGCCCGAAGCCGCCGGCCGCAAAGGCCGCGTAGTAGTCGGCCATTTGCGGCGTGGCGCGGCCATCTTCCGTCGCGCTGACGCGGGTCATGGGCGCGACGACGAGACGATTGGCCAGGGTCAGCCCTCTGTCCAGCCGCAGCGGGGTGAACAGTCCGGCCTGCGCGGCGCCGTTCGGGCGATGGTCGAGCGCGTTCATGTCAACGGCCCTCCTGCGGACGCACGGCCGCGATGGCCTCGATTTCGATCATGGCGGCGGGATCGTAGAGCGCCTTGATCTCGGCGATGGTGTCGGCCGGGTAGGGGGCAGAGAAGAAGCGGCGGCGCAGCGTGACCACGTCCTGGAAATGCCCCATGTCGGTGACGAAGATGGTGACCTTGATGACGTCCTTCAGGCTGGAACCGCCGGCTTCCAGCGCGCGGCGCAAGTTCAGGAAGGCTTGTTCGCCCTGGGCCAGAAAGCCTCCTTCGACGATCTTGCCGTCATCGCTGGCGCCTGCCTGGCCGGAGATGAACAGCAGATTGCCGAACTGGATGCCCTGCGACAGCAGGAAGGGTTCGTAGTTGTCGGGCTGGGTAATGACGCGCTGTAGCATGGTGCGATTTCCTTCACTTATGGTTGGTAGGGTGAATCAGCGTGCAGCCCGCCGATCCATGCCTCCAATGTAGGGATGCGCGCCTTTGGTGACAAAGGTTCATTTGTCAGCTATAAGGTGAGAAAATCTCATCTATTGCCATGCAACGCCGATCTCTCCCTCTTTCCGGACTGCGCGTGTTCGAAGCCGCCGCGCGCCTGGGCAGTTTCAAGGCCGCCGCCCAGGAACTGGCCGTCACGCCGACCGCTGTCAGCCACCAGATCCGCGCGCTGGAGGCGCAGACCGGGCTGGCGCTGTTCGACCGCCATGTGCGCAGGGTGTCGCTGACCGAAACGGGCGCGCAGCTCTATCCCGTGCTGCGCGAAGGCTTCGATGCCTTCGAGGCGACGCTGGCGCGCTTGACGCAGCAGCGTGCGCGGACGCAGGTGACCATCTCCGCGACCAATGCATTTACCGTGAAGTGGCTGGTGCCGCGCATGGCCGATTTCCGCAGCCGGCATCCCGGCATCGATCTGCAGTTGCAGGCCAGCGATGACGTGGTGGACCTGCGATCGGCTGCGGTCGACATCGCGATCCGCTATGGCCGCGGGCCGTATCCGGGCCTGGTTGCCCAGCCGCTGTTCACCGACCGTTTCGCGCCCGTGGCGAATCCGCGCCTGGGGGTCTCATCGCCGGACGATCTGGCCCGCGTGCCATTGATCCGTTTCAACTGGAAGTGGTCTCACCCGGAAAATCCGACCTGGGAGCGCTGGTTCGACGTCGCGCAGCGTTCCCTGCCACGGCAGGCGAGCCAGCTGCGCTTTTCCGATGAAGGCCATGCCATACAGGCGGCGGTCGCGGGCCATGGCGTGGCGCTGGTCAGCCTGCCGTTGATCGCCGAAGAATTGGAAGCAGGCCATCTGATTCAGCCCTTCGGCCCGGCGATAGCCGGGCACACCTACTACCTGGCCACGCTCGCGGAGCGGCCGCCCTCGGCGCCTGTGCAGGCGGTTGCGCAGTGGTTGAGTGCGCAGGCGGCGACGCAAGAGCCAGACCCGCTGAAAGCTTAGGCGTGCAGGTTGGGGCGCCTGGCGCGCTGCTGTCAGCGCGCCGCTGCTGCAAGCAGATCGGCGACTGCGGCCTTGGCGCGGCCGAATTCCGCATGGTCGTCCATCGACGCGGCAACATTGGCAAATGCCTGATAGGCGAGCAGCTCCATGACGAGTTTCGCCTCGTCGGCGTCGGCTGCCATTTGCCCCTGTGCCTTGGCTTCGCGGATCAAGCCGTACAGGCGTTCGCGGCCTGCCTCGCGGTATTGCTGGATCGCGTCGCGCAAGGGGCCGGGGCGCGCGCGGTATTCGCTGCTTACCGCAGTGATGACACAGCCGCCCGGAAGCTGGCGGGTCTCCACGAAGTCGAACCAGCCGCTCATCAAGGCGCGCAGCCGCGCCAGCGGGGTGCGCTTGCGCATGGCCGGTTCAATGACCTGGGTCTGGTACAGGCCGATAGCATGGGCCAAGGCAGCCAATTGCAGGTTTTCCTTGTCGCCGAACAGAACCTGGAGATTGCTTTTCCCCACTTCAGCCCGTTCGGCCACCTGGCCGAAGGTCAGGCCGCCCAGTCCTTCGACGGAGAGGAGTTTCACGGCTTCGTCCAGCACGCGGGCGCGCGCGCGCTCGCCGCGCAGCCGGCGGCCATCGGGCGGGGAGGAGGGAGGCAACGGGTTCATGGGAGTCTGTTCTTTTTACTTGCACGAGTTCGACGCTTTCACGATACTATAAATACGATCGTATATATATAAATGTGAAAAATGAACCCGGCATTTGCGCTGCAAGCTGAAAAGAACCGTCCCGGCCGCGCCCTTGCGGTGCTGTTGACGGGCAACTTCGTGACGATCCTGGATCTATTCATCGTCAATGTCGCATTGCCCAGTATCCAGAGCGGCTTGTCGGCCAGCGATACCGACTTGCAGCTGGTCGTGGTGGCCTACGCATTGGCTTATGGCTTGTGCCTGATAAATGGCGCGCGCCTGGGCGATCTTTTCGGGCGACGGCGTTTGTTCCTTGCCGGCATGGGCCTGTTCACCCTGGCCTCGGCCCTGTGCGGGCTGGCGCTCACGCCATGGCAGTTGATCCTGGCGCGCGCCCTGCAAGGCGTGGGGGCGGGCGTCTTGATGCCGCAGGTGCTCGCTTCGATCAGGGTCGTGTTCGAGGGAGAGGCGCGCAGGCGCGCGTTCGGGATCATGGGCGCCGTGCAGGGCGTGGCGGCCAGCCTCTCGCAGCTGTTGGGCGGAATGCTCATCACGCTGAATCCGCTGGATTTGGGCTGGCGGCTGGTGTTTCTCATCAACGTGCCCATCGGCATCGCCGCGTTGATGGCGGGGCGGCGGGCGCTGCCCGAATGGCGGGCGCCGGTGCCGGCGCAGGTGGACCTGCGCGGCGCGCTGGCGGGCGCTGTCGGGCTGGCCTTGATTCTGGTGCCAGTGATGGAGGGACGAGAGCACGGCTGGCCCTGGTGGTCGCTTGCCGGGCCTGTGCTGGCCCTGGGGGTGTTGGCGTACTTCGTCCACTATGAAAAGACGCTGGCCCGGCACGGTGGCGTGCCTGTGCTGGATATGCGGCTGTTTGCCAACCGGGCATTCGTGGCAGGCATAGGCGCGGTGTTTTTCTTTTTCTCGGCAATCAGCTCGTTCTTCTTCGCGCTGACGCTGCTGTTGCAGTTCGGGCTGGGATTGGCGCCGCTGATGGCGGGCGCAGTGTTCACGCCTTCGGCACTGGCATTCTTTGGCGCTTCGCTTGCTGGTCCCAAGCTCGCGGCGCGCCATGGACGCGCGGCGCTGCTGTGCGGCGTGCTGGTTTTCGCCGCGGGCTTGGGGCTGTCCGCGATCACCGCCGCGACGCAACCCCAGAACCTGACGCTGCTGGTGATATCGCTGCTGCTGAACGGCGCGGGACAAGGACTGGTGATCCCGCTGGCATTCAACGCCATTCTTGGCTCGGTGCAAGAGGAACAAGCCGGCATGGCCTCCGGGATGCTCAGCACCTTGCAAGTCGTCGGGACCTCCACCGGCGTCGCGGTGGTGGGCGGCGTGGTATTCACGATGCTTGAGGCCGCGGGGAGCGGGTCCGCCGGCGATGGCGCATGGCTCTATGGGCGGGCGCTGGCGGCGGCCATGTTCTACAACCTTGCCGCCGCGCTGCTCAGCCTGGTCTTTTTCAGGATGGCGACGCGCCGATAGCCCGGGCGCTTGAACACCGCCTGGATCAACCGCTCCGGGCCAGGGCCTACGCCCTGAATGCCGCAAACCCGTCCCAACACTCGCGCGTGAAGTCATACAGCGCGTCCTGTGCCGTCAAGGGCGTGCGCCCCGCCAGCCGGGCCAGCGCAAAGTGGCCTTGGCGTTGCGGATCGGACGGGATCGGCACTTCGACCAGCAACCCGGCTTCCTGCTGCCTGCGCGTGACGCAGATCACGCCCAGCAGCAGCGCGTCCGAGCGCAGCGCCAGCTCGACCAGCGCGTCCAGGTTTTCGCAGCGGTGGGTGACCATCTGTTCGGGCGCGCCGCCCGGTCCCAGCGTTTCCGCCAGCCGCAGCGAGACCTCGGGGCTGAGCGTGCTGGAGGCCACCGGGTACTGGCGCACTTGTTCTATGCCTGGTCGCCTGTGGGCAAGGATGGGATGGCCCTTGCGGCAGACCAGACCGGCCCGCAAGGGGGGCAGGGGACGGGTTTCCAGGTCGGCTGCGTCATACAGCATGCGGGCATCGCAGACCATGGCGTGGAGGCGTTCGGCGCGCAGCATTTCCAGCAAGGCGGCGGTGGCGCCCAACTCGACGCCCACGCGCACCTGAGGATGGCGTTCAGCCATGTGGGCCAGGAAGGGCGACAGCAGCAGGGACGCGGGCGCCGGACTCAGCCCGATGGACAGGGTGCCGGATTCGCCGCTGTGCAAGGTTTTCAGTTCGCGCTGCAGTTCCGCTTCCTCGAAGCGCATGCGGCGCGCGCGTTCGGCCACGCAGGCGCCGTAGGGCGTCAGGCGCACGCGGCGGGTGCCGCGGTCCAGCAGCGGCAGGCCCAGTTCGGCTTCGAGCGCCTGGATGCTGCGGCTGAGCGCCGGTTGCGACAAGTTGACCGCCTGGGCGGCGCGCGAATAGGTGCCGTGCTCGACCACCGCCAGCAGGTGTTTGAGTTTCTGGAAATCCATGTTCAAGACGCATAAATACTATGAAATAAATGCATTGGAATTATAGAAGCCCGATTCGTATGATGGTCCGCAGACGGCGCCCGCAGAGGCGCCGCAAACCGCGCCCGGGACTCGCACCGTGGCGCGGCTCGACCAATACGGAGACAGATTCGAATGAAGCAGCACTTGTTGTCGGCCGCCATCCTGGCGGCCTGCGCAGCCATGGGCGCCCAGGCCCAGGCCCAGGACGTCCAGCAAAATTCCCAGAAGCAGGCCGGGGCCGCGGCGCGTCCGGCGGGCGCGGCCAGCGGCCAGGTCACGATCCGGCGCGACGGCTATGGCATGCCCCATGTGTACGCCAACACCGTGTACGGCATTTTCTATGGCTACGGCTATGCGGTGGCGCAGGACCGCCTGTTCCAGATGGAGATGGCGCGGCGCAGTACCCAGGGCCGCGTGGCCGAGGTGCTGGGCCAGCCCATGGTGGCGTTCGACAAGTCCATCCGCGGCAATTTCTCGCCCGAGCGCATCCAGCGCCAGCTGGCCGCGCTGCCGGCAGCCGAGCGTCAGATCCTGGACGGCTACGCGGCCGGCATGAACGCCTGGATCGCGCGGGTGCGCGCCGAGCCCGGCAGCCTGATGCCCAAGGATTTCAATGACCTGCGCTTCCAGCCCGCGGACTGGACCGCGTATGACGTGGCGATGGTGTTCGTGGGCACCATGGCCAACCGCTTCTCCGACGCCAACAGCGAGATCGACAACTTGGCGCTGCTGACCGCCCTGAAGGACCAGCACGGCGACGCGCGCGCCATGCAGATCTTCAACCAACTGCGCTGGATGACCGACAGCCGCGCGCCCACCACCGTGCCCGAGGAAGAGGGCGTGTACCGGCCCGATGGCGCCGAGCCGCCCGCCAAGCTGTCCTATGCGCTGCCGCGCTACGACGGCACGCCGCCCATGCTGGAGCGCGTGGCGCGTGATCCGCAGACGCGTGGCGTGCTGGACGAGGCGCCCGCGGCCGTGCCGGCGCGGCTGCTGGCGCAGTTCGCGGAATCGGGGCAGCCGGGAATCGCCGGCTTTCCGACCACCAGCAATATGTGGATCGTGGGCCGTGACCACGCCAAGGACGCCCGCTCCATCCTGCTGAACGGGCCGCAGTTCGGCTGGTGGAATCCAGCCTACACCTACGGCATCGGCCTGCACGGCGCGGGCTTCGACGTGGTCGGCAACACGCCGTTCGCCTATCCCAGCATCCTGTTCGGCCACAACGCGCATGTGACCTGGGGCTCGACCGCGGGCTTTGGCGACGACGTGGACATCTATGCCGAAAAGCTCGATCCGAACGACCGTACCCGCTACTTCCACGACGGCGTCTGGAAGACGATGGAAAAGCGCACGGAACTCATCGAGGTCAAGGACGCGCAGCCGGTGGTGATGGAGGTGTATCGCACGGTCCACGGCATCGTCACCAAGTTCGACGACAAGCAGCATGTGGCCTACGCCAAGGCGCGCGCCTGGGAAGGCTATGAACTGCAATCGCTGATGGCCTGGACCCACAAGGCGCAGTCGCGCAACTGGGACCAATGGAAGCAGCAGGCGGCGCGCCACGCGCTGACCATCAACTGGTATTACGCGGACGACAAGGGCAACATCGGCTACGCGCACACGGGCTTCTATCCCAAGCGCCGTCCGGGCCACGATCCGCGCCTGCCCGTGCCCGGTACCGGCGAGATGGATTGGCTAGGCATGCTGCCGTTCTCGACCAACCCGCAGGTCTACAACCCGCGCCAGGGCTTCATCGCCAACTGGAACAACCAGCCCATGCGTGGCTATCCGTCGACCGACCTGTTCGCCATCGTGTGGGGCCAGGCGGACCGCTATGCCGAGATCGAGGCCCGCTTGAAAGCCTTGACGGCCCACGGCGGCAAGGTCAGCGCGCAGCAGATGTGGGACCTGATCCGCACCACCAGCTATGCCGACGTGAACCGCCGCCACTTCCTGCCGTTCCTGCAGCAGGCGGTGCAAGGGCTGCCGGCCGGCGACGCGCGGGCGCGGCTGGTGGCGGGGCTGGCGTCCTGGGATGGCATGGGCACCAGCGACAAGCAGTCCGGCATCTACGACAACGCCGGTCCGGCCGTGATGGACGCCTGGCTGCGCGCCATGCTCAAGCGCACGCTGGCCGACGAGATGCCTGCCGATTTCTTCAAGTGGTACAGCGCCACCGGCTATCCGACGCAGGCGGCGCCTGCCACCGGTTCGGTCAACCTGACGGTGGGGGTGAAGGTGCTGTTCAACGCGCTGGCCGGCCGCGACGCGGGCGTGCCGCAGCAGTACGACTTCTTCAATGGCCAGCGGCCGCAGGATGTAACGCTGGCCGCGCTGGACGATGCGCTGGCGGCTTTGCAGAAGGCCTACGGTGAGGATCCTGCAAGCTGGCGCATCCCCGCGCCGCCCATGGTGTTCGCGCCCAAGAACTTCCTGGGCGTGCCGCAAGCGGACGAGAAGGCGGTGCTGAGCTTCCCGGCCACGCAGAACCGCGGCACCGAGAACAACATGACCGTGTTCGACGGCCGCGGCGTGCGCGCGGTGGACGTGGTGGCGCCGGGGCAGAGCGGTTTCGTCGCCCCGGACGGCACGCCGTCGGTCCACACCCGCGACCAGTTCGACCTGTACACCGGCTTCGGCAACAAGCCGGTGTGGTTCACGGATGCGGAAGTGCGCGCCAATGCTAAGTCGGTAGAGACGTTGCGCTACTGACGGCGTAGCCGCCCTGGTGGTTGGCCAGCCGCGCATAGACCCCTTGCCGCTTGAGCAATTGGTCGTGCGTGCCGGCCTCGGCCAGGGTGCCGCGCTCCAGCACCAGGATCAGGTCGGCATCGCGGATCGTCGACAGGCGATGCGCGATGACCAGCGTGGTCCGGTACTGCATCAGCACGTCCAGGGCGCCGCGCACCTGCATTTCGGACAAAGTGTCCAGGTGCGAGGTGGCTTCGTCCAGGATCAGCACGGGCGCGTTCTTCAGGAAGGCGCGGGCAATCGAGATGCGCTGGCGCTGGCCGCCGGACAGCTGCATGCCGCGTTCGCCCACGCGCGTCGCCAGCCCCTCTGGCAAGGCGCGCACGAAGTCCGACAACGCGGCCTGTTCCAGCGCGCGCGCCAGGTCCTCGCGGCTGGCTTCGGGCCGCGCCAGCCGGATGTTGCCTTCCAGCGTGTCGTTGAACAGATAGGTATCTTGCGTCACCAGCGCCACGCGTTCGCGCAGGCCGTCCAGTTGCAGTTCGCGCAGGTCCACGCCGTCCAGCTTGACCTGGCCCGCGCGCGGGTCCCAGAAGCGCAGCAGCAGGCTGGCGACCGTGCTCTTGCCCGCGCCGGACGCGCCCACCACCGCCACGGTGGCGCCGGCCGGCACCTTGAAGCTCAGGTCGCGCAGGGTGTCTTCCTGTTTGCCGGGATAGGCGAAGCTGACATGGTCGAAGGCCAGCGACAGGCCATGGGCAGAGACAGGCGCAGGCAGCGGCCCGTCGGTCACCGGCTCGGGCTCGTTGGCGACTACGTGCAGGCGGCGGGTGGCGGCGATGGTGTCGGCCAGTTGCCGGCTGACCTGCGAGATCTCGGACACCGGCAGGAAGGTGGCCAGGGCGATCAGCACCAGCAGGGGCAGCATGCCGGCCGAGAGTGCGCCGGCCGATACCTGCAACGCGCCCACGACCGCCACGGCCACGCCGCCCAGGCCCATCGCGATCTCAAAGCCCGCGGTCTGCCGGGACAGGTCATCCATGATGTCCAGCCGGCGGGTCCGGTAACGGTCCGCCACGCGCAGGAATTCATCGCGCCGGCGGGCGGTGGCCTGGAAGGCGGTCAGGTCGGCCAGGCCCTGGATGGTGTCGGTGGTGTGGGCGCTCATCTCGCCCAGCGCCTCGCGCGCCTTGTCGCCCAGGGCGTCGACCTTGCGGCGGCCGCGCACCGGCGACACCAGCGCATAGGCCAGGAAGGGCAGCAGCGCCAGCGCCACCGGCCAGCTGTAGACGCCCAGGAAACCCAGCACCGATAGCGGCACCAGCACCGAAACGATGGCGGGGGCGATGGTGTGGGCATAGAAGTACTCCACCATTTCCACGTCCTGGGTGGCCAGCGCCACCAGGTCGCCGGAGCGGCGCTGCAACAGGTAGGCCGGCGCCAGGCGCTCAAGCTTGTCGTAGAGCTTGACCCGCATGTCGGCCAGCAGCTGGTACGCCATGGCGTGAGCCAGCCAGGACTCCAGCCAGTGAAACAGCGCGGCCAGGGGCGCCGCGATCAGCAGGCCCGCGATCAGGGCCGAGTAGTCGCGGCCGTCGCGGATGGCGGCGACGATCAGCGCGCTGAACACGCCCACGCCGATGTAGGCCGCGACCCGCGCCACGCCCAGCAGGATCGTGGCGGTCAGCGTGCCGCGCCACGGCCGCACCACCGACAGCAAGGTGCCGAGCGTGGCGCGCCAGCCGACCTGCACCGCGTCCGCGTCCAGCGAGCGCAGGGCCGGGCCTTGCGCGCCGGATTCCTGGCCGGAGGCATCGCGGTCCGCGGCGCGCGTGGGGGCGGCCATGGCCGAGGCGGCGGATCCCGCCGACGGATTGCGGTGCGCGGCGGCCTGCTCATGCATCAGGCGGTAGTACAGGCCGCCTTGCCGCATCAGTTCCGCATGCGGTCCTTCCTCCGCGACCCGGCCCTGGTCCAGCACCAGGCAGCGGTCGGCGCCGATGACGCTGGCCAGGCGGTGCGCCAGGATCAGTGTGGTGCGCCCGGCCATCAGGCGGTCCAGCGCCTGCTGGATCAGCGCTTCGTTTTCGGTATCCACCGACGACAGCGCTTCGTCCAGGATCAGGATGGGCGCGTCGCGCAACAGCGCGCGGGCGATCGCCACGCGCTGGCGCTGGCCGCCGGACAATTGCAGGCCGCGTTCGCCGATGCGGGTGGCGTAACCCTCGGGCAGCGCCATGATGAAGTCGTCGATATTGGCGGCGCGGGCGGCGGCGCGCACCTGTTCGTGGGTGGCGTCGGGGCGTCCCAGCCGCAGGTTGTCGTCGATGGTGCCGTGGAACAGGGTGATGTCCTGGCTCACCAGTGCGATGTGCGACAGCAGCGCCTGCGTATCCAGTTCGTTCACGTCATGGTCGCCGATGCGGATGCGGCCGGACTGGGGCACGCATTCGCGCAACAGCAGGCGCACGATGGTGGATTTGCCGGCGCCGCTGGGGCCGACCACGCCGACCCGTTCGCCCGCCGCGATACGGAAGCTCAGGCCCTGGTGGGCGCGGCGCTCGGGCGTGTAGGAGAACGCGACGTTATCGAACTCGATGGTGGGCGCCAGCCGGCCGGGCGTCTTGCCGCCGGCGGCGGGCGCGGGCGTCAGGGGCTGGGCGTCCGTCAGCGCATGGATGCTGGCGGCGGCCGACTGGCCCAGCATGCCCCGGTGCAGCACCGAGCGCAGGTCGCGCAGCGGACGGAAGATCTCGGTGCCGGCCATCAGCACGATCAGCAGGGCTTCCACGCTCATGTCGCCGTGGGCCACGCGCCAGGCGCCCAACGTCAGCGCCAGCGCCGCGCCCAGCGCCACGCCTAGGTCGCTGATGCCGCGCGTCAGCAGGCTGACCGACAGCACCCAGAAGGTATTGTCCGACAGGCTGCGGGCGCGGGCGGCCAGGCGCTGGCCCCAGGCCTTGCCCTGGCCATAGGACTTCAGGGTGGGCAGGCCCTGCACCGCGTCCAGGAAATCCTCGCCGAAATCGTTCAGCGACTTGCTGCGCGCCAGGCTGGCGCGGCGGTCCAGCATGTGCACCGCCATCGGTCCGAACAGCGCGAACAAGGCGGCTGCCAGGAACACCAGCGCGGTGGGCACGTCCCAGAACGCGATCACGGCGAAAATGGCGAAGGGCGCTGCGGCGGCGATCGCGACCTGCGGCAGGTATTGGCCGAAGAAGGCTTGCAACTGTTCGACCCCGTCCACCACCGTCAGCATCACGCCGCCGGTGCGCTGGTTGGCGAACCAGGCCGGGCCCAGGGAGACGATGCGGTCATAGAGCCGGGCGCGCAGCGCATGCTGCACGGTGGCGGCGCAGCGGTTGGCCTGCACGGTGCGCCTATGGTCCAGGAAGGCACGCAGCAGCACCATGGCGGCGGCGCACAGCGCGGGCGTAAGCCAGTCTTGCCAGGCCGCGCCGTCGAATACGCGGGCCAGCAGCTGCCCCAGGAACACGTAGCGGGCGATGCCGGCCGCCAAGGCCAGCAGCCCCAGCAAGATGCCGCCCGCCATGCCGGCGCGCAAGCCCGCCGTCAACTGCCAAAGGCGCGAATCGAAATACATAGCAAACTCCTTTCAGTGCTTGCATGGTCACTGATCCCGCGCCCCGGCGAAAGCGATAGTTTTTCAATCTAGGGTTGAGCTAGACTTGACCCATGGCCGATCTACCCAACCACACGCCGCCGCTGGCGGCACTGCGCGCCTTCGAGGCCGTCGCCCGCCTGGGCAGCCTGAGCCGCGCCGCCGCCGAACTCCACGTCACCAAGAGCGCCGTCAGCCATCAGTTGCGGGCGCTGGAGGCTGATCTGGGCGTGGCCCTGCTACGCCGCGGCGGCACCGTGCGCCGCGCCGAAACCACCGCAGCGGGCGCGGACCTGCTGGCGTCCGTGCAACAGGCCTTGACCCTGCTGGAGACCGCCTGCCGCAACGTGCGGGCCTCGGCCCGCGGCAAACGGCGCAATACCCTGAACGTTTCCGCCAACCCCTCGCTGGCCGCCATGTGGCTGGCGCCGCGCATCGGGCGCTTCATCGAACTGCATCCCGGCATCGATATCCAGGTCTATCTGCATGCCAGTCAGGACCCGGCCTGGAAAAGCCAGGACATCGACCTGGCGTTCCTGCACGTGCGCGCGATGGGGCCGCATATCGCCGAGCCCGGCGACATTCCGCTCATGACCGAGACCGTGGTGCCGGTCTGCAGCCCGTCGCTGGTCGATCCGGCCGAGCGTGGAGATCCCGGCGTTTTCCTGCGCCATCGCTGGCTGGAGGAAAAGCACGTGGACAGCCCCGAGACCGACTGGCGCACCTGGAGCCCGCGGCTGGGGCTGGCCGAAGCCGACTGGCAGGAGCCCATGGTGCTGAGCGGCTTGAGCACAGTCGCCGCAGCCGCTGCGGCCGGAGTCGGCATCGCCCTGGGGCGCGCGCCGCTGATTGACGAGGAACTGGCCAGCGGCCGGCTGGTGCCCCTGGTGCCGCAGCTGCGCATGCCGGGGTCCTGGGGCTATGTGATGCGGATCCAGGCCAACCGGCCGATGGACGCGGCCCTGCCGACGCTGGTGGAGTTCCTGGCGGAAGAGGGGCGCAGCACCGGCGCCTGGCAGAGCCTGGCGGACGCCGGGCGCTGAGGCCCGGGGGCCGCGCTTGCGCTTCAGTCCGCGCCGCTCCTGCCGCGCGGCGGGGAGCTGATGGTGACCGCCGAGGTGACGATCAGCTCCATCAGGATGTTGCGCGCCAGGTTTTCGGCATAGTCGTTGCGCGCCTCCGCCGTGGCGATGGCGCGTTCCACCGAGCCTTCAACGATGGCGTTGATCTGCTGGATGTGCAGCTCGCAGATCTGCACCAGGTCCGGATGGCGCTTCTGATGGAAGTACAGGAAGCGCCGCGCCAGCGTCTGCAGCATGGCGTGGAACTCGGCCGCGTAGCTGTTGCGCGAGGCGGCGCCGATCTGGCTGGTCAGGGTGAAATGCAGGCGCATGTACATGCGCATGTCGTTGACGGCCTTGAGGTCTTCGAGTTCACGGGCCAGGCGCGCCAGTTCGGCGCGCTCTCCATCGTCGGCCCATTGCGCCGCCTGCGCCACGATCAGCCGTTCGATCTCGCGCCGCGCCTGGATGATCTTCAGCTGTCCCTGGTAGTCGATCTCGGAAATGAAGATGCCCTGGCGCGGGGCGATTTCCACCAGGCGCTGGAACGCCAGTTTCTGCAGCGCGTCGCGCACCGGCGAGCGGCCGATGCCGACGCGCTCGCTCAGGGTGGTTTCCGACCATTGACTGCCCGGCGGCAGTTCGCCGGTGACGATCATTTCCTCGAGGGCGCAATAGGCCTTTTCGGTCTGGCTGACGGCCGTGCGGACAAAGAGGGGGGCGGACTGGGTCATGGAGTCGGAAGCGCGCGTTGTTGAAGTTCGCGTTTTAACACTTTGCCGGTGCTGTTCTTGGGCAACTCATCCAGGAACACATAGCGCTTGGGCCGTTTGAAGCGTGCGATGGATGCCAGGCAGAGCCGGTCCAGGTCCTGCTCCGTGGCCTGGGCGTCCGGCTTGAGCACCACGAAGGCCAGCACCGACTCGCCCCATTCGGGGTCGGGGCTGCCGACCACCGACACTTCCTGCACGGCATCGTGGCGCATCAGCGCTTCTTCCACCTCGCGCGGATAGATATTGGTGCCGCCGCTGATGATGACGTCCTTGGAGCGGTCCTTCAGATGCAGCAGGCCGCGTTCGTCCAGGATGCCGATATCGCCGGTATGGAGCCAGCCGTCCGCCAGGGTGTCGGCGCTGGCGCGCGGATTGTTCCAGTAGCCTTGCATCACCGTCGGCCCGCTGACCACGACTTCACCCAATTCGCCAGCGGCGGCCGGTTGGCCGGATGCTGCGCGTACCTCGACCTCCATGGAGGCCTGGACGTAGCCCACCGATCCCAGCAGGGTGTCATCGTTGCTGGCCACCGCGTCGGCGATCTGGGTTGCCGACAGGGCGGATATCGACATCGGGCTTTCGCCCTGTCCGTAGATCTGCGCCACGCGCGCGCCGTAGCAGGCGACCGCGTCCTTGATGTCTTCGACATAGAACGGCGCGCCGCCCACGATCAAGGTGCGCAGGCCCGGCTGCGGCCCGTTGGCCTGGCGGGCATGGCGCACCATGCGCTGCACGATGGTGGGCGAGGCGAACAGGCTGACATTGCGGTAGTGCGTCAGCAGCGCGGACAGTTCGTCTTCATCCAGCCCGCCGCTGTCGGGGATGATCTGCAAGGCGCCATGCAGCCAGTAAGGAATGCTGTAGAGGCCGGCGCCATGCGACAGCGGTGCGACATGCACGATGGCGTCGCCGGGCTGCACCGATTGCACGTCGGCGTAGAAATTCAGGCACATGCCCACCATGTTGGCGTGGCTGAGCATGACGCCCTTGGGCTTGCCCGTGGTGCCGCTGGTGTAGAACAGCCAGGCCAGTTCCTGCGGCTTGCGCCGCTCCAGCGGCAGCGCAGTACCGGCGGTGGCGCTGGCGTAGCGGGCCGAATCCACGTCCACCAGCTGCACGCCGTCCAGCCCGCGCACGACGGGCGCCAGCCCCTCATGCACGGCGCCGCGCGACAGGCAGAGGCGGGCGCTGCTGTCGCGCAGCATGTAGTCCAGTTCGTTGGCGTGCAGCTTGGCGTTGACGGGAACGGCGCACAGGCCGGCATGCCAGACGGCAAGCATCGATTCGATATAGGCGGGATGGTTGGGCAGCGCCAGCATGACGCGCTCGCCGGGCTGCAAGCCCATGGGCCCGCGCAGCCAGCCGGCCAGCGCTTGCACGCGGGCCTGGAGCTGGGCGTAGGTAAGCGGGTCGCGGGTGCCTGCGGCCAGGGCGGGCTGGTCGGCGTGGGTGGTGGCGCTGCGGTGAAAGAGAGAGCTGAGATGCATGGCGGTCTCTGGGGTTGATGGGGCGCGCGGATCAGCGGCCGAGCAGGGTGATGCAGGTCACCGCCTCTTCCACGCCGTTGAAGCCGCCGCCGTTCTCGGCAATGGCGAAGCGCGCGCCTTCGACCTGGCGGGCGCCGGCCTCGCCGCGCAGCTGGATCACCATTTCATGAACTTGCGCCAGTCCGGTCGCGCCTATGGGGTGGCCGCGCGACAACAGGCCGCCGGACACGTTGATGGGGATGCGGCCGCCCAGGCTGGTGGCGCCGGATTCGGCCATCGGTCCGCCTTCGCCGAAGGCGCAGAAACCCAGCGCCTCGGTCTGCTGGATTTCTGCGAATGCGGTGGCGTCGTGGACTTCCGCCAGTGACATGTCCTGCGGACCGACGCCGGCGCGTTCATAGGCTTCCAGCGCGGCCAGATGGCACAGGTGTTGGTCGTAGCGGTCGGCCGGGCGGTCCGTGGCGGTGCGCAGCACGCTGGCGTACAGGCGCACGGCGCGGGCGCGCTGCAGGCGCTTCAGTCCTTGGGCGTTGCAGACGATAGCGGCCGCCGCGCCGTCGCTGATGGGCGCGCACATGGGCAAGGTCAGCGGCCAGGACACGGGCCGGGCGGCCAGGGCCTCGTCTATCGTCATGGGGTACTGGAACTGCGCCAGCGGATTGCGGGTGGAATGCATGTGGTTTTTGGCGGCCACGGCGGCCAGCTGGCGCTGGGTGGTGCCGAAGGTCTTCATGTGCAGTCGCGCCAGGCTGGCGTAGATGTCCATGAACACGCTGCGCTTGCCGGGTTCCTCGAAGCCGGGCGGGGGCGTCACGTCGGGCGCCAGCGCCATCAGCCGCGCCATCTGCGCCGGCGCGTCGTGCACGTCCCAGGCGCCGTCGAACACGGCGAAGCTCTTGGCCTTGTCCTCGGAAAACAGCTTGTCCACGCCCACCGCCAGGCAGATGTCGCCCGCGCCCGAGGCCACATACAGGTGCGCGGCGTTCAGCGCGGTGCTGGAGCTGGCGCAGGCGTTCTCCACGTTGGTGACGGGGATGCCGGCGATGCCCATGGCCTTCAGCGCGACCTGGCCGGCCACCATGTATTGGCCTTCGATGGAGCCCTGGCCGGCGGTGGCGAAGTAGGCCGCCCGCAGGTCGGCGGCGTCGCAGCCGGCGTCGGCCAGCGCCTGCGTGACCGCGTCGCGCACCAGGTCCTTGACGCTTTTGGCCGGCTGCTTGTCGAAGCGGGTGATGCCCACGCCCGCGATGTAGGTGGTGTCGTTGCTCATGCTTGGATGCCCGTGGTGAGGATGGATTCGATGATGTGGCGGTCGGCCTCGACGTCCGCGGCCGACCCGCTCCAGGCGATTTCGCCGTGGTCCAGCACGTACTGGCGGTGCGCCAGGCGGGCGGGTACCTTCAGGTTCTGCTCGACCAGCACGATGCCGGTGCCCTGGCGGTGGACTTCGGCGAATACGGCTATCAGTTCGTTGACGATGCGCGGCGCCAGCCCTTCGGTCGGCTCGTCCAGCAGCAGGACGCGCGGATTGCCCAGCAGGGCGCGGGCGATCGCCAGCATCTGCTGTTCGCCGCCGGACAACTGGTCGCCATGGAAGCCTATGCGCTCGCCCAGCCGCGGAAAGACCTGCAGCACGCGGTCCTGCGTCCAGTAGCCGGGCTGGTGCGCCAGCGCGCCCATGCGCAGGTTTTCCCGCACCGTCAGGTTGGGGAAGATGCGGCGCGTGTCGGGCACCAGGGCGATGCCGTCGCGGCTGATCTGTTCGACGGCGCGGCGCGTGGCGTCCTGGCCGGCGATCAGGCGGTTGCCCGACGACAGCGGCAATAGACCGATCAATGTCTTGAGTACCGTGGACTTGCCGGCGCCGTTGCGCCCGACGATGGCGACGATTTCGTCCTGGGCCGCGCGCAGACCAATGTTCTTGAGCGCCAGCGCCTGGCCGTAGTGCACGCTGGCATGTTGCAGTTCGATCATGCCGCCACCTCCTCGCCCAGGTAGACAGCGCGCACGGTGGCGTCGTCGCGGATGGCGGCCGGCGGCCCCTCGGCCACCTTGCGGCCGTTGGACAGCACCACGATGTGTTCGGACAGCGTCATGATCACGTCCATGTTGTGTTCGATCAGCAGCACCGTGCGACCGGCGGCCGCATGGCGGATGAGGCGGGTGGCGGCGGTGATTTCATGGTGGCCGACGCCGGCCAGCGGTTCATCCAGCAGCAAAATGCGCGGATTGGGCAACAGGGTCAGGCCCAGTTCCAGCGCGCGCTGCAAGCCATACGACAAGGTGCCAGCCACGGTGTCGCGCCAGGCCGTCAGGTCGGTCAGTTCCAGCATGGCGTCGATGGTGGATGCCAGCCGGCGGTCATAGCGCGGCGCCAGCCAGAACGGCAGCAGGCGGGAGTGGCTGATCTGCGCGGCGATGCGCAGGTTCTCCAACACCGTCATCTCGGGAAAGATCTTGGTGATCTGGAAGCTGCGGCCGATGCCGTGCCGGGCGCGTTCGTGGGCCCGCAGGCGCGAGATGTCCGCGCCGTGGCACAGGATGCGGCCGCCATGGCCGGGCAGGTTGCCCGACAGCACGTTGAGCAAGGTGGTCTTGCCGGCGCCGTTGGGACCGATCAGGCCGTAGACGCGGCCGGTTTCAAAGGCGTAGCTGAAGTCCTCGATGGCGCGCAGCGCGCCGAAGGTGACGCTGACCCGTTCGCATTGCAAGGCGATGTCGCTCATGACGGGCTCCCTTCGCGCGGGGCCAGCGGCACGCTGGGCGCGGCCGGACTGGCGGGGGCGGGCGCCGCAGGGCGCTGGCGGCCCCAGCGGGCCTGCAGCGCGCCCAGCACCCCTTGCGGGAAATACAGCGTGGCCAGGATGAAGACCAGGCCCAGGATGCCGTACCAATAGGGCGTCCAGCCGCTGAGCCATTCCTTCAGGGCTTCGAACAGCAGCACGCCGGCCACCGGTCCCCACAGCGTGCCCGCTCCGCCCAGCAAGGTCATGATGATGACGTCGCCGGAGGTGGTCCAGTGCAGCATCTGCGGGTTCATGTACATCAGCACCGCGGCCAGCAGTCCGCCCGCCAGGCCGCCGACCGCGCCGGAAACCAGAAAGGTGATCTGCTTCAGGCGCTGCACGTTGTAGCCCAGCTGGGCGGCGCGGATCTCGTTCTGGCGCACGCCCGCGACCGCGCGGCCGAAGGGCGAGGCGCGCAGCATCGCCATCAGCGCCATCACCAGGGCGAACACGGCGGCAACGTACCAATAGAAGTTCACGGTATCGAAGAAGTCGATGCCCGCGAGTTCCGGCCGGCCGATGCCCGGCAGGCCGTCGGCGCCGCCGGTCCATTCGCGCAGCTTGCTGTCGGCCAGGATGTACATGAGCTGCGACAGCGCCAGCGTGACCAGCGCGAAGAAGATCCCCGAGACGCGCAGCGCGAACACGCTGAAGATCCAGGCGCACGCGGCTCCTGCCACGATGGCGAGCGCCAGGCCCGCCTCGAATGGCAGGCCGTAGCGTTGGGTGGCCAGCGCCAGCGCGTAGCCGCCCGTGCCCAGGAAGGCCGCATGGCCGAAGGACACCATGCCCAGCAGGCCGAACACCAGGTCGAAGCCCACGGCGAAGATGGACCACACCATGATCAGGATGCTCAGGTTCAAGAGGAAATCGTTTTGCGTGCAGAAGGGCACCGCGATCACCGCGGCGGCCACGCCGGCCGCGATGGCGGCGTCTTGGCGGGAAGTCGTCATGCCAGCCTCGCTTGGCGGGAGAACAGTCCTTGCGGACGGGTGAGCAGGGTGGCGATCAGCATGGCGAACGTCAGGATGTCGACCCAGCTGGGCATGAAGGTGTAGCCCACCGCGCGCACCATGCCGATCAAGAGCGACGCGGCGACCACGCCGCGGATGTTGCCCAGTCCGCCCAGGATCACCACGATGAAGCAGTCGATGATGGTGTTGGTGGCCATGCCCAGTTCGATGGGGAACAGCGGCGCGGAGATGGCGCCGGCCAGCCCGGCCAGCGCCGCGCCCACGCCGAACACCGCGCTGCGGATGGCGGCGGCGGGCAGGCCCAGGATGCGCACCATCTCGCCGTCGCTGCTGGCGGCGCGCACCAGCATGCCGAAGGTGCTTTTTTCCAGCACGAAGAACAGCGCCGCCGATACCGCCAGGCCGAAGGCGATGACGAACAAACGGTAGACGGGGATGGTGCTGCCGGCTAGTTCGACCGTGCCGGCCAGCAGCGCCGGCATCGGCGTTTCCTGGTAGCCCAGGCCCCAGACGAACTTCACGGCCTCGCTGATGACGAGGATGAAGCCGAAGGTCAGGATCAGTTGATAGAAATGCGGGCGGTTGTACAGCGGCCGCAGGGCCAGCCGTTCCATCGCCACGCCGACCAGGCCGACGCCCACCGTCGCCACGACCAGGCCGGCAATGAAGGAACCGGTGCGTAGCTGGATGTCGAAGGCCAGGTAGGCCCCCAGCATGTACAGCGCGCCATGGGCGAAGTTGATGACGCCCAGCATGCCGAAGATAAGCGTAAGGCCGGATGCCAGCAGGAACAGCAGCATTCCCAGGCTCAGGCCGATGATCACGGTGGACATGGCAGAAATCCGTCAGGCGGCGCGCCCAGCGCGCCGGGTGGAAGACCGGTCCGCGAGGGACCGGTGGGTGCATGGCGGGGCGGCTTCAGCCCGCGCAGGGTTCGAACACCTGGTCCGGCGGAAACACCTTGACGATGTCCATGACGTAGGCCGGCTGCGGCGGTTTGCCCGTGTCCACCACGCCCCACAGGCCGTTCTGCATGGCCTGGTGGTCGCAAGCGCGCATGGTCTTCTTGCCTTCCACCGAGTTGTCGCGCTCGCTGGCCGCAAACGCCTCGACCCACTTTTCCTTGTCCCAGGTGCCGGTCTTGTCGACCACATCCAGCCACCAGCTCATGCCGTCGTAGGCTTCGCCCGCGGCGGCGGAGGGGAACTCGTTGTATTTCTTGCGGAAAGCCTCGACGAAGGCCTTGTTGGCGTCGTTCTCGACAGTGAAGTGATATCTCACGCCCGACTGCACGCCGACCGCGGTGGGCCCAACGCCGGCCGCCATGGTTTCATCGGCGATGACCGGGCCGAAGATCTTGCGCGTCTTGCCCAGTTCGATCTGGCCGGCCTGCTTGACCATGGTGACGGCGTCCGAGCCCGTCATGAACAGCGCCACGCCATCGGCGTTGGAGCGCGCGATCTTGTCGGCGATGGAGGAATAGTCGCGGTTGCCCAGCGGCGGGAAGTCGGCGCCCACGATCTCGATGCCGGCCTTCTCGGCCTCGCGCCGGTACCAGTCCCAGCTGTCGCGTGTGGCCTGGTAGTCGGCCGTCACGCCATAGACCCGCTTGAGCTTCTGCTCCTTGGAGTAGGCCAACGCCATACGCTGCTCCATGCCCAGGGTGTTGGAGGTGCGGAAGGTATAGCGCGAGCCGCCCGGCACCGTGATCTTGTCGTCGGCCGACATGGTGACCAGGTGGGGAGTCTTGCGCTGCTTGGCGATGTTCATGATCGCCAGCGTGCTGGCCGAGCTGACCGCGCCGAAGATCATCTGCGATCCGTCGGAGATGAGCCGGGTGGTTTTCTGCACTGCGGGCTGCGGCTTGGTTTCGTCGTCCTCCCAGGTGACCTGGATGGGCTTGCCCAGCACTTTGCCGCCGCGCTGTTCGATGGCGATGGTGACGCCTTTGCGCATGTCTTCGCCAAAGATGCCGTAGGTGCCCGACAGCGATACCACGCCGCCGATCTTGAACGTGTCGGGATCGGCGGCGTGCGCCCCTGTCGTGAACAGGGCGCACAACGCCAGCGCGCCGCTGGCGGCGTGACTCCATGTCTTCATTTCTTGTCTCCACGTATTTTTCATTATGGCTCGTAATGTTTTACGTAGCTCAGTTGAAATACTACGATTGAGATTGTGATGTGAAAAATTGGGGTATACCCGAGGCACAAGGGCGAAAAAAAGCCCCAGGGCCGTAGGGCGCTGGGGCGGGGTTGGTCGAAAGGCCCTAATCCGGGAACAGCGTCTGGACGCTTTCGCGCACCAGCGCGAACAACTCGACCGCCAGGTCGGACGGTTCGGAATCCCGCAGTCGGAAGATGGCCACCGGCGGAAGCGGGATGCGGGGGCTGACGTCCAGCAGCGTCAGGTTCAGGCGTTGGGCCAGATAAGCGGCAGAGTCCGACCGCAGCAGGCCGATGAAGCCGGGCTGTTCCGCCACCACCGCGCCGATGAACGGCGGGCTGGATTCGACCGTCGCGGGCGGCACCGGTAGCCGCAGCTTGAGCAGGGCGGTGCGCAAGGCATTGCGCACCAGGGAGTCTTTCGACGGCATGACCCAGGAGTATTGCAACAGCTCTTCGATGGGGACCTGCCTGCCTCCCTGGATCGTGTCCGGGTGGGCGACGAAACTCAGCTCATCCGGATAGAGAACCTCCACATGCAGCAAGGCCGCTTCGTCATCCCTGAGATTCCTGCCCGGCAGGCTGCCGATGACGAAATCCAGTTCTCCGGCCATCAGCATGTCGAACAGCCTGACGGCAATGCCGTCGATGATTTCCACGTGCGCCTGCTGGTGCCGCGCCGCGATCAGGGCCACCGGGCGGGACAGCAGGGACATGCCGGTGTAGGACGGGGCCCCGGCCCGCAGCGTGCGGATGGGGTTGCGGCGCAGTTCTGACAGCTCCGATTCCAGTCGCGTCAGCTTGTTGACGATCAGCCTGGCGTCATGCGTCAGCGATTCCCCGAAGGGGGTCAACGAGACTCCGTCGCGCCGCCGTTCGAAGACGGCGGCGCCCAGGGTGTCTTCCATTTCCCGGGCCATTTTGCTGATGGCCGGCTGGGACAGGGCCATCTGGTCCGCCAGTTGGCGAAACGACAGTCCTTCCGAGACGCCCTTGATCAGTTCGAACTGCTTCAGGCGCAGGCGGCCCAGGAGCTTGGAACTGCCTTGAGGCTGCGGATCGGCGACCATGGCTTACCCAAAAGTTATCACCATTTGAGTTTATTTCAGTTATCAGTTAATCGTCGTCTCCTTATCCTATGGCCAGCAGTGGAAGCAAAAAAGCCACAGCACCGGAGGAGACCACCATGAAACTCAAGAATCTGTTCGCGCCCCTGGCCGCGATGTTGATGCTGGGCGCCTTGTGCGGCGCCGTGCGGGCCGAAGCGGCCTGGCCCGCCAAGCCGGTCACCATCATTGTGCCGTTCCCGCCTGGCGGCGCCACCGACGTGATGGCCCGGCTGTTCGCCCCGCGCATCGAGGCCGCCATCGGCCGTCCCGTCGTGGTGGAAAACAAGGCAGGCGCGGGCGGCACCATCGGCACGTATCAAGTTGCCCGGGCGCGCAACGACGGATATACCTTGTTGTGGGGGACCGTCGCCACGCATGGCATCGGTCCGAACATCTACAAGAATCTCGCTTACGACGCGGTGGCCGATTTCGAACCCGTCGTGCACGTGGTCGACCAGCCCTACGTGTTGGTCGCCCATCCTTCCAAGAAAATCACCTCGCTGGCGGATCTGCTCAGGCAGGCCAAGGAAAGGCCCGGCCAGATTTCCGTGGCCACCGCCGGGGTGGGTACCGCTGCGCACATGCTGTTCGAGAAGCTGCAGTCGGACACGGGGACATCGATGCTGGGGGTTCCTTACAAGGGGGCGGGTCCGGCCATGGCGGACCTGCTGGGCGGACAGGTCGATCTGGCCTTCGACGTGATCCTGACCACGGCGCCCTATATCGCTGCAGGGAAGCTGGTGCCGCTTGCCGTGACCAGCGGCAAACGATCGCAGACCCTGCCCAACGTGCCGACCATGGCCGAAGCCGGCGCAAAGGGTTTCGTCGCGTCCGGATGGAACGGTCTGTTTGCGCCTCGCGGCACGCCCCAGGCCATCGTCGAAAAAATCAATGCCGCCGTGAACCAGGCGCTGCAAAGTCCGGAAATCAACCGGCGCCTGTTGTCCGAGGGGTCTATCCCTGTGGGTGGCACGGCCGCGGATTTTGCCGGCTTCATCCAGGCCGAGATCCGGACCTGGGGCGAAGTGGCCAGGCAAGCCAATGTTTCGATGGACTGAGGAAAGACGATGAATGCCGAGCAAGCGAAAAAGCCGGACGCGGATCAGGCCGCTCCAGGCCCGGGCGCGGGGCCGTTGGCGGGCGTGCGGGTGCTGGATATTTCCACGGTGGTGGCGGGCCCGTTTTCGGCCACGCTGATGGCGGACCTGGGAGCCGAAGTCCTGAAGATCGAGCTGCCGGGCGACGGCGACCACATACGCCAGTTGCCGCCGCACAAAAGCGGCGTGGCGCTCTGGTCCAAAGTCGCGAACCGCAACAAACGCGGCATCACGCTGGATCTGCGCCAGCCCGAAGGTTTGGCGATACTCGAGCGCCTGTTGCCCCGTTACGATGTGCTGGTGGAGAACTTCCGGCCGGGCACGCTGGACCGATGGGGCCTGGACATGGCGCGTTTGCGCGCCTTGCGGCCCGACCTGATCGTGCTGCGCGTGACCGGCTTCGGCCAGACCGGGCCCTACCGGTCGCGGCCCGGCTTTGCCCGGATCTTCGAGGCCATGTCGGGCTTCGTGAACCTGTGCGGCGAAAAGGACGGCCCGCCGCTATATCCGGGCTTCCCGGTGTCCGACGCCTTGACCGGCGTGTTCGGCGCCTACGCCATCACGGCTGCGCTGCTGCACCGGCAGAAGCACGGGGAAGGGCAGGAAATCGATCTTTCCGCCACGGAGGCGATGCTGCGGGTGCTGGATTTCATGCCGATCGAATATGACCAGCTTGGCGTAGCGCGTTCGCGCCAGGGAAATCTCAATGCCTATTCGGCGCCCAGCAGCGTGTACAAGACCCGCGATGACAAATGGGTGGTGCTGGCCGTCAGCGCGCCCACCGTGTTCCGGCGGCTGGCCCACGCCATCGGGCGCGCCGATCTGCTGGATGATCCCTTGTTCAGCACCAATACCGCGCGCATCCAGAACCGCGCCGAGATCGAGGCCATCATGGAAAACTGGTTCCGCGCGCATGCGCTCGGCGAGGCGTCGGACATCCTGATGCGGCACGAGGTCAGCTTCAGTCCCATCTACGACATCGCCGACATCGTGGCGGACCCGCATTTCATCGAGCGCCAGGTCCTGGTGCGCGTCGAGGACGAGGAACTGGGCTGCGTCAGCATGCAGAACGTGGTGCCCCGGTTCTCGGCGACGCCGGGCCGGATCTGGCGAACCGGGCCTGGCGTCGGTCAGCACAACGACGAGATCTATGGGCAGGAACTGGGCCTGTCGCGGGCGCAGCAGGCAGACCTGCGCGAGCGCAACATCATCTAGGACAGCGCGCAGGGAGGACGATATGACGATTCCATTGCTGCCGCCGCGCTTCAGCGGCGCCTTCACGCTTTCGAATGCGCTGCACGACGGCTACCTCCAGGCGGTCGGTGGCGGCCATCCAGTGCATAGCTCGCGGGACCTGGCACGGCAATCTGGCTTTGCGGACGTGCCGCTGGCCGGCATCCATGTATTGGGCGCGGCCATGGCGGCCTTCACGCGCCAGTTTGCCGGCAACCCCATGCTGCTGCTGAAGGTGGAAACGAAATTCATGCGTCCGGCATACCCAGGAGATGCGCTGGGACTGGAACTTGAACTGCTTGAAAGCGCGACGGTCGCCGGCACGCCGTTCACCGGCGGCCGGTACCAGGGCTATTGCATCGATGCGGACCAGCAAAAGGTGCTGATGCTCGATTTCAAGATACGCGTGGCTTTGGCGGGAAGCCGCCTTTAGCGCTGGCGCGCCGTAGCCTGCGTCAATGCCGACTGCACCATGCTTTCGACCAACGGGATGACCTTGTCCGCCAGTTCGGGGCGATAGGCGTAGGGATGGGTTTCGTCCATGTAGGTGGACTGGCACATTTCCAGCTGGATCGCGTGGACGTTGTCCGCGGGCTTGCCGTAGTGGCGCGTGATGTAGCCGCCCTTGAAGCGGCCGTTCACCGCCCAGGTGTAGGCGGAGTTGTCGCGCAGGCGGCCTTCGACCGTCGCCAGGATGTCGGGTGCGCAGGCCGCGCCGTCGGCGGTGCCGATGTTCAGGTCGGGCAGCTTGCCCTCGAACAGGCGCGGCAGCACGCTGGCGATCGAGTGCGCTTCCCACAGCAGCACGGTGCCGTGCTCGGCCTTGATGCGGTCGATTTCCTCGCACAGCTTGGCGTGGTAGGGCTTCCAATAGGCCTGCAACCGGTGCTCGCGTTCGGCTTCCGTCAGGACGGCCTCGTTGCGGTAGAGGGCGTCGCCGCGAAAGGTCTGGGTCGGGCACAGGCCGGTCTTGGCCTGGCCGGGATACAGGCTTTCATCATTCGGGGGGCGGTTCAGGTCCACCACGTAGCGCGAATAGCGCGCGCCGATGACCGACGCGCCCAGCGCCTGGGCGAACTGGTACAGCGTGTCCAGATGCCAGTCGGTATCGCCCGATTGCAGGCCCAGCGGCGTCATCTGCGCGCGCTGCGCATCGGGAATCATGCTGCCCAGGTGGGGAATGGAGATCAGCAGCGGCGCCGTGCCGCGGCTGAATTGATAGATGTCGCTCAAGTAAAACTCCGGGGGAAATGGCGGGGCGCAGGCAAGGGCATGCCTGGCAGCGTCCCTGGGTATCCGGTATTGCGCCGTTTGGGGCAATGCCGGCAATCATAGTGGATCGGGCGCATGCCTACGTCCGCGGCGGCGCTGCGTCGCTGGCCCAGGGCGGGCCGCCGCTCCATTTGCGGGCGATGGCGTCGATCAGGACCCGCACCTTGGGCGCCAGATGGCGGCGGTGCGGATAGACCGCGCAGACCGGCGCACCGGCAGGCGCCACGGATTCCAGCACCGGCGCCAGCCGGCCGGCGCGCAGGTCCTCGCCCACCAGGAAGGCGCCCAGCTGGGCGATGCCTTCGCCCGCCAGCGCGGCGTCGCGCAGCGCCTCCGTGTTGCCCAGCCGCAGGCGGCCGGCCACGTGCACGGCGCGTCCCTGGCCGTTGACGGCAAAACGCCAGGGCACCAGCGCGCCGGCGTGGGTGTAGGCCAGGGTCTGATGGCTGGCCAGGTCATCCGGGCTGGCCGGCGCGCCGTGGCGGTCCAGGTAGCCGGGCGCAGCGCAGGCGATCAGGCGGTGCGGCGCCAACACCCGCCGCACCAGCCGGCTGTCGGTTTCGCCGCCGATGCGGATGGCCACGTCCACGCCGTCGCGCACCAGGTCGATGTAGTCGTCGGAAAAGCTGACGTCCGCCTCGACTTC
The DNA here is from genome assembly GCF_017355315.1 of Achromobacter sp. SD115. Lineage (NCBI taxonomy): Bacteria > Pseudomonadati > Pseudomonadota > Betaproteobacteria > Burkholderiales > Alcaligenaceae > Achromobacter > Achromobacter sp. SD115. The sequence goes on along the minus strand of NZ_JADIJM010000005.1, from coordinate 170,458 downwards.
GGGCCAGTCCCGCAGGTAGTCGCGCAGCAGCGGCATGATGTGCAAGCGCCCCAGCGACACCGGCAGGTCGATGCGCAGCCGGCCGCGCGGCGCCTGCTTGCGGCTGGCCATGGCGTCGGTGGCATTGTCCACCTCGGACAGGATGCGCTGCGCGTGTTCGTAAAAGACGCGGCCTTCGTCGCTGAGACTGACGCTGCGGGTGCTGCGGTGAAGCAAGCGCGCGCCCAGGCCGAGCTCCAGGCGCGCGATGCACTTGCCGATGGCCGAACGCGACAGGCCCAGCTTTTCGGCCGCAGCGGTGAAGCTCTGCGTGTCGGCCACGCGCACGAACGCGAGCAGGTCGCCAATGTGGTCCAGGCGGGCGGCTGGGTAGGGTGAATTGTGCACGATTCGTCCCTTTTGTTTATTCATTGGCCTACTTTATCAGCGAAATGGAAACAGTAGACTGCCTAGGAGTCGGCCCGGCTAGGGTCTTATCTGGAACCCCATCATGACCCGCGGCACCTCGTTGCACGACTTGCTCACTCCTGGCTCTCCAAGCGCCTCACCGCCGGCCGAAAGCACCGGATGGCGCGCGTGGCTGGGCGTCATCGCCGTGGGCATGGCGACCTTCTGCGTGGTCACCACCGAAATGCTGCCGGTGGGGCTGTTCATTCCCATCACGGCAACGCTCGACGTCTCGGTGGGTATGGGCGGCTACATGCTGTTCGTGCCCGCCATCCTGGCGGCGCTGTTCGCGCCGCTGGTCGTCATCGGCGCGAAGGACGCCGACCGCCGGGCGATCTTGTGCGGCCTGCTGGCGCTGCTGGTCTGTGCCAACGCGGCCAGCGCCTGGGCACCCAGCATGCCGTGGTTCCTGGCGGCGCGGGTCCTGGTGGGCTTCTGCATCGGCGGCATCTGGGCGGTCGCGGGCGGACTGGCGGGCAGGCTGGTCGGGCCGGGCGCCGTGGGACTGGCCACCTCCATCATCTTCGGCGGAGTCGCGGTAGCGTCCGTGCTGGGTGTGCCGTTGGGCGCCTTCATCGGCGAGCTGGCCGGCTGGCGCGCGGCCTTTGGCGCCATGGCGGCGCTGTGCGCCGGCGTACTGCTCATGAATCTGCTGAGCTTGCCGCCGCTGCCCGCGACGCGCTCGCTGCGGCCGCGCCAACTGCTGTCGCAGCTGGCCAATCCGGGCCTGCGGCAGGGCCTCCTGATCACGCTGTTCCTGGTCGCCGGCCATTTCATGGCCTACACCTTTGTCCGTCCCTTGCTGCAGATCCACGCGGCGTTCGGGGAAAGCTGGATCGGGCCGCTGCTCTTTGCCTATGGCACGGCGGGCGTGGTGGGCAACTTCGTTGGTGGAGCGGCGGCTGCGAAACGTCCCGCCGCGACCCTGCTTGCGATCGCGGCCAGCCTGTTGCTGATCTTGCTGTTGCTGGCCGTGCTGGGCCAGCTACGCCCGGCGGCGGCCGCCTTGCTGTTGCTGTGGGGTCTGGCCTACGGCGCGGTGTCGGTGTCGCTGCAAACCTGGATGATGAAGGCGGCGCCGGACGCGGTCGAGGCCGCCACGGCGCTGTTCGTCGCAGTGTTCAACCTCGGCATCGCGGCCGGTTCGCTGCTGGGCGTGCCCAGCGTGGACGCGCTGGGGCTGCGGGCCAATCTGTGGCTGGCCGCTGCCTGCATGCTGTGGCCGGCGCTGATGCTGGCGCGGGCAGGGTGGGGCGAATTGCGTGGCGCTTACGCGCGGAAGGCGCGCAACAGCGTGTCCACGCCGTAGCGGCAGGTCGCCAGATGGTCCTCGTCCGGGCCCTCGGCGCGGCCGCCGGTCAGCCGGGCAAGCGAGGCGATGCCGTTGATCAGGTTGCCCAGGGTGCGCGCCGCCAGGCGCGGATCGTCGATGTGCAATTCGCCGCGCTCGCAAGCCCGTTGCAGGCATTGCTCCAGGGGGGCGTGGAGCTGCATTTCCACCGCCAGGCGCAGGGACTCGGCCAGTTGCGGCAGGCGATGCGATTCCGAGATGACCAGGCGGTAGAGCGCGACCGATTTGGGCTGCACGGAGTAGCTCAGGAGACGTCGCGCCAGTTCGTGCAGGGCCGGGCCTACGGGCTGGTCCAGCATGGCATCCGCAAACACCGCTGCGCGCATGCCGTTCAATTCATGTTCCAGCACCGCAACCAGCAGGCCTTCCTTGTTGCCGAACAACTGATAAGCGGTGGCCGCGGATCCGCCCGCCTGGCGCACGATGCGCTGGATGGACGTTTGCGCGTAGCCGTGTTCCAGCAATGACTGCGTGGCGGCTTCGAGCAGGCGCTCGCGGCGCGCTTCGCCCCGGCTGGTCAGCGCGCGCGGCGCCGTATCGTCTGGAATGGTGTGCACTTCGTTCCCCCGTGGCCGTAATCGGCCGCGGACTCCCTATGTCCGGCGGCGTGTCTGGCTGAAATTGTGTAATGTATAGTACATTACGCTGACGCAACATCATCCAAATAGCTGTGACGCCCTGCAACAACGGCGCTCGCGGCGCACATCGCTATGATCGACGACCTGCTTCAACTGGGAAAACTCGTCAGCCTGGGGCTGGCCCTGATGCTGCCGCTGGCCAATCCCCTGACCTCCATGACGCTGCTGCTGTCCCTGGGCCAGCAGATCCCCTACAAAGAGCGCGAACGCCAGGTCCAGCAGGCGGCGTTCTATGTGGTCGGCATCATGGTGGTGACCTACTACGCCGGCGCCTGGATCATGCATACCTTCGGCATCTCGATCCCGGGGCTGCGTATCGCCGGCGGCCTGATCGTGGCCAGCATCGGTTTCAGCATGCTGTTCCCGTCCGCGCCGTCCACCGCGTCCGAAGCCGACGTGGCGGACGCCCAGGCCAACCGCCAGACCCCCAACATCGCCTTCGTGCCGTTGGCGATGCCGGGGACGGCCGGGCCGGGCACGATCGCCATGATCATCAGCGGCGCGGCGACCCTCGACGCGTCGGTGTCGCAGACCTACGCGCCCTGGGTGCTGGCGGTGACGCCCATCCTCGTGTTCTCCCTGTTGGGCCTGCTGTTCTGGATCTGCCTGCGTTCGGCCGGGCGCATCGTGGCGGTGATTGGCCAGGGCGGGGTGGAGGCCATTTCCCGCATCATGGGCTTCCTGTTGGTGTGCATGGCGGTGCAGTTCGTGATCAACGGCGTTCTGGAAATCGTGCAGCAGCATGGCGGCATCTAATCCTGTCCGGCGCGGCTGGTTGGCCACCACCGGGCGCATCGCCTTCAGCCTGGCGCTGATTTTTTCCGGCCTGTGGGGCTGCCTGGCGTTGGCTTATCGCGTGCCGGGCGGGCAGGTCGCGCAAGGCGCGGCGGCGCTGGCCTGGGCCGCGCTATGCCTGTATGCGGTCGTCGCGCTGTGGCGTGGACGCACGCGGCGCGCCATCTGGACCTGGCTGTTTGGCATGGCCGCGTTGTGTGTGTGGTGGCAGACGCTGGCGCCCTCCAACGACCGGATCTGGGCAGACGACGTGGCGCGCACGCTGCGCGGCAGCGTTTCCGGATCCATCGTCACCTTGGACAGCGTGCGCAACTTCGATTGGCAGGCCGATACCGATACGCGCTACACGGCGCGCTGGGAAAGCCAGCAATACAACTTGAACGAGCTGACCTCGGTGGACATGGTGCTGTCGTACTGGGGCAGCCCGGCCATCGCCCACACGCTGGTTTCCTTTGGCTTCAGCGACGGCCGCCACGTCGTGTTCTCGGTCGAGATCCGCAAGGAGCGCGGCGAACAGTTCTCGGAGATCGGCGGCTTCTTCAAGCAGTTCGAACTGAGCGTGATCGCCGCCCAGGAACGCGACATCCTCTACGTGCGTGCCGGGCCGCGCGCCGAGCGCGTGTATCGGTATCCGGTCGACATGCCGGTGCCCGCCATGCGCGAATTGTTCTTGTCCTATGTGCGCACCGCGAATGAACTGGCCGACCGGCCGCGCTTCTATCACACGGTGACGGCCAACTGCACCACGCTGGTCTACGCCATGGTGCGGGCGATCGTGCCGGGCCTGCCCATGGACTACCGCATCCTGCTATCCGGCTATCTGCCGGAATACCTCTACGAACAGGGCGGGCTGGACACAGGCAAATCCCTGGACACGCTGCGCCAACAGGCCTACCTCGGCAGGCCTGCCTTGCCTGGTCCGGATCCGGTCGAGTTTTCGCGGGCCATCCGCCAGCCGGCGAAAGCGGGGGCCGCGCAATGATCGGGTTCTGGCATGCCGGCGCGAAGGGCTGCGCGATCCTGGGCCTGCTGGCGTGCGCGGGTTGCGCGGGCGTCAAGGTGTCCTCGGTCAGCACGCAGGATTACATCGCCCAGCGCCGCGGCGATGTACTCACTACCGGTCAGCTCAGCGCCTCCGCGCGCGAGTCCATGGCCGTGCTGGGCCTGAACGCGCAGGACTGCCGCAAGGACCGCGACGCCTGCACCCAGTCGCTGGCCACCATGGAAGGGCTGGACAGCGAACGGCGCCTGGCCACGCTGTCCGAAGTCTGGCTGATGGAGGCGCTGGCCACGGAAAAGCAGCGCCCCGCGACTCAGGCCGATCAGGACGAGCTGCTGGACGCTTACCTGCAGACGGCGCGGGCCGCCTACGCCTATTTGTTCTTCACGCCGCGTTCGCCCAGCGACCGCGCCTTCGAAGACCGCCAGACGCAGGTGCGCGACTATTACAACTACGCCGTGCAGCAGGCCGTCACGCGCCTGTTCGAGCAGTATCGCGGCCGTCCGCCGGAACCCGGCACGAAGATGACGGCAGGCGCCTGGCAGGTGCAGGGCGAGATGTCCGACGTCAAGCTGCCCGGCGGCAAGCAGTTCCCGCACGAACTGGTTCCTGCGTCGACCTTGACCTTCCGGGGACTGCGCAGCATGTACCGGCGCGACGGCTTCGGTGCGGAACTCGTGGCGGTCACCGCGCGCCGCGTGAATGATGCCGACACCTTCAAGACGCCGTACAGCGAAACGCCTTTTCCCGCCGTGACCGTCATCATGGGCTTTCCCGGCGACACGCTGGAGCAGGTCATGGTCTCGCGGGAAGCGACCCTGGCGGCCTACGACCCCTACAAGCGGGACACGGTGGAACTGGCCGGCACCACGGTGCCCCTGGCGGCCAACTTCACCTCGGGCTACGGCCTGTGGCTGGCGCGCTCGGGCTTCGCCACCCAGGCGCTGCGCAACGTGCTGGGCAAGGAAGAGGGCATCGACGCGCCGCACGTCTACTTGTTACAGCCCTATGACCCCGACCGGCGCACCGTCATCATGCTGCACGGCCTGGCCAGCAGCCCGGAAGCCTGGATCAACGTCGCCAACGAGGTCCTGGGCGACGAAACCCTGCGTCAGCATTACCAGATCTGGCAGGTCTACTACCCGACCAACGCGCCGCTGGCGCTGAACAACCGAGCCATCCGCGACGCGCTGCGGCAGACCATCGAACATTTCGACCCCATGGGCGCCGCGCAGGCCTCGCGCGATACCGTCATCATCGGGCACAGCATGGGTGGCGTGCTGAGCCGGCTGCTAGTATCCTCGTCCGGCACCGTGTTGTGGGACGCGCTGCGCGACCACGCCAAGCTCGACGATACCCAGCTGGCCCAGGCCCGCGCCGAATTCGACCCGGTGCTGACTTTTGACGCCTTTCCCGGCATATCGCGCGCGGTGTTCATCGCGGCGCCGCACCGGGGCACGCCGTTTGCCGAGAACACTTTGTCGCGTTGGCTGTCCAATCTGATCACGCTACCCGTGACGGTGGTCAGGCAGTTCGCCAAGCTCAACCGCCTGGCCGACGCCGATGGGCCACCCCGGCCCGAATCCTCGATCCGGGTGCCCAACGGCGTGGACAACCTGAGCGAAAAGGACCGATTTGTGAGATTGACCGCTTCCATGCCGATTTCGCCGGCGGTGCGCTACCACAGCATCATTGCGAACAACACGCCCGGCGTGCCGCTGGCGGAGTCGGACGACGGCCTGGTGCCGTACCGCAGCGCGCACCTGGACGGCGCCGAATCCGAGAAAATCATCAGCTTCTCGCACAGTGTGCAAGAAACGCCGGAAGCGATCCTGGAGCTCAGGCGCATTTTGCGGCTGCAGCTGGAGCAGGGGGCGCGCTGATGCACGGCTTATTGCTTGGCCTGCTCCTCATCGCCGCCTGTGCGCTCACTGCCGCACTGTTGCGCCAGCCGGGCGTGCTGCTTTACGACTGGATCGCGACGCGGGCAAACAGGCGGCGGGGCGCCGTCCGCCAGCAGCCAGTCGCCATCCATGAGGCGGCGGCGCGCGAAGCCGGTCAGGCCAAGCGCAGTCAGCCCGCCACCCTCGCCGGATAAGCGCCGCCGCCAGCTTGACAGGGCCTGCCAGGGAGCATCGCGCCGCCTTACCTGGATTCCAGCCCCAGGTGTCCGCGCAGCGTGCTGTGCTGGTATTCGCTGCGGAACAGCCCGCGGCGTTGCAGCACCGGAATCACGTGCTCGACGAAATCGTCGATGCCCCCGGGCAGGGACGGCGGCATCAGGTTGAAGCCGTCGGCCCCTTCGTTCCGGTACCAGTGCTCCATCTTGTCGGCGATCTGCTCCGGCGTGCCCACCATCGTGCAATGGCCGCCGCCGGCCGCCAGCCGTCCGAGCAACTGGCGCACCGTGGGTTTTTCGGTCTCGATGATGCGCAGGATGGTCGCGTAGCGGCCCTTGGGACCGGTGAATTCGGACAAGGGCGGCAGCGCGGGCACGGGCGCGTCCAGCTCCCAGGTGGAACAATCCTGCAGCACGAAGGTGCCAAGTTGACGCAGCGAGGCGTCGCTGGGCAGCAGCACGTCCAGTTCGCGCTGCTTGGCGCGGGCTTCGGCCTCGGTCGAACCGACGTAGGTGACCAGGCCCGGCATGATGGGCACGAAATCCTGGCGGCCGGCGGCCAGCACGCGCCGCTTGATGTCGCGGTAGTAGGCTTGCGCCGCGGGCAGGTCGTAGGCGACCGCGTAGATCGCTTCGGCGCGCCTGGCGGCGAGGTCGCGGCCTTGGTCCGAGGCGCCAGCCTGGAACAGCACCGGCCGGCCCTGCGGCGGACGCGGCACCGTCAGCGGGCCGTCGACCAGGAAATGTTCGCCGTGGTGTCCGATCTTGCGCACGCGCGCGGGCACGCCGTAGTCGCCGGCGCGGTCCACGGCCAGGGCATCCTGGTCCCAGGAGTCGAACAGCTTGAGCGCGACGTCGACGAATTCCTCGGCGCGCGCGTAGCGCCAGTCGTGTCCCGGCATGGACTCGTAACCGTGGTTGCGCGCCTCCGCGTCGAACATGGACGTGACCACGTTCCAGCCCATGCGTCCGCCCGAGATATGGTCCAGCGACGCCACCATGCGGGCCGCGTGGAAGGGCGTGAAAAAGGTGCTGGAAACCGTGCTGATCAGGCCGATGCGGGAGGTGGCGCGCGCGATCGCGGCCATGGCGGTCAGCGGCTCCAGGTACCAGCGCGGGCCATCGCCGATGTTGTCCACCGATTGCCCGTCGGCGAAGAAGATGGCGTCCAGCTTGCCGCGTTCGGCGGTGCGCGCAAGTTCCTCGTAGTAGGAGATGTCCCCCAGGCGCTCGGCGGCGGAATCGGGGTGGCGCCAGGCGGCGCGGTGGTGGCCGCAGCCGAAGATGAACAGGTTCAGATGCAGCATGGCGATCCGGCCCAAACAGGGGCGGTAAAAGGCGCGATAGGCATGGTCAGGCTCTACGATTGCAGCGGCGGACATACAAACGGCCGCCGCACGCGGGCGAACTTAGCACAAAAGTTGCGGGCGGGTCTCCACGCCAGACGCGTTGACATTGCCGTGCCGCTCTCCTAATCTTGCGGCAATTCCTGGGGGAGCCCTGCAAGGGCTGAGATTCCGCGCTATCGCGGTAACCCTTTGAACCTGATCCGGGTAATGCCGGCGAAGGGAAGGACATCGCGCAGTCCGCGCGCCCTCCCTAGACTTTCATTCATCTTGCGGCCTGCGCACCCAGCGTGGCGGGGCCGCCGCGTTGCGCGTCCGGCTGCCAGCCGGCAGCGGGAGGACCGATACCATGTTGACCCAATCAAGCGCCCTGATGTGGCTGCTGCTGTTTTCTGGCGGCTTCGCCTTGGCCAGCGTGCTGTACACGCGGCGCAAGCGCGGCACGCTGGAGGACTATATCGTTGCCCGCAACAGCCAGGGCGCCTTCGGCACCATCCTGACGCTGATGGCCTCGACGCTGGGTGCCTGGATCCTGTTCTCGCCCGCGCAAGCGGCGACCTGGGGAGGCCTGGCGGCGGTGATCGGCTACGCCCTGGGATCGATGTCGCCGCGCCTGGTAATGATTCCGCTGGGGCGGCGCATGCGCGAACTGATCCCGCATGGGCACACCCTGACGGAATTCCTGATGGCGCGCTACGGCCGGCCCATGTACGGCCTGGCGCTGTTCATCATGCTGTTCTATCTCTTCATCGCGCTGTCGGCCGAAGTCACGGCGATCGCCAAGCTGGTCACCATGCTGGCGCCCGTGCCGCTGTGGGCCACCGCCGCCATCGTGATGGGCACCACCTTGCTCTACACCACCTACGGCGGGCTGCGCTCGTCGATCTTCACGGACCAGGTGCAGATGATGGTGATCGTGCCCTTGCTGGTGATCCTGTGCCTGGTCGGCTGGCAGGCCGCGGGCGGCGCCATGCCCACCATCGAAGCGCTGCAGGCCAAGGCGCCGCAGCTGCTGGACCTGACCGATCCGGTGGGCATCAAGGCCGGCCTGACCTTCTTCGTTGCCATCCTGCTGACCGGCATCTTCCACCAGGGCAACTGGCAACGCATCTACGCCGCGCGCGACGCGCGCTCGATGCGCAACGGCTTCCTGCTGGGCGGCTTGCTGGTCGCGCCCTTCATCTTCCTCATGGGACTGTTCGGACTGGCCTTCGTTGGCCTGGCGCCCCAGGGCGACAGCTCCATCGCGCTTTTCAGCGTCATCATGCCGCACGCGCCCGCTTGGTTCGTGATCGCCCTGATTCCGCTGGGGCTGTCCTTGGTCATGAGCACCGCCGACACGGCGATCAGCGCCGTCTCCAGCATCATCGCGGTCGACATGCGCCGCCTGATGCCCAACGCCAAGTCCATGACCATGAAGCGCCTGGCGCGCTGGCTGGTGCTGCTGATGGCCATCCCGGTCATGATCGTGGCCTCGCAGGGCTATAGCGTGCTGTACCTGTTCCTGCTGGCCGACCTGCTTTGTTCCGCCGCCGCGTTCCCGGTCTTCTATGGCCTGTTCAGCCGCAAGCACGACGGCCTCACCGCAACCGTCGCCACCATCTCCGGCCTCGTGGCTGGCTTGTTTTTCTTTCCGGCGCCGGGCGACAAGCCCTCGTTCCTGCTGGAGTCCTTCCTGCTGGCCGCGGTGGTGCCGGTAGCGACCACGGTGCTGATGCGCTGCCTGCTGCGCGGCCGCAAGGAATTCGATTTCTCGACCTTGAGCTCGGCGGTGCGCCGGCTGGATCAGGATCCGGTCTGAGCGGCTGTCCCGCAGCGCGGCGCCCCATGGTGGGCGCCGCGTCGCCACTATGGCGCGCGTAGCGCTTTCTTGTCCACCTTGTTGGCGCCCGTGTAGGGCAGGGCGTCCAGGATGCTGATCACGGCCGGCACCTTGTAGCGCGCCAGATTGGATTGGCAATGCGCGATCAGCCCGGCCTCATCGACGGCCGCGCCCGCCCGCAGGACCACGAAGGCGCGGATGACCTCGCCGCGGTAGCTGTCCGGCCAGCCCACTGCAGCGGCTTCGGCCACGTCCGGATGCAGGTACAGCACCTCGTCGATCTCGCGGGGATACACGTTGTAGCCGCCGGAAATCACCAGGTCCTTCTTGCGGTCGCGGATGTACAGGAAACCGTCTTCCGCGTACTCGCCGATGTCGCCCGTATACAGCCATCCCTCGCGCAGGGTTTCGGCGGTGGCGTCGGGCCTGGCCAGATAGCCTTGCATGATCTGCGGCCCGCGCGCGCGGATTTCGCCGCGCTGGCCGGGCGGCAGCACGACCGTCCCCGTTTCCAGATCGACCACCTGCACTTCGGTGTTCGCGACGGGCGTGCCGACCGAGCCATGCCGGGTTCCGGCCGGACCGTTGTAGGTGAGGATGGGGCCGGCCTCGGTCTGGCCATAGCCCTCGTAGATCGGCGCGCCCACGGCGGCCTCCCAGCGCCGGTGCACCTCTTCGGCCAGCGGCGCGGATCCCGAATAGCAGGCGCGCACGCTGGACCAGTCGGTGCCGGCAAAGCGTGGGTGCGACAGCAGGCCGGTATAGATGGTGGGGCTGCCGGGGAACAGCGTGATGCGCTCGCGCTCCACCGCGTCGCAGACGTCGTCGGGCCGATAGCGCGGCAACAGCACCAGCGTCGCCGCGGCGCTGGCGGCCAGGAACAGTCCCATGGCCATGCCGTAGGAATGGAACAACGGCATGGCGCAAAGCACGCTGTCGGCGCCGTAGCGGGTGGGCAGGGCCAGCTCCCGCTGCAGCACATTGGTGGCGATGGCGTCGCGCCCGAGGATCACGCCCTTGGGCTGCCCGGTCGTGCCGCCGGTGTACTGCAATAAGGCCGGCGCCTGGGCATCGGCGTCGTCCTGCGGAGAGTCCTCGTCGCCGCGCGCGGGCTCCATCCACGCACGGGCCTCGTCCTCCGTGACCAGCCGGATACCTAGCGTCGCAGCCAGGGGTGCCGCGACGGCGGCCGACGCCGCATCGGCGATCAGCAGCGCGGGTTGCGCGTCGCGCAGGATGAACTCCAGCTCGCGCGCCGTGTAGAGTGGATTCAGGGGCACGTGCTGGTTGCCCGAGCATTGCAGCGCCAGCGTCACCACGCAGGCCAGGTCCGAGTTGCCCAGCAGGGTTGCGATCCGCGAGCCCGGGGCGGTGTGGGTGCGCAGATGGCGGGCGGTCGCCCAGACTTCGGCGGCGTAGCGCCGGTAGTCGATGCGGCGTGTGCCGCAGACCAGGGCTGTGCGTTCGGGATAGTCGCGCGCCGCGCGGGCCAGCAGCGCGGGAATACGCGGAACTCCCTCCAGACCCAGGTCGCTCATCGTGCTGCTCCGGCAGCGTCCACGCGCAATACCACCGCCATGGCGCTATCGCCGGCCGCGCAACCCGTGAACAGGCCGAGGCCGCCGCCGCGCTCGGCCAGTTCCTCGATGAGTTCGATGACGGACCGAAGCCCGGTCGGACTTTGAGGGTGGCCCCACACCAGCGAGCAGCCGTACTGGTTCATGGCCATCACGTCGAACCCCGTGGCCCGCGCCAGCGCGATGTCGGAAACCACAAAGGGATTGTGCGTCTTCACCGCGTGCAGGTCGGTCATCGCCAGGCCGGCGCGTTGCAGCGCACTGCCGGCGGCTTCGATGGGCGCCTGCGGCATGTAGCCCTTTTCGGTGCGCGACTGGCCGAAGGCCAGGATCTCGATGCCGATCTCGGGCCGGCGCGACAATTCACGGGCGCGCCCGGCGGTCGCCAGGATCATGCCCGCGTTGCCGTCCGCCGGATGGGTCTGGCCGCCATAGGTGATGGTGCCGCCGGGCAGCACCGGCGACAGGCGCGCCAGGCCCTCCGCCGTGGTGGCGTGGATACCTTCGTCGCCTTCCAGCACCGCTGCGGTTTTCGCATAGCGCGCGTCGGGCACCTCGAACGGTAGCGTCATGTAGCGCTGCTGGAAGCGGCGGCCTTCGGCGCAGGCCTGCGCGTATTGCTCGTAGCGGCGCAGGGTGACGGCATTCTGTTCGTCCGCGGAGATGCCATGGCGCTCGGCCACGCGCTCCCCGGTCTGCAGCATCGACAGGCCGCTCCAGGGATCGTGCGAGAAATTGTCCAGCACCCAGTTTTCGTGCGAGCCGGAGCCGCCAGGGCCGGCAGGATCGGGATGATAGAGCTGCGGGCCGTTGGATACGCGGTCAGCCATCAGGACCAGCGAGGTCTCGGCGTGGCCGAGCATGAGCTCGGCCGCGGCCGTGGCCAGGCCGCGCACCGAGGTGGCGCAGGCCTGAGAGACCACCGGTCCCGCCAGATGGGGCGCGCCCAGCATGCCGGCCACCCAGGGCAGGCCGTAGAACGAACCCTGCTGCGGCACCGAGCAGCCCAGCACCGCGCTTTGCAGCGCCGTGGGGGCGATGCCGCGGCGTTCCAGTTCGCGGCGCGCGGTCCAGGCCGCGAAGCGCAGGCTGTGCAGGCGCGACAGGCTGCCCTGCCAACGCGAAAAAGGGGTGCTCCAATACACGCCATAAGGAATGTGTACGCCGGTCATGCGGACTCCTGCTGCAAAAGGGCGGCTCAGGGCAGGAACTGCCAGGCGCCCGAACGGGCCTGCATCAGCACGACGCCGCGCTCGTCCAGGCCGTTGTGGTTGGTGGGAGACATCATGTAGATGCCTTGGGTGCCGACGGTGCCCTGCAGGCTCTCCAGCGCGTCGCGCAGCGCCTGCCGGAAGGCCGGGGTGCCGGGCTGGGTGCCAGCCGGGATCTTGGCGACGGCCGCGTCCAGCAACAGATAGGCGTCGTAGGTGTAGGGCGCGAAGGCGTTGCGCGAGTCCGCGCCGTAGGTCGATTCATACTGCTGGGCGTAACGCGTGGCGACCGGTTTGATCGGGCTGTCGGCCGGCAGCTGTTCCACCACCTGTACCGGACCGCTGGGCACGATCACGCCATCCACGCCCTTGCCGCCGAGTTTCAGGAAATCCTTGTTGATGACGCCATGCGTGTTGTATTGCACGCCCTGGTAGCCGCGCTCGCGCAGCGAGAGATGAGGCAGGGCGCCCAGCGTGCCAGAACCGCCGACCAGCACGGCGCCCGGGTTGAGCGAGACGATCTTCAGCACCTGGGCCGTGACCGAGTTGTCGGTGCGTGCGTAGCGTTCGTTGCTGAGCACCTTGATGCCGCGCTTGGCAGCCGATTCCTGCAGCGCGCGGTAGACAGCATCGCCCCAGGCGTCCGAGAAACCGATGTACGCCACGGTTTTCACGCCGCGCTTGGCCATGTCGGCAGTCAGCGAGTCCACCATCAGGTCGATGCCGTGGGCCACCACGAAGATCCATTCGGCGCGGTCGGGGCTGACCACGATGGGCGCCAGCGACAACTGCGGCGTGCGCGCTTCGCGGGCGACTTCCGTGACGGCCATCGAAGTCGGCACATTGCTCGGGCCGATGATGGCGTCGACCTTGTTCTCGGTGACCAGTTTGCGCGCCGTCTTGACCGCCGATGACGGATCGGTCGCGTCGTCCAGCGCGATGTATTCCACCGGCTGCCCGCCTAGCGTCTTGGGCAGCAGCGGCACGGTGCTGCGATATAGCGAGCCCATCGAAGCACCTGGCCCGGTGCTGCTGGCGATCACGCCGATGCGGATGTCAGCGACTGCGGCGCAAGGCGCCAGGGCGCAGGCCAAGGCCAGCGCGGCAAGACGACGATACATGGCTATTCCCCTTTTTCTGGATATGGCCCGGCTAGCGGGATGACCCCAGTATGGGCGTGTTGGCGATAACTGGATAATTGCAATTCCTTATCAATCGATAACCAACTTTCCGGGCCAAATCCATGTCGGAAACCCCCACCTTGCTGCAGCTGCGGTCGCGCCTGCGCATCCGCCACCTGGTCCTGCTGGACGAGCTGGGGCGGGTGGGCAATCTGCATCGGGCGGCCGAAGCGATGCACCTCAGCCAACCTGCATTGAGCAAGCTATTGGGCGAGGCCGAAGCGCTGGCCGGCCAGCCCTTGTTCGAACGTTCGCACCATGGCGTCGCGCCGACCGTGCTGGGCCTCTTGATGATCGACCGCGCGCGCCTGCTGCTCAACGAACTGGACGCAACGCACGCCGAACTCGCGGCCGCGGCCAACGGCGCGACCGGCAAGGTGCGGGCGGGCATTTTTCCGGTAGTGGCGCATCTGCTGGTTCCGCTTGCGGTGCAGCGCCTGCAAGAGACACATCCCGCCTTGCGCATCGAGTTGTCCGAAGGCCTGGAGAAACAGCTGCTGCCGGCATTGCGCGCAGGCGAACTGGACTGCGTCGTGGGGCGGTTGGGGGTGGAGGGCGCGGACGCCGACCTGCAATGCGAGATCCTGTACGACGAGGCCACCGCCGTCGTCTGCGGCCCGGCGCATCCGCTGGCTGCGCGTCGCCGCCTGAGCGGCGCGGCGCTGGACCGTTGCCGCTGGGTGCTGCCATCGCGCAATGCGGCGCTCTACAGCATGGTCGCCGCCGCCGTCTCGGCGCGTGGCGCGGGTTTTCCGCAGGTCGCCATCGAATCCAGTGCCATTCTGACCATCGTCTCGTTATTGCAGCGGACCTCGCTGCTGTCGGCGATTCCGCTGCGCGTGGCGCGGGCCTTGGCAGAAAACGGGCAGTTGGCGATCCTGCCGCTGGCCTTGCAGGCGCGGCTGCACCCCGTGGGCATCATGACGCGGCGCGATGCGCGCGCCGCCGCCGCCGCCTCGCTATTCCTGAATGCCTTGCGAGACGCGGCCACCATGATGCGCGCCGACGCAAGCGCCTGAAAACCGCCAGTCTTTCAGGCCGTCCTGGCCAGCCGCGCAGACCCATCAGGGTTTGACGGGATCGGGGTCTCGCCCGGGATCGTTCCGCGCCGATGGATTTCGGCGGCATTCTGTTTCTCCCGGGCCATTTCCAATCCCGCATCGCCGGCCGTCATTTTTAGAGTTCGGTGACCGGAAAAATATTATTAAAAAGCTGGAAACTCCATTTTCTCGCCGTCACCGAGGACTATATAAAAAGTGAAGTGGTAATCACATTTTATTATATTTTGAAATATTTCATGGGTTTAACTATATTGTGACAGCGGCGCTCATTTTTTGATTTTTCAGCCGTGCACCTTTCAAGTAATAGCGATGCAAATGCACGGGGACGGAATTTGGAATGAAGTCGTGGGCACAAGACCTTCTATTGACAACGAATAGCGCTACCTCGGAGCAAGCCGTTTTCACCAAGGTGGCGGCAGTAGCGCAAGAGCTGGGGTTTTCTTATTGCGCATATGGTTTGCGGGCTGCCCTGCCGTTTACCAACCCTCAGTTCGTAATGATCAGCGATTATCCGATCGCATGGCAGGAACGCTACGCACAGGCGCGCTACCTGGAAATCGATCCCACCGTGAAACATTGCAGCCGCTCCTCGATACCTATCGTATGGTCGGACAGGGTGTTTGCCGAAACGCCCGAACTTTGGGACGAGGCACAGGCGGTTGGACTCTGCGTAGGATGGTCTCAGTCGAACCTTGACGCATACGGAACCGGGGGCATGCTGACGCTGGCCAGGCAGAAGGAGCAGCTCTCCGATGCGGAACTGCTCAGCAAGGAATTGCGGATGCGATGGCTGGTGACGGCGGCGCACTTGGCATTCAGCAAGGTATTGCTGCCGCGATTCAAATTGGCGCCCAATGTGCCGCTGACTCGTCGCGAGACCGAAATTCTAAAATGGGCGGCGGATGGAAAGACCAGCAGCGACGTGTCCGAAATACTGGCAATTGCCGAGTCGACGGTCAGATTCCATACGAAGAACGCGATTTCCAAGCTCGGTGCGCGAAATCGGACAGCAGCCGTCGCTCGCGCTGCGCTGCTAGGACTATTGAGTTGACTCTTGCATGCGCGATCGAGGTTCCGCAGACGCCAAGGCCGGGTCATAAAGCAAAACAGGGCACTACATCGCTAAATGTAGTGCCCTGCCTTGTCTGGAATCTTGGTGGAGCGGAGGAGGATCGAACTCCCGACCTTCGCATTGCGAACGCGACGCTCTCCCAGCTGAGCTACCGCCCCAATGAAGCAAGAGCAAGACTATACAGGAACATTCCTGGCCTGCGCAACATGCCGCCAAACAAAAAATCAGGCGAATTCCAAGGTCGCAATGACCGGGGCGTGATCGGACGGCTGCTCGTTGCGGCGCGGCTC
Organism: Achromobacter sp. SD115; assembly: GCF_017355315.1. Classification (NCBI taxonomy): domain Bacteria; kingdom Pseudomonadati; phylum Pseudomonadota; class Betaproteobacteria; order Burkholderiales; family Alcaligenaceae; genus Achromobacter; species Achromobacter sp. SD115. The sequence goes on along the minus strand of NZ_JADIJM010000005.1, from coordinate 154,548 downwards.
CTTGTCGATGGCGCAGGCGATGCAACGCTTGACCAGCGGGGCGGACAACAGGACATGATCGATGCGCAGACCGGCGTTACGGCGGAACGCGAACTGGCGGTAGTCCCACCAGCTGAAGGATTTCTCCGGCTGTTCGAAGAGGCGGAAGGAATCCGCCAGCCCCAGGTCGAGCAGGGCGCTGAAAGCCTTGCGTTCCGGCTCGGACACCAGCACCTGGCCTTCCCATTTCTCGGGGTTGTGCACGTCTTCGTCGGCCGGCGCGACGTTGTAGTCGCCCAGCACCGCCAGCCGGGGGTACTGCTTGATTTCGTCGGCAAGCCAGGCGCGCATGGCCTCGAACCAGTCCAGTTTGTAGGCGTACTTGTCCGAGCCCACGGACTGGCCGTTGGGACAGTAGGCGCAGACCACGCGCACGTCGCCTTCGGGGCCGGGAAAGGTCAACGCCAGGACGCGCTGCTGCGGATCCTCATAGCCCGGGATGTTGCGCACCATCGACGTGCCAGGCACGCGCGAGACGATGGCAACGCCGTTATAGGTTTTCTGGCCGGCCCAGACGGCGTGGTAGCCGGCTTCGGTGAAGGCGGCCTCGGGGAACTTGTCGTCCGTGAGCTTGAGTTCCTGGATGCACAGGACGTCGACCGGATTGGCGGCCAGCCAGTCCAGCACCTGCGGCAGGCGCACGTTCAGGGAGTTCACGTTCCAGGTGGCTAATTTCATGTTTCGCGTAGACCGTTTGTTGATGTGGTTCTCTGGGATGCTGCTAGTCAAAAACTCGTCTTGGCGACTTGTCTGGCTACAGGTCCGGGGCGGGGTTGGCGGCCGCCGGGGATAGAGGCAGATGATACCGTGGCTGCGCCGCCTGAGTCGGCGGCGCGATCCGCGCTGAAGCCGGATCCGAGGCTTTCGGGACAACCTCGCACCAAGCTCCTGGCCGTTGCGTCGAATCCCTATAAAAAGCGCCAGGGTAGGGCCTCGCAGGCGCTGTGGCGATGGACATAGGTATTTTCATTAATGATAATTGTTCGCAATAAATTGAGTTATTACAAGTCACCATAAATCTGTATGCGGAGGCACTTCGATGTCCATGAGTACGCAAGGAGCGGGGCTTGGAGATGTTTTCATTGCACATCGGGCGCAACTCCGCCGTATCGCGCAAAGAATCGTCGGCACTCCGGAAATCGCGGACGAAGTGACCCAAGATGCCTATTTGAAGCTCATGGAAGGATCATGCGCGCGCGATGTGAGCAAGCCCTATAGCTACTGCTGCCAAGTGGTCCGCAATCTGGCGCTGGACCATTGCCGTCGCCAGGCCGTCGAATCCACGTACCGCATCTACACGGACGACGGGGAATTGCCGCAGGTTGCCGGCGGTTGCGTGCCGGACCGGCGCTTTCAGGAACGCCAGGTGATCGATGCCATCGACCAGATCCTCGGCACCTTGCCAACCAGGACGCGGCGCGCCTTCGAACTCTACAGGCTGGGCGGCTTTACGCAGCGGGAGGTCGCGCGGCAAATGGGCTGCTCGGCCACGCTTGTGAACTTCATGCTGCGCGACGCGACCCAGGCCGTGGCCTGCTGCCGGGATCTACTGGAGGTTTGAGGGCGCCGTCAACAGGCCGGAGTTGCTATACCATAGCGCCACCTGGTCTTCCAGCCGTACGAGGCAGCCTATGCGCGACAACGTGAATCCGAATCAGGATCCGGTTTGGGATATCGCCTGGTCCTGGGTGTTGCGCCAGCACGAGCGCGAGAGCTTCAACGCAAATGCCAAAGCTGAACTGGCGCAGTGGCTTGCCGCCGATGCAGCCCATCGCCAAGCCTACGACAAGGCCGGCCGCCTGTGGTTGATGGTGGGCCTGGTTCCTCCAGTCAACGATATCGACATCCCCGACTCCACGGAGCGCGACGGCCCAGCCTAGCCCGCAGGCCTGTTCCGCCACCGCCACGCGCCGCAACGCAATGCTGCCTTGCGGCGCTTGCGTCTTCTTCCCGCCACAGACGTTTCCCGGCGCGGCATCCGCAAGGAACGCCTGCGCGCGCGCGCCCGTCGCTTTGCGGAGTCGTGCTCCTTTCCTGCTCTTCATGAGTCCGCCTTGAGGTGCGTGGCGGCTAAACAAACCGAACACCTGACTCGTCTTTGATTGCGGTGACCCGCAAGTCGGCAATGGGCCGGCTAACCGTGAGGTCACCATCTTCAATGCGCGAGGCAACCCATGTCGACCAGTTGTTTTGACCGCGAGGATGAGACCTTCATCGTCCTCGTCAACCACGAAGAGCAGTATTCGATCTGGCCTCATTGGAAGGCCGTGCCTGGCGGCTGGCGCGCCGTCGATGGGGTCCAGGGAGACAAGAAGACGGTTCTCGACTACGTCGAGAAGACCTGGACCGACATGCGTCCGCTGTCGTTGCGCAAGTGGATGGACGAACAGGCCGCGGTCCGTTCCGACGCCGCGACGGCCTGATGTCCAACTCCACGCATATGCCGGTCATCAATCTGCTGGCCTTGCCCTGCGCGGGCGCGAGCGCAACCATGTACCTGCGCTGGCGCCGCCTCCTGCCGGAATGGATCCGCGTCGTTCCGGTGGAACTGCCGGGGCGGGGCGCTCGGACGGGCGAGCCTTACGTTGAGGATTTTGCGCGGCTCGTGGCGCAGATCTGTCACGAACAGGAAGCCGCGATGCAAGGCCCTTACGCTCTGTTCGGCCACAGCATGGGCGCTTTGCTGGCCCATGCTGTGGCGCAGAGGCAGCATGCACTGGCCCTTCCCATGCCTCTGGCCGTGTTCGTGTCAGCCAGCCCCGCGCCTTCGAGCCGGGATCCAGACCGCTTTGCCGGCATGGACAACGACGCCGCCTTGATGGCCGATCTGCGCAAGCAGGGTGGCACGCCGGATGCGGTTTTCGAGAACGCCGAACTCCTGCGCCTGACCCTGGACTCGCTGGGGGCCGACTACCGTGTCTGCGGCAATTTTCGTCATCTGCCGTCCGAGCCGCTGCCCGTGCCGCTGCACGTTTTCGCGGGGCGCCAGGACGATATCGAACCTCAACGCATCGAGGCCTGGCGGCGAGAGACCCGCCATGCATACACATTCGATTGGTTCGATGGCGCGCATTTCTTCATCCGCCAGCAGGAGCAGGAAGTGCTGGCGGCCATCGTGCGCGAGCTGGCTCGCCTGATTTCCGGAGTGGGCCATGCTGCCACGACAACTACCTGATCTGCTGCCGGCCGGCATCCAGGTGTTCCAGCTTGTGCTGGATCTGGCCGCACCCCTGGAGGACAGCGACCAGGCTTTACTGAGTAAGGAAGAAGCCGAGCGTGCGCTGCGCTTTCATCGGCATGGCGACAAGGTCCGCTTCGTGAGCGCGCGCGCGGCATTGCGGCGGTTGCTGGGCGCGCGCCTGGATTGCTATCCGGAGCGCTTGAGGTTCGCGGCCAACAAGCATGGCAAGCCGCGCCTGGACGTGGCCTGCTCGGCCGATCCCGCTCCGTACTTCAACGTTTCCCATGCCGGCGGCTTCGCCCTGATTGCCCTGTCGGACAGCGTTCCTGTCGGCGTCGATATCGAACGCCGCGATCCGCATTGCGATGTCGCCAGCCTGTCGCGATTGGTGCTATCGGCGCATGAGCTTGAGTCGCCCGACGAACGGCGACTCGACTTCTTCGACTGCTGGACGGCCAAGGAAGCCGTGCTGAAGGCCTTGGGCCTGGGTGTGGCGGAGCACTTGCAGCGCTTGTCGGTGTTTGGACCCGGGCCCGCCGAGGGAAGCCGCTATGCGCTGCGCCGTGAAAACCTGGAAGGTCCAAACGTGGACGTCCTGCGTCTCGATTCACCGTCCGGCTATGCCGCCGCCCTGGCCTGGCAGCCGGACTCCAAGGGAGGATTGCGATGAATGATCTGGTGACCCGATTTGAACGGCAGGCGCCGCCTGGATCCGATCTGCCTGCGCTGATCACGCCATCCCGCCGCGGCGAGCCGCTGCTGGAGGCTTTGCCGCGCTTGCGCGACGAAATCGAGACCAAGGTCGCGACGGTCGGCGGCGTGTTGCTGCGCGGCTTCGACGTGCCCTCGGTCGAGGGCTTCCGGGAGTTCGCCGCCCGCTTCGGCCATCCGCTGTTGAGCTACGAGTTCGGTTCCACGCCGCGCACCGCGGTGGGCGGCGGAGTCTACACCGCGACCGAGTATCCGGCCCACCAATCGATTCCGCTGCACAACGAACAAGCCTACACACGCCAGTGGCCGATGAAAGCCTGGTTCCATTGCGTGACCCCCGCGGCAGAGGGCGGCGAGACGCCGATCGCTGACAGCCGCGCGATCTACCGGCGCATGCCCGCCTCGATCCGGGAACGCTTCGCGCCCGGAGTCGTCTACGTGCGCAACTACGGGGACTTCGACGTGCCATGGCAGCAGGTGTTCAACACCGGCAACCGCGATGAAGTCGAGGCTTTCTGCCGCAACAACGGTATCCAGTGGGAATGGAAGCCCGATGGAGACCTGCGCACGACCCAGCTCTGCCATGCCATCGAGACCCATCCCGTCACCGGCGAGGTGGTCTGGTTCAACCAGGCCCATCTCTTTCATATCTCCAACCTGCAGCCCGAGGTGCGCGAGTCCCTGGTTGAGTTGCTGGGCGTGGAGAACGTGCCGCGCAATACCTGCTTCGCGGATGGATCGCCGATCCCGGACGCGATGCTGGACGAGGTGCGCGCCGTGCTGGATGCAGAAACCGTGTGCTTCAAGTGGGAGCAGGGCGACGTCACGATGCTGGACAACATGCTGGTCGCCCATGCGCGTTCGCCCTTCAAGGGAGCACGCAAGGTGGTCGTGGCCATGGCCGAATCCCACGGCAACCTGGACAAGTTCTAAACGCATCGCCGAACGAGGAAATCCCAATGACGACGTTGCCCGTGCCGCAAGAAGACATATTTGTTCATCCAGAGAATTTTGTCGATGGCCTGCGCAAGCTGGCCGCCGAGCGGCCCGAAGGCGTCGCGCTGACAGTCGTTGCGGGCACGGGGGATCAGGTCGCCGAGACGACCTTGACGTATCGCGCCTTCGAACAGCGGGTGCTGGCGCTTGCCTCGGTGCTGCAAGACCGCTTCGAGCAGCGTGACCGCATCCTGATCTTGCTCGACAACGACGAGCACTACGCGGTCAGCATGTTTGCCTGCTTCCATGCCGGCGTGATCGCGGTGCCGGCGTTTCCGCCAGAATCTGCGCGCCCGCAGCATCTGGCCCGACTCGTCGGTATTGCCGAGGATGCCCAGGCCCGCGGCGTTTTGACATCGGGCCAACTGCGCATCTTGATGGGAGTCGCCGTCGGTCAGTTCGGCGTCTCGGAGGTGGTGGCCGTGGACGAGGTCGATTCCGCTGCCGCGGCTGACTGGCAGCCTTATCAGCCGGACAGCGCGGACGTCGCCTTCCTGCAGTACACCTCGGGATCCACCTCGGCACCCAAGGGCGTGATGGTGACGCACGGCAATCTGATGGCCAACGAGCGGGCCATCCGAGAGGGGCTGTCGATCGGCCCCGACGACAAGTTCGGCGTGTGGTCGCCGCTGTTCCATGACATGGGACTGATAGGGGGGCTGTTGCAGCCCTTTTATAGCGGCATTCCTTGCGTACTGTCCTCGCCGCGCTTTTTCCTGGAGCGCCCGGTACGTTGGCTCGAAATGATCTCGCGGCATCGAATAACAATCAGCGGCGGACCGGACTTTGCTTACCGGCTGTGCCTGGACAGGATCAAGGAGGTGCGCTCGGGGGGATTGGATCTTTCGAGTTGGCGTGTGGCCTACGCCGGCGCCGAGCCCGTGCGGCACGACACGATGGAAGCGTTCGTCGATCGCTTTGCGCCCGTGGGATTCAGCGCCGGCGCGGTGTATCCCTGCTATGGCCTGGCCGAGGCGACGCTGTTTGTGACCGGAGGGCGCAGGGGTAGTGGAATGACGGTGAATCGCTTTGATTCCGACGCTCTCTCGCGGCTTAACGCCGTGCCTGCCTCGGACGGGAAATCGCTGGTCGGTTGCGGACGAGTCCCCGGAGCGCATGAAATCCGGCTCGTCGATCCGCAGACTGGGGTCCTGTCGGCGACTGGCGAGATTGGCGAGATCTGGGCCGCCGGACCCAGTATCGCCGCGGGCTATTGGAAAAGGCCGCGGGAAACGGCGGAAGCCTTCGTTGAGTGTGATGGGTACCGCTGGTTGCGCACCGGCGATCTGGGCTTCGTTCAGGACGGCCACCTCTTCGTGGCAGGCCGCCTCAAGGACATGATTATTGTGCGCGGCCACAACCTCTATCCGCAGGATATCGAGCGCGCCGTGGAGGCCGAGGTCGAGGCGGTGCGCAAGGGCAGGGTGGCTGTCTTTGCGGTGGATAGGGACGGATTGGAGGGGATTGGCATCGCGGCGGAAGTGTCGCGCGGGCTGCAGAAGCTCATCGCGCCCCAGGTCCTGGCCGACGCGCTGGGTGCCGTAGCTAGTGAGCAGTGCGACGAGGCGCCGCAGGTCATCGTGCTGCTCAATCCAGGCGCCTTGCCCAAGACGTCGAGCGGCAAGCTGCAGCGCAGTGCTTGCAGCAAGGGATGGATGGAGGGGACGCTCGATGCCTATGCAGTCTTCGAGGGGGGGCTCGCCATCGCCGGACTGGGAGGCGGTGAGGACAGGCCTGGCGCCGGCGCAACTCCGCTTGATGAACTGGCGCAGGCGCTAACGTCCATATGGCGTGAAGTACTCAAACACGATGCGACGCAGCTATATGGCGGCGATGGGCATTTCTTCGCACTGGGCGGGAACTCACTCGCAGCCGTGCAGGTAGCGGCGCTTATCGCGCGTCAATGGGAGATCGATTTTTCGCCGCGCCTGGTGTTCGAGCATCCCCGCCTGCAAGCCCAAGTCGAAGCGATCCGGCGCAACCAGAAAAAAGGCGTTCGGACGTCAGCATCCGCTATCACTGCGCTGACCGCGGAGCATCGCGCCCGGCCCCTACCGCTCTCTTCGGCGCAGCGGCGACAGTGGTTCTTGTGGCAGCTCGATACGCAAAGCATCACCTATCATGTGCAGGGCGCACTGCGCATCATTGGCCAGATCAACGCAGAAGCCATGCGCGGAGCCGTCGAGGGCCTGACCTTGCGGCATGAGTCACTGCGCACGCTGTTCCGTGCACGGTCGGACGGCGAAGTGGAGCAGATCGTCCATCCTGCCGGACCAGTGGATTTCCAACTCGTGGATCTGCGCGATACGGCGGACGACGAGCGGGAGGTGCGCGCCGTCGAGGCGCTGCGTACGCTCAACGCACAGCCTTTCGATCTCACCCGTGGACCGCTGATGCGTGCAGCACTCGTACGGTTGGCGGATGAGACCCACGTTCTGGCACTGGTGATGCATCACATCATTTCCGACGGCGCGTCGATGCAGATCCTGGTGGACGAGCTTGCGGTGCTCTATGCGGCTGGGCTGGCCGGCGACGGCGCCGGATTGCCGCTCCCCCTGCCCGAGCTCCAGTACACGGACTACGCCGCATGGGAGCACGACCATCCCGACAAGGAAGCGCACGAACGCCAATTGTCCTACTGGCGCAAGCAACTCGAGGTGGCACCGGGCGAAGAGCAGCCGGTCCTCACCCTACCCGCCGATCATGTCCGCCAACCAATGGCCCGCTACCTGGCGGCCCATCACCGCTTCGAGCTGCCCGCAGCGCTGCTGAGCCGTCTGCGCCAGTTGGCTGAGTCGCAGGGAACGACGCTGTTTGCCGTGCTGCTGGCGGCGTTCCACGCGCTGCTGCATCGCCACACCGGCCAGCCCGACATTCGTGTCGGCGTGCCGGTCGCCAACCGCGGGCGTCCCGAACTCCGGCGGGTGGTGGGGTTCTTCGTCAACACGCTTGTATTGCGCACTCAGATCGATGGGCGCACGAGTCTCGCGCAAGTGCTGGCTCAGGTCCGAGAGGTTGCGCTGGGTGCCCAAGAGAACCTGGATGTTCCCTTCGAAAGGCTCGTCGAAGCGTTGCAGCCCGAACGCAGTCTGAGCCATAGCCCGCTGTTCCAGGTGGTGTTCAACCACCTTCAGGCTGATCCGGGAGCGTTCGCGCGCCAGACCGGTCTGGCCGTGGAGGAGCAGCCTCTGCCCGACCAGGAAGTCCAATTCGAGTTGACGCTGGACACCCGCGAGCACCCCGATGGGCGCGTGAGCGCGAACTTTACCTATGCGCGCGACCTGTTCGAATCGTCACGCATCGAGCGTTTTGCCTTCCATTACGTTGCGTTGCTGCGGGCGTTGGAGGAGCAGCCTGAGCAATCTTTGGGCGAGGTCGCGATATTGAATGACGAAGAGCGAGTCCAGATCGAACGCTGGTCACGGAACCCGCAGCGTTATCCCGATACCGAGCCGGTCCACCGCCTGATAGAGCGACAGGCGGCACTGAGGCCCGCCGCGACGGCCCTGATACTGCGTGAAGAGACGTTGAGCTACTCGGATCTCGACAAGCGCGCCAATCGACTGGCACACCGCTTGATCGCGCAGGGAGTGATTGCCGAGCAGCGGGTGGGGCTGGCGCTGGATCGTTCGGTCGACATGATCGTAGCCCTGCTGGCTATCCTGAAGGCAGGGGGCGTTTTCGTTCCTCTGGATCCGCACTATCCGGCCGACCGGTTGGCTTCCATGGCCGAGGATAGCCAAACCCGCGTCGTGCTGACTCAAAGCCGGGTCCGCGAGCGGCTTCGCTTCGGACAAGCGCTGCATGTGATGGCGCTGGACGAGCTCGATCTCGATCTTGAGCCCGACCATGCGCCCACGATAGCGCTGCACGGCGAAAACCTCGCCTACGTCATCTACACCTCCGGTTCCACCGGAAAACCCAAGGGCGTGGCAGTCGCGCACCGCGCGCTTGTTGAACACGCCCAGCTATCGGCGGCGTTCTCCAGTCTGTCGCCTCAAGACCGGATGCTCCAGTTCGCGACGTTGAATTTCGATGGCTTCATCGAACAGCTGTTCCCACCCCTTCTCCTTGGGGCCACCGTCGTATTGCGCGGGGCGGCGTTGTGGAATCCGGAAGAGTTTCTGCACGAACTTCGAGAGCACCAAATCAGTATCGTGGACCTCCCGACCGCCTACTGGTTTGCGCTGATACGTTCCTTTGCCAATGGCGGCGACCAGGACTATGGCAGTTTGCGGGAAGTTCACATCGGTGGCGAGGCAATGCCCGCCGAAGCGGTGCCGGTCTGGAGACAAGCCGGCCTGGGAGGGGTGAAGCTGCTCAATACCTACGGGCCTACTGAAGCCGTGGTTGTCGCCTCCGTGCTCGACTGCGCTTCATACACAGACGGCGAGCGGCCTCTGCCTGTGCATATGCCTATCGGCCGCCCGTTGCCGGGCCGCAGCTTGCGTGTGCTGGATACGGATCTGCACCCGGTGCCGGTTGGCGTGGCTGGCGAGTTGTTCATTGGCGGTCCGTTGCTAGCCCGTGGCTACCTGGACCGGGCGGGAATTTCCGCGGAGCGCTTCGTCGCTGATCCTTTCGAGTCGGAGGGCACTCGTCTCTACCGTACCGGTGACCGCGTGCGTTGGAACCCCGATGGAAATCTGGAGTACCTGGGGCGTGTCGATCACCAAGTGAAGATCCGCGGCTTCCGTGTCGAACTGGGTGAGATTGAGGCCCAGCTGCTGGCCCAGTCCGAGGTTCGCGAGGCGGTGGTGGTAGAGAAGGACGTCCGCTTGGCCGCCTATGTGTCGCTATCGTCGGGAAGGACGCTTGATGCGCGTGAACTGCGAACCCGGCTTGCCCGGGTGTTGCCGGACTATATGGTGCCCAGCGTGATCGTTCCGCTGGGGTCTTTACCGCTCAATCCCAACGGCAAGGTGGACCGCCGTGCGTTGCCGGATCCGGAGAGGCCGGACCAGCAGGTATTCGAGGCGCCTCAAGGAGAGGTTGAGGCGGCGTTGGCGCAGCTATGGACCGAGGTACTCGGAGTCCAGAACGTGGGTCGAAGTGACAATTTTTTCGAACTGGGCGGACACTCGCTCATGGCGGTCCAGATGGCGGCATCCCTGGCGAGTCGCTATGCATGCGAGGTTCCCGTGCGCCTGTTCTTCGAGGCTCCAACCTTGTACGAGTTTGCGTTGCGCCTATCGGAGGAATGCATGCCCGGCGCAGGCTCGCGCAAGGATCGATTGGCGCAGATGCATAACCTGATGAGCGAACTCGAGGTCTGAAACGATGGAACTGGATGAAAAAAGCCTTGCCCGCCGCTTTGCGGCGCTTCCCCCACAGGCTCGGCGCAGCTTCCTGGCGAAACTTCGGGAGGCAGGACTGAGCTTCACCGAGTTACCCATAGTCCCGGCAGATCGGAATGATCCGATTCCAGTCTCTCACGCGCAGCGCAGCTTGTGGCTGACTTGGCAGCTTGATCCCGCAAGTCCTGCGTATAACATGCCAGGACTGCTGCGCCTCAATGGAACCTTGCGGACAGGCGCGCTGCTCGTCGCGCTGCGCAGTCTGGTCGAACGGCATGAGACTCTGCGCACCGTATTCCGGGTCACCGAAAATGGTGAGCCGGTCCAGGTAATCCTGCCGGTGGACGCTGTCAGGCCAGAGGTGGTCGACTTGCGCTCGCAGGCCAGCCCGGCCGATGGCGATGAGTTGCATCGACTGCAGCATGCCTTTGCGCGAATGCCTTTCGGTCTGGATGCCGAGCCGCCTGTACGGTTCACACTGTGGCAAGTCGGCGAGAGCGAGCATGTGTTAGGCATCGTTCTGCACCATATTTCCGGTGATGGCGCGTCCGTGGGCATCTTGATAGACGAACTTTTGAACCTTTATCAAGACGAGTGCGTACCGCAGCTAAAAGGAATGGAACCGCTGCCCGTGCAGTTTTCGGATTATGTCGTCTGGCAGCGGAACTGGTTTGAAACGGGGGAAATGGACCGCCAACTCGCGTATTGGCAGACTCGGCTGGGCAGCGAACATCCCCCGCTGGAGCTGCCGTTCGACCGCCTCAGAGGCACGGTCAACGACTCGGTGGAGGGTCGATACGGATTTTCCCTGTCCGCGGAACTGAGCAAGACCCTACGGATACTCGCGCGTGCAAACAGTGCCTCATTGTTTATGGTCATGCTCGCGCTGTTCAAACTGATGCTGTGCCGACTGAGCGGCCAGGGCGACATTCGCGTAGGCGCACCGATAGCCAACCGTCAACGTGCCGAAACGCGAGGCATGCTGGCGTACCTGACAAATGTCCTGGTTTTGCGTACGGAAGTCGATACCTGCTCAAGCTTCGTGGATCTCCTCGCGCGCGTCAGGGAGACTGTTCTCGATGCGCACGCGCATCCCGATGTCCCGTTCGACTTGCTTGTGGAGTCTCTGCAGCCCGAGCGTCAGGCTGGCGTCCATCCCTTGTTCCAGGTGAAATGCACGCAGCAGGATGATGTTCCGTTGTTGCGGAATCTGCCGGGCCTGGAAGTCCGCGTCGAGGTAATGTCGGCTGGCAGCGCCCATTTTGATCTGAGCCTGGACTTCACCGATCGGGCTGATCGAATCGACCTGGTGCTGAGCTATGCGACGTCGCTGTTCGATGCAGGTACCATCGCCGGCTTCTCCGCGACCTTCCAGGATTTTGCGGCGCAAGTCACCGCCCAACCCTATGCACCCCTCGTCGCTGAGCTGCAAGGACCGCTCTCGGAGCGAATCGGGTCGGCCGTTATCTTCCCGCACGCAGACGTCCTCGATGGTTGGGACCTGGCCGTCGCGGGCGACCCGCGCAGGACAGCCGTACGGGACGAGGCCATGACCATGACCTATGGCGAGGTCGACGCCAAGGCAAACCAGCTGGCTGCTCATCTGGTGAGCCGCGGGGTCGGTGCGGAGACCCGCGTAGGTTTGCACGCGGATCGGTCTTGCGCCTTTGTGCTCGGGGTGCTTGCCGTGCTGAAAGCCGGCGGTGCGTACGTGCCATTGGATCCCAGGTTGCCGGTAGACCGTCTGGCCTTTCAGCTTGGCGACAGTGGTGCGAGATGGCTGCTTTCCGATCAAGAAGCGCCGTGGTCGGTGGGCATCCCGGTAATTCCTCTCTCGGCGAATGGAGCCGCCGCAGCGGATGGCAGCGAGAATACGGAGCACGTTGCACCGCTCCGCCGCCCCGTGCATCCGGAACAGACCGCATACCTGATCTACACGTCCGGCTCTACTGGCAGGCCCAAAGGCGTGGCCGTGGGGCGGGGCGCCCTGGCAAACTATGTGCAAGCCGTACTCGCCCGTCTGGACCTGCCCGACAGCGCGCGCAATATCGCGATGGTCTCCACCGTCGCCGCGGACCTGGGCCATACCAGCTTCTTCGGTGCGCTGTGCAGTGGACGCACACTGCATCTTGTCGATGCCGACCGCGCCTTCGACCCAGATCGCTTCGCCCTCTACATGGCAGCCCAACGTGTCGACGTGCTGAAGATCGTACCAGGCCACCTGCAGGCCCTGTTGCAGGCGGGTCGGCCCGCCGACGTCCTGCCGACGCACGCCCTGATTGTTGGGGGCGAGGCTACGCACTGGCCATTGCTGACTCGCATTCAAGATCTGAAACCGCTTTGCCGCGTGTTTAATCACTACGGCCCGACCGAAACCACCGTGGGCGCTCTGGTCCAGCCCGCCAGCAACGCGTTGCGCGCGGCCACGCTGCCGCTTGGCCACCCCTTGGCGAACCTCCAGGCCATGGCGCTCGATGCCGGATTGAATCTGGTGCCGCCGGGTATGACGGGCGAACTGTACCTGGGGGGAGCCGGCGTTGCGCGCGGATACGAGCGGCGTCCAGGGTTGACTGCGGAGCGCTTCGTGGCACATCCACGTCTGCCGGGTGAACGGCTGTATCGGACCGGCGACCGTGTGCGCCTTCTGTCGGACGGCAGCCTGGAGTTTCTAGGGCGCCTGGATGATCAGGTCAAAATCCGCGGCTACCGCGTCGAACTCGGCGAGGTTCGCGCGGCCTTGCTCGCCCGCGACGGAGTGCGCGAAGCCGGGGTCATCGCATTACCTGCCGAGGACGGGCGCTCCGTGCTGCATGCCTATCTGGCGGCACGCGGCGATTGCACAATCGATCCAACACGGCTCAAGAGCGAACTCGAAGTGCATTTGCCGGATTACATGGTGCCGGCGACCATAACGGTGCTGGGTGCGCTGCCGCTTACCCCCAATGGCAAGCTCGACCGCAAGGCGCTGCCCGCGCCGCAACTGCCAAAGTCAAAGGCTTATGAAGCGCCCGTCGGGGAGGCGGAGGAAATTCTTGCACGCGTTTGGGCCGATGTGCTGCGGGCAGACCTTGTTGGCCGCAACGACAATTTCTTCGAACTCGGTGGCGATTCAATTCTCAGTTTGCAGATCATTGCCCGCGCCAGAAAGAAAGGGCTGAAGATAACTCCGAAGCAATTGATGGAGCAGCAAACCATTGCGCGCATCGCCGGCACGCTACCCGCCGCCGTTGCATCCGCAATTCTGGCGTCGTCCGCGGCAGCGCAGGAGCCCGATGTGGCGGCGGCAAGTCAGGAGGTTCCTTTGACACCCGTGCAACGCTGGTTCTTTGCCCAAGAAATACGCCAGCGGAATCATTGGAATCAATCCGTTTTGCTTGTGCCGGACGTGGGGCTGCAGTCCGACCAGCTACGTGGCGCAATGCAGGCAATGGCTGCGCGACACGACGCCTTGCGCCTGCGCTACTCCTGGCATGAAGGCGGGTGGCGGCAGACCCTGAGTACGCGCCCCGACGAGGGCTGGCGGCTGACCTGCACAGATCTGCGCGACGCTCCGGATTTTGCGCTGGCGGTGGAACAGGCGGCAGATCAGGCGCAACGCAGTCTCGATCTGACGAACGGTCCTCTGTTGCACGCCGTTCTGATGGATGGCGGCGTGCATGGCCAGCGACTGCTGCTGATCGGGCACCACCTGGTGGTGGACGCCGTGACATGGCGGGTGCTGGTTGATGATTTGCGCCAGTTCTGCACGCTGGGCGATCACGAAGACGATTTGCCGGCTTCCTCGCCCTTTTCTCTATGGGCCGAGCGGCTGGAAGCCTACGCGCGGAGCGACGCCTTGCGCCAAGAACTGGACTTCTGGCTGGCTGATTCCAGGGCGGAAGACTCTTGGCCTGTGCACGGTCCCGATGCCGCGAATACGGCGGGATCAATGCGCGGAATTACTGTCCGTCTCGCTCCCGACCGCACTGAGGCGCTGCTGAAAAAAGCCACGCGGCCCTATCGAAACCGCGTCGACGAACTGTTGCTCGGCGCACTTTCACGTGTCATGTGCGAATGGACCGGACACGACAGCGTGCGCATCGAGCTCGAAAGCCATGGGCGGGAGGACCTGTTTGATGATGTCGACCTGAGCCGTACCGCGGGCTGGTTCACCGCGCTCTATCCTGTGCGCCTGACACCGCAGGCGGATTTGCGCGGGACACTCTTAGCGGTGAAAGAGACCCTGCGTGCCGTACCGCAACGCGGCATCGGATACGGCCTGCTGCGATTTTTGCGCGAAGAAGCTGCGCTGGAGCCGCCACAACCTCGCTTGACGTTCAACTACCTCGGGCATGTCGACCGGAAAGATGGACCCGGATGGCGGCTGGCCAAAGAGCCAAGAGGAGTGGAAAGCGCAGAGGACAGTCCGCGCCGGGCCTGGTTCGAGGTGATCAGCCGCGTGGAACAAGGCGAGCTCGTGATCGACTGGAACTACAGCGCTGCCCTACACCGAACGGAGGAAGTTCAGGGCTTGGTGGACCGGTTCGCCGCCGAACTGAATGCCATTGTTGCGCATGGAGAGGCAGTAGTCTTGGGTGCTTTGTCTCCATCCGATGTACCTCTGTCCGGCCTTTCCCAAAACGAGATCGATGCGTTGTGCTTGGACCCGGCGAATGTTGAGGACATTTATCCGCTGGCGCCGATGCAGCAAGGCCTCTTACTACACACGTTGATCAACGCCGGCGCGGGCATGTACTTGATGCAGGATCAATACCATATCGACGCTGCGATAGACGCCGACGCGTTCGAACGGGCCTGGAACGATGTCGTGCAGCGTCATGAGGCATTACGCACGGGCTTTATGTGGCAGGCGGGAAAAACCCCTCTCCAGATCGTTTATCGATCGGTGCCGTCGCCGGTGCAGACCCTGGATTGGTCCGGCCTTGAAAAGTCGGAGGCGGAACGCAAGCTCGACGAGATGCTCCGGCTAGAACTGGCTGAGGGGTTCGATTTTTCGCGGCCGCCGCTGATGCGGTTGCGGCTTATCCAACTGGCTGATGGCGTCTGCCATCTGGTTCAGAGTTTCCACCATATTCTGATGGATGCCTGGTGCCGCTCGTTGCTGCTTACCGACTTCTTCGCGCGTTATGAAGCGTATACGGGCACACGACCGGTCGACGCTGGATTCCTCCGACCACGGCCGCGACGTTATCGCGACTTTGTCGGTTGGCTGGGCAGGCAGAATAGCGGCGATGCCCGCGAATACTGGCGTGCGCAGCTGGCTGGCTTTGACACGGTTACGCCTTTGCCGTGGCGCAACGCCTTAATCCAATCCGAGGCGTTGTCGGCGGTCGTCGATGTGACGACGTGGATTGACGCGTCCGGCACGGCCGCACTGCAAAGATCGGCCAGCCAGAGGCAGGTTACTGTCAATACCGTCGTCCAGGCTGCTTGGGCGTTGACGCTTGCGCGCCTGGGACAGGTCGATGACGTACTCTTCGGTGTCACCGTGGCTGGGCGGCCGCTGGAGCTTGAGGGGATTCAGGAGACGGTGGGCCTATTCATTAACACCATTCCGATGCGTGTGAGGATGCCGGACGGAAATGTGCCGGTGCATACTTGGCTTCAGACGCTGCTTTCGCAGAATCTCGCGATGAGACAGCACGAGCATATGTCGTTGGCCGAGATCCAGGCACTCGGCGACATGCGGGGCGGACGCGCGCTGTTCGACTGCCTATTCGTATTTGAGAATGCGCCCCTGGAAGCGAGTCTGTTGACTGACGCCGCGCGGCTCGGCTTCCGGCCGACCAGCAACCGCACGCATACTAACTATCCGCTGACGGTCGTCGTGGTTCCAGGCCAACAGCTCATGCTGCAGCTCACGTGCGACTCGCGCCAGTTTACGAAGGACGGGGCGCGGAGGCTGCTCGCGTGCTTCAGTCACGCGTTGCGGGAACTCTCCGATCATGCCGACGACGCGTTGCACACTGTCGGGGTCGTGCCGGATGCGATGACGCGCGCTATGCTGGGTAGGACCAGTGGCGACTCCGTTGCCTATCCCTTCGCCAGTGGCTATGCCGCGTTGTTCGAGGCGCAGGCCGTTCGCCACGCCGACCGCATCGCCGTGAGTTGCCTGGATCAACGCATCAGCTATCGGGACCTGAACCGACGGGCCAATCGGATCGGGCATCTCTTGCGCGCAAACGGCGTTGCGTTCGACGCGGTGGTGGCCCTATGCGCCGAACGCGGCATCGGCTTGCACGAGATGATCATCGGTACGCTCAAGGCGGGTGCCGCCTATCTTGCACTTGACATGAAGCTGCCGCCGCAGCGCATGGCGCGTATGCTGGAGTCGAGCGGCGCCAAGGTGCTTCTGTTGGCTGCCGAGTACGCCGAAGACCTGCAGCCTATGCTCGATCTGCTGCCGCCTAGCGTGCGAGTCATTGTGAGTGGCGCCGCCGAGTCCGGAAAGTGGCCGTCCTACGATCTCGGGATCGAACCGAATCCGGATGGGGCCGCGTACGTCATCTATACGTCGGGCTCCACCGGCGAGCCAAAGGGTGTGGTTGTGACCCAGCGCGGAATGCTGAACAACCAGCTCAGCAAGATTCCGTTCCTTTCGCTGACGGAGCACGATGTGATTGCCCAAACAGCTTCGCCGAGTTTCGATATTTCTGTTTGGCAGACGCTGGCGGGGCTGTTGTGCGGCGCCTGCGTCGACATCGTGCCGGACAAGATAGCACGGGATCCGGCGGCATTGCCGGGGCATGTCGCCAGCCGCGGCATCACGGTCCTACAGAGCGTCCCAGCGTTAATGCGGGCAATGCTCGACGCGCCGTATATTGAGGTGCCGAGTTTGCGCTGGATGTTGCCTACCGGCGAGGCGTCCACGGCGGAGCTCGCGCGGCAGTGGTTCGGGCGCTATCCGTCGATTCCGCTCGTCAACGCCTACGGTCCGGCGGAATGCGCGGACGATGTGTCGCTTCAGCGTCTGGACGTGTTGGAAGACGATGCGGGGCACTTCCTGCCGGTGGGCCGGCCGACCGACAACACACGTCTGCTGGTGCTGGACCGTGACCTCGCTGCGTTGCCAGCGGGCGTCGCGGGTGAGCTCTATGTGGCGGGTGTCGGCGTCGGCCGGGGATATCTTGGACGGCCAGGCCTTACAGCGGAACGTTTCGTGCCCCATCCGGCCCCCAAAGTTCCCGGCGAGCGCCTATACCGGACTGGTGACCTCGCCCGATATCGCGATGACGGCGTGCTCGAATGCTTTGGCCGTACGGATCAGCAGGTCAAGATCCGAGGCTTGCGGATTGAACTGGGAGAGATCGAGGCACAGATCGGCCAGCTTGGCAACATACGGGAGGCGGCCGTCCACGTGCATGAGGATGCCAAGCAGAGTAGGCATCTGGTCGCCTATGTGGTGTTGCGCGAGATTTTTGTCGAACCGCTCGCCGACAGGAACGGTAGTTCGTGGAAGGAACCCCTGGTGCAAAGTTTGCGCGCGGTATTGCCGGATTACATGGTGCCGGCCCTGTGGGTGCAGCTGGAGCGGCTTCCACTGACACTCAACGGAAAGCTTGATCGCAAGGCGTTGCAAGCGCCGGACTTCGGGTTAGGACAGGAAGACCGTGTGCCGCCGCAGGGAGATTGCGAGGCCCAGGTCGCGGCGGTCTGGGCCGAAGTACTTGGCGTCGAGCTGGTGGGGCGCAATGATCACTTCTTCGAGATCGGGGGGCATTCGCTCTCGGCGATGCAAGTTGCCACGCGCTTGCGGGCAAGTCTGCATGTGCCGATCCCGATCGATACGCTGTTCCGCACTCCGGTTCTGCATGAATTCGCTGCATTGATCGAAGCGGAGGGCGGGAATACTGATTCGTTGCGCTCGCTCGACACGTTTATCGATACCCTGGCGGCCGCTTGATGGAGTCCCATCTCTGCGGTGGTCTGAGGCTGTCCGGGTTGCTGGATCGTGAGGCTTTACAGGCTAGCCTTGACACGGTTGCCGCGCGTCATGAAGCTTTGCGGACAATTTTCCGTTCGGACGGGGATGGGCTGGTGGAACAGATAGTCCAGCCCGTCTTCTCGATTGATCTTGCCGCGACCGATCTTGCGGCTCTTCCCGGAAAAGAGCGTGCATTAGGGGAGCGTGAGGCCGCGCGCATTCTTTGCGATGCGTCGTTCGACCTGACGCGCGGGCCGCTGCTGCGCGTGGGCTTGATCCGTTTATCCGCTGCGGAGCACGTACTGGTGGTGCCGCATGGCAACGCAGTTGGCTGGAGGCGGGCGAGAGGGAGAGGCAGCTCGACTACTGCAAGGACCAGCTGGGTGGCGATAATCCGGTGCTGCAACTACCCACGGATAGGCCGAGGAGCTGGTGCGAATGTTCTTGATCGAGCGAGTCTCTGATCGTCGAGTTGTTGGCGCTGGTCGGCGAACCGGGGAAAACCGGAAATTCCTCTGGCGTGCAACGCGACCGGGTACCATGCTGCGAGGCAGTCTGAGATCGAGGCTTGGCGTCGAGACTGCAATGAGACTCGGCCTCACATGGCTCTGAACGATCTAGCTCCAGGTCAATTTTCCTGGAAAGACAGCCTCCGGCAACTTGCCGGAGGCGCATAACAGCCCGACACCTAACAGTAGACGCCGCCTAAGAAGCCCAAGCAGATCACGGTACGCCGGTTCTGATTCATTGTTAGCCGTGAGAGAAAGTTCACCAGCGATAGCTGACAGAACCGATCACGCTGCGAGGTTCTCCGTAGAAGCAGGAGCCGGAACACATTGCGAGGTAGTTCTTGTCGGTGATGTTGCTGCCATTGAGCGCGAAGCGCCATGGACCCGTGGTATAGCTGATCATGGCGTCGAGCAGCGTGAAGGAAGGCGTCTGCAAGTCGACATAGGTGCCGATTGTTGATGAAACGTAGCGCATGCCGATGCCTGCCTTCAGGCCAGTCAGGCCGAAATCTCCAAACGTATATTCCCCCCAGGCTGAAAACTGATTCCGTGGAACGCCGCCGATGCGTCTGCCTTCTGCGATTTCGAGCGACGAATTGGGACTGCTCTTGGTCGTCTTCGCGTCGGTATAGGCATAGGCCAAGACGACGCGGACGTTCCGGCTCAAACGCGTAGTAGCTTCGAGTTCGAGACCGCGTGATCGCTGCTCACCGATCTGGATTTGAATGTTGTCATCCACCGGGTCGGCGACGGCAACGTTGTTGCGCGTCAAATGGTAAACCGTAGCGGAAAGTGAGGTTTCCGTGCCAGGCGGTTGATAACGTATGCCGATTTCATACTGCTTTCCCTTCATGGGTTTGAACGGATCTCCGTTTACGTCCTGGCCCATGGTCGGTTCCCAGGAGGTGCTGTAGCTCGCGAATGGCGCCAAACCGTTGTCAGCCCGATAGACGAAGCCGGCACGGCCCGTGAACGCCTTGTCGGTGATTCGCTGCCTGAGGCACGTCGAAGGATCTGGGGTGCCAATGGGGTTGACGAAGGTGCATAGATCGTTGCGAGTCCAGTCCTGTCTCGCCCCGAGCATCAAGATCCATCGCTCATTGACCTTCATCTGGTCCTGCGCATAGAGGCCCAGACGATTGGTGCGCAAGCGGTCCGAGTAGCCGGAGAACGCGAAATCTCCCAACGACGTTCCATAGTTGGGTTCGATGACGTCTATCGGCGCCAAATCGCCCGTGGTTTGGTACCTCATGGTCTGATGGGACGTGTGTGTATAGTCCAACCCTGCCATGGTCGTGTGTGCAGTCGGTCCGGCGTTCCATTGATACTGAAGGGATGTATCGGAAGTCACTGATGAGGACTTGTCATGCCGTCTTTCAGCGCCCCAACGTGGAAGTAAACGCTGGACCGCATCGGGAAGAGTGGCGTCGAGGTAGTTATCGGCGATGTAGGTGCTCGCAAGATCGTTCTTCGAATGGAAGTAGCGCAGACTGTGACGGATCTTGAGAGCGTCATTGAAGGTGTGCTCGAGTAAGTAGCCCACCGAGTATCGCGTGTTGTCATAGTCATCAAAGTCGGGCTCGCCAAGGAAGCGGTGGCGGGGGAGCTTGCCATTGATGTTCGGGGTCAGCGTTCCCGATGGCGGGAGCCCGGCGAAATAGGTACCGCGATCGTGTTGATACTCCGATAGAAAGGTCAACGACGTTGCGGCGTTCGGTTGCCACTTCAGGGCTGGCGCGATGTAGGTGCGATCGTTCGGGATGTAGTCGATGAAGGTGTTGCTCTTGCGGTTCAGCGCCGTCAGTCGATACGACCACGCGCCGTCTTCCGTCAATGCGCCGCCGAAGTCTCCGGATATTTGCCTGCGGCTGAAGCCGCCGTACTCGGCGTTCAGTTCACGCAAGGGTTCCGCGCTGGGGCGCTTGCTGACGGTATTGACGATGCCGCCGGGCGCGGCCAGACCGTAGAGTACTGATGATGCGCCGCGCAGCAGCTCGATTCGCTCGAGCCCGTACGGTTCCTGTTGGCCGTTGAAGCCGTTGACGCTGTACTTCAGGCCGTCGCGGAAATAGCTGCCATAGTCCGCATCGAGATCGAAGCCTCGAACGCGCATCTGGTCGCGTGTCGAGTCTATGCCTTCGGACCTGAATACGCCTGCGGAGTAGCGCAGTGCATCCGTGATGTTCTGCGATTTTTGTTCCTCAATTTGTTGAGCACCGATTACTGTGATGGATTGCGGTGTTTCGATGAGGGGAGTATCAGTCTTGGTAGCGGTGATGCTGCGCCGGGCAACGTAGCCGGATATCGGACCGGTCGGCGATTCTAGGTCAGCATCGGCGTCGACCTGTATCACGGGCAAGGTGACGGCCCGGCTGCCGGGCTCTTTGTCCGTCGATTCCTCGGCGTGCGCGGCTCCTGCGACCGCGAGGCCGAACAGGCTGGCTTGGAGGGCAAGGAAGAAAGGGGAGAGTGGCGCGGACGGGATTTCTCTTGCGTGTTTGCTTCTTTGTGGCGTGAGCATGGTTGGGATCGCTTGCGTTGGAAGGGACTTGTCGTGCTTGTCCGGCGGGTTGCCCGCGCCGGACCCTGATTCTTTTGCTATTGGAATTTCGTGAAGTGCTGAAGCGCCGCCGTGAAAATATCGAGCGCATGATCGATCTCGCGCTCGGTAATGGATGAGCGGGGGTAGGACGCGGGCGTTACTGCCGTGGCGGCTGCTGAGTTCGTTGATCAGTCCTCTGCGCAGGTACGTGGTCTGGACGACGCGTGCCGTCGTTGAGGCGATGGCCGGCTCTTCTGTGTAGTCCAGGCAAGCCGGACGGCGTGCTTGAATAGCGATGCGGCGGCAAGCATCTGTTTATGGGGGAGTGGGGTCTGTGGTCTTTCATCGAGAAGTCGAATGGAATGGGATGTTTCGTGGCGCTACGCTGCCACAAGCATGTATCTAGACGTAATCAGCGTGGGCTTGTTTAGCTATTCCCGGTGCGGCAACACGGTGGCGCTGGGAGGGGATGGCTGGCTGTCTGAGCTTCGGGATCTATCCGGGATTTTGTGTCCGGGGCATATGATGAGGACCGAAGATCATGGATATGCCGATGAAGAAGAAACGCACAGCCGCCGCTCAGGCGGCGGCCCGTGGGCCGTTGCCTGAAGTTCCGGCCGAGTTGCTGGATCATCTGGTCAAAGGACCGATGACGCCCAGCGAGGTTCAAGACCTGTTCCGGTCGTTCCAGAAGGCAGTGATCGAGCGGACGATGGCCGCCGAGATGAACCTTCATCTGGGGTACCGGCCAGGCGGAGATAAGCCTGAAGGCCAAGACGACGAACGCAACGGCGCCAGCGGCAAGACCCTACTGACCGAGCGTGGCCCAGTGCGCGTCGAGCTTCCCCGCGACCGGGATGGCTCCTTCTAGCCGATCCTGATTTCCAAGCACGAACGGCGCTTCACCGGGTTCGATGACCGGATCATCGCGATGTACGCCCGAGGTATGAGCGTGCCGATTCCTCGGCGTGGGCGACTCCTGCGACTGCGAGGCTGAACAGGCAGGCCTGGAAGGCTGGGAAGAAGGGGAGAGTGGTACGGAAGGGATTTCTCTCGCGTGATTGCTTCTTTGTGGCGCAGGCATGGTTGGGATGGTTTGCCTAGGTAGGAAGACCTTTGTGCCTATCGGGAGGATAGGGGGCGGCAAACCTTGCCTTTTCTACTGGAGTGTCGTTGCGTGTTGCAGAGCAACCGCGAAGATCTCGAGCACATGGTCGATCTGGCGCTCGGTAATGATGAGCGGGGGCAGGAAGCGGACGACGCTGCCGTGGCGGCCGCCGAGTTCGATGATCAGCCCTCTGCGCAGGCATTCGGTCTGGAGGGTGCGCGCAAGCGTTGGGGCTGCGGCTGGTTTTCCTGTGTAGTCCAGGTTGTCTTCGGGATTGATGACTTCAACGCCGATCATCAAGCCGCGGCCGCGTACGTCGCCGATTTGAGGGAAACGATGCTGCAATTGCCTGAGTCCGTTGGCCAGTCGATCTCCGACCTGGCTGGCGTGTTCGTGCAACCCCTCGGAACGCAGGAAGCGTATGGTCGCGGAGCCGGCAGCCATCGCCATCTGGTTGCCGCGGAACGTGCCCGCGTGCGCTCCAGGTTGCCACTGGTCCAGGTCCCTTCGGTAGACGACCACGGCCAGGGGCAGGCTCCCGCCGATGGCTTTCGATAGCGCCAACACGTCCGGGGTGATGCCGGCGTGCTCGAAGGCGAACATCTTGCCGGTACGGCCGAAGCCGGATTGGACTTCGTCGACGATGAGGGGGACGCTGGCCTTGGTGCTGAGCTCTCGTATGCCGCGCATCCAGGCTTCAGGCGCGGGGATGACTCCACCTTCACCCTGGACCGCCTCGAAGATCATGCCCGCCGGTTTCGGCACACCGCCTTCGGGGTCATTCAGCACCGTTTCGATGTAGCGCAGGCCGGCCCGGATGCCAGCATCGCCGCCCAAACCGAATGGGCAGCGGTAGTCATAGGGGTAGGGCAGGAACTGTACCCCTTGCTGGATCGCGTTGAGCGGCTTCTTGGGTCCAAGACTGCCCATCAGGTGCAGGGTTCCTTGGGTCATGCCGTGATAGGCGCCGTGGAATGCCAGCATCGTTCCGGAGCCGGTTGCGGTTTTCACGAGTTTCAGGGCGGCCTCGACCGCGTCGGAGCCCGACGGGCCGCAAAACTGCACCTTCGCGTCGCGCGCGAACTCGGTTGGCAGGGTGTCGAGGAGGTCCTGAACGAAGCGGTCCTTGACGGGCGTGGTGAGGTCCAACGTGTGTAGGGGGAGGCCATCCCTCAGCACCTGATGGATCGCGTCAATGACGACCGGATGGTTGTGGCCCAACGCTAATGTTCCGGCGCCGGCCAGGCAATCGATGAATACCCGGCCGTCCACGTCTTCCACATAGATCCCATGCGCCCGCTTGAGCGCCAGTGGCAGGCGGCGGGGGTAGCTGCGCGCGTTGGATTCGCGGGCGGCCTGCCGTTCCAGGAGCGCATTCGAAGCCAACGTATAGGGATGGTTCAGGGCGTTGTGCCGAATCGCAAGCTCTTCATCCGGAGTGGGGAGCTTGCGGGTTGAGGTAGCGACTGAAGTAAGCATCACCTGGTTCCTGGTTCAGAGTGCGCCAGCTACTGCCCGATGCTCAGCAGGCTGCGTTCTTGCCAGCATGGCAGTCCCGATCTCTCCCGTGCGCACTGCCGTCACGGACAACAGCGTGTCGCTCAGTCCGTGTGTCAGTTCGCTGGCGCCCTGCAAGAAGATGGCAGGATGGAAATCCGGAGAAGTCTTGACACGGTACTTGCGGTCGACGTGGAAATCGCCGAGCTGGGGAGCCAGGGCGGCGAGTATGGACTTGTGCTGCTGGCGTTCGTAGCCGGTGGCCAGCACGACTGCGTCATAGCGAACGGTGCTGCTTTGTCTGTCATTCAGGTCGTTGAGAGTCAGGTGGACGCCGTCTTCATCGGCGCGTGCATCCCTGATTTCGTGGCGAGGCAGGATCCGGTGCCGCGCCTGCGCCTTGACCTTTTGCTCGTAAACAACCTTGAAGATCTGCTGGATCAGGTCGAGGTCCGGGCTGGCATAGTTGGTATGGCGGAACTCGCGCAACAACTCCTGACGCTCGGCCGGTGTTCGGCTATACATGTGGTCGACGAAGTCGGTGTTGAAGATTTCGTTGACGAAGGGGCTGTCGTCGGACGGTTTGATGGCGCGGGCGCGCATGATCAGATCGACTTGGGGAGCGCCGGGTCGGCCGTGGAGGTCCATGAATATTTCCGCGGCGCTCTGGCCGGCGCCGATGACCGCGATTTTGCGGGCGTTGGCGTTGGTGGCGATACTGTCCAGGTAACTGTGGGAATGGAAGAGCCGGGGGTCGTCGCGGAAGCGACGGAAGCTCTCGGGGATATGGGGGCTCCCGCCTATGCTTACCACCAGGTTACGGGCCAGACGTTCGTGGACGTCTCCGGCGTGGTTGCGTGAACGCACTCGCAGCAGGCGAACTGCGCCGCCTTGCTTCTCCGGCAGGACCTCGTACACGGTTTCGCCATAGGCGCAACGGTCTTCAAATTGGGCCGCGGCCCAGGCGAAGTAGTCGTTGAATTCGTGGCGGCTTGGGAAGAAGGTCTTGAGATTGATGAAATCCTGCAGCCGCCGTTTCTCGTGCAGATAGTTGACGAAGGTGTAGCGGCTGGTCGGATTGCGCAGGGTGACCAGATCTTTGAGGAAGGAGACCTGCATGTGCGCATGATCGAGTGCCATGTCCGGGTGCCAGGCGAACTGCGATTGCTGTTCGATGAAGAGCGAACTGACGCTCGGGGCTCCGTCATGTCGGTGTTCCTCCAGGGCGATGGCCAGGGCGAGATTGGACGGACCGAAGCCGATACCGATGAAGTCATGAATGGCCAATGACGCACTCCTAGTTCAGATTGGACTGGCACTGCACGGGGGCCAAGTTTGGCGGCAAGCGGACCAGGAGGCCGGGTTGCAGATATCTAGACGGTGAGCGCAGGAGTTTGTTTAGGAGCTGGGCCAGCGGTCCGCGGCTTCAGCGGTGATTAGTCTTGATGACCGGCTTCGTCGCACTCCTGTGTTCTGGCTCCAAGGGACAAGCGTCGCAATAGCTTTGGCCGGGCAAGCGATAGAACAGGCAACATTGGCGGTGGAGGTGGATGGGCGCCGCGGCGCCATTCTCCACGCGCAGAGAGGTGCGCCGTCGACCGAAAAGGGGATTGGGGCTGCCGTCCGGACGCATGGGAAGCTGCAGCAGGATTTGCTTGTCCTGGGCGACGTGTTCGGCGCTACCGGTCAACTTTCGCATCTTCCGCAATTTCTTCTACTGGAATCAGGCGAAGTCCCTGGATGACTTCATCGATCTCCAGCGCCGGGAGGCGGCTGTGCCATGGGTCAATACCGTGGCCATAGGCCGGGGCGAGCACGGCGCCGACGGCCGGGTATGGTACGCCGACGTGGGCGCGGTACCCAATGTCCCGGACGAACTGTGCCAGGCTTGCGCGACGCCGCTGGCGGCGGGTTTCGCGAGTGTGGATCCGCTGACGCCGGTCCTTGACGGCAGCCGCTCGGATTGCGATTGGTGGCTCGATCCGGCCGCGGCGCAGGCGAGGGCCATGCCGGTTGCGGCGATGCCCTGGCTGCTGCGCAAAGACTATGTGGCCAATATGAACGACAGCTATTGGCTCAGCAATAGCCGCCAGCCGCTGGAGGGATATCCCGCGTTGCTCGGCGGCGAGCGCCGGCCGCTGGGGCTGCGGGGAAGGCTGTGGGCACCGCATCGCGCTCGACTTGATCCAGGCGCGGATGGGGTCGGCTGAAGCCTTGAGCAAGCGCCTGATGCGGGAGGTGTTGACGCCCCGCGCCTATTCGGCCGTGTTGTTCAAGGATGAGGTGCTGACGCAAGCGTGCGTCCTGCCGGAGGGTGAACTGGATGCCGAAGCTCTGGCGGCAGAGGCGGGGCCGAACGGATTGCTGCAGGGGGCACCGGCACCGCGTACAGTCGATATAGGTCGGGCGTGCGACATCCTGCGCCGCTGGCAGAACAAGGCGGACGGCAATGATCGCGGCGCCTTGCTTTGGGAGGCGCTCTGGGCCCGACTGGAACAGATCCCGGCAGAGGAACTTTATGGCGTGGCCTTTTCCAGCGATGCGCCCCTGGATACCCCCGGCAGGCTGCGCGCGGGCTTGGCTGCGGCGGCCAAGGCATTGGCAGCAACGGCGCTGGAGTTTAGCGACAAGGGATGGCCGCTGGATGGGGCGCTGGGAACGCGTCGCTATGTGGCCAAGGAGGAGGAGATCGCGCGCGATCCTGCCTTGGACCGGTTGCGCTTGCTTCCTTGAGGTCGGCTTGGCGATGACGGGACGACATTGCCGCGATCAATCGCGGCAATGTCGTCCGCATGCCTGCTTGCCTAAACAAGATGGACGGCTGGTCCGTCTAGATGTGGGACTGTGTGCATGGTGCCCGCATTCCTTCCTATCCCCGTCCGAGGCGATCCCCTTGCTTTCCTACCTGATTCGACAGTCGCGCAAGCTGCTGGCCGCCGCGGCAGTGGCCAGTGTCGCCAACGGCGTGTGCAGCGTGCTGCTGCTCACGCAGATCAATGCGGCCTTGACCGCATCCACTTCGGCTGAGCGCGCGACGCTGGCTTGGCGCTTCGCCGCGTTTGCGCTGGCGGCCATGTTCAGCCAGATGCTGGCTTCGGTGCTGTTCGAGCGCCTGAACCAACGTGCGCACGCCGATCTCCGGCGCTTCATCTCCGCGCGCGTGATCGCGGCGGACTACCGGCGGCTGGAGGAGATCGGCGGCCCCAAGGTGCAATCGGCCTTGTCGGAGCACAGCGCGCGGGTGGCCGACTTCTTCGTGAGTTTCCCGACAATCCTGGTCAACGCCATCATCGTGGCGGGGTGCCTGGCCTACATGGCCTGGCTGTCCTGGCAGGTCTTCCTGGCGGCCGTGCTGGTCATCGGCCTGGGTTCGCTGGGCTATCACCTGGCGCATCTGCGCGCGATCCGGCATCTGGACGTAGCCTCCAAGGAGCAGGATCGCCTGTTCGGCCATTTTCGTTCGCTGATCGAAGGCGCCAAGGAATTGCGCCTGCATGCCGCCAAGCGCCGCCGCTTCTCGGACGATGTGCTGGGCCGCTCGATCGAGACGGTGCGACGCGAACGCGTGCTTGGCATGTCGATCTTCCTGGTCTCATCCGCCTGGGGCAATTTCCTGCTCTACGGTTTCATCGGGCTGACGCTGTTCGCGCTGGTGGGCGATGTGCCCGACCGGGCCAGCATCGTGACCGGTTTTGCGCTGATCTTCGTCTACATCGTGGGGCCCTTGGAAAATTTGCTGATCGCCTTGCCGCGCGCCAACCTGGCTCAGGTATCCGGCGCGCGCATCGACGAGATCACGGCGCAGCTCGAACACGATGAGGGCGAGGCCGCGCCTGTCGCGGCAGAAGATTTGGCCAGTCTGACGCTGCGTGGCGTTTGCCACCGCTACTACCACGAAGGTACCGACGACCTGTTTACCCTCGGGCCGATGGACCTGGATTTTTCCCCGGGGCAGATCACCTACCTGGTCGGGGGCAATGGCAGCGGCAAGACGACGCTGGCCAAATTGCTGGCAGGCCTGTATCGGCCGGAGCAGGGTGCCATCCTGCTCAATGGCGCGCCGGTGGACGACGCCAACCGTGATCGCTATCGCCAGATCTTCTCGACGATTTTCTCGGATTTCTACCTATTCGATCACATGCTTGACGCCGCCTCCTCCGAACTGGACGTGCAAGGCAACGCCTTGTTGGAGAAGCTGCATCTGCAGCACAAGGCACAGGTGCGCGACGGCGCCTTCACCACGCGGGCCTTGTCGCAGGGACAGCGCAAGCGCCTGGCGCTGGTGGTGGCCTATCTGGAGGATCGGCCCTTCCTGTTGTTCGACGAATGGGCCGCCGACCAGGATCCGCTGTTTAAGGAAGTGTTCTACCGCGAGCTGCTGCCGGAGCTGCGGGCTCGCGGCAAGGCGGTGCTGGTGATCTCGCATGACGACCGCTACTTCCATCTGGCCGATCGCCTGATCCGGATGGAAAACGGTCAGGTCGTGGCAGTCGAAACTCCGGCTGGATGCAAGCCGGTGAAATCGGCACCCGCCGAGCTGGCCGCCGCGCAATAAGAGGTGGGAGGCGGCCGGCCGGCGGATGCGGCCGTTCGTCCGCATCACCCAGATAGTTTATGTGTGAATGTTTATTTCCGCGAAGCTCGCGGCGGCCTGCCGGGGATGATCGGCCCAGGTTGAGAGCGGTGGATATACAAAATGTTCTATTTCTTGCGGTTTTCTAATGCCTGAGACCTGATGTGGCGTCTACGCTCCCTACAGTTCCCTGAACGGAGAGGAGTATGAAGCCCCTTGATTTGGATCAGATTTCTCCTGGCGTGGCTGGCATTCCCGGTGCCCCCATCGTGGGGTGGCTGCTGGATGGGCCGCAACCCGAGTTCACTGATGTCGTCAGCGTCGCCCGCCAATGGATGGCGGATGGACGGCGTGTGTCGGAGGTGGTGCGGGCGCACGACTATCAGGGAACGCCCAAGATGGGTCCGGGACGCAGCGTGATGCGCGCCTGCGCCATCGCGGGCCGGCGCTGAGGCGCGGGGAGAAAACAATGAGAACCGGCGTGATCAGGCTGAATGGCCACCAACTCGAATACGAACTCAGGCCTCTGGCGGCGCAGCAGGGCTACGAGGCCTGGGTGCGCACCGCGCCAGGCCGCGCATGGACGCGGATAGGCGTAGGCGATTCCGCCTTCGTGACCGAGGACGCCGCGCTCAAGGGCATCAAGTACGCGGCCGTCGAAATCAGCGCCAGGCGCTTGCAGGCATAGCGCCGCGCGCCCACCAGAAAGACGCGGCGCCAGCCAGGCGCCTCATCGCTCAGCCCTTCACCAGTCCGCCGTCGACGATCAGGTTCTGCCCCGTCACCGCGCGCGACCAGGGGCTGGCGAAGAACAGCACGGCGTCGGCGAATTGCTCAGGCGTGGTGACCTCGCGCAGCGGCGTGCCGGCGGCAATCATGTCGAAGACCGCGTCCGGCGTGGCCGCCGAGGCGTCGGTGGTGCGCAGCAAGCCGCCCGAAACCATGTTGACGGTGATGCCGTCGGCGCCGAGCTCGTGCGACAAAGTGCGGGTGAAGGCCAGCAGCGCGGCTTTCGCCGCAGTGTAGTCGTGGTATGGCACTACCGGGTTCTGGACCAGGTTGGTACCCACGTTGATGATGCGTCCGCCGCCTGCGGCGCGCATGCCGGGCAGGGCCGCCTGGGTGGTGTTGAGCGCGGCGCGCACGCTGCCTTCCAGCTGCGCGTTCATCTGCGCCCAGTCGAGCGCGCCGGCATGCGGGCGGGCATCGCCATTGAACTGGAAGGCGGGCAGGGCGTTGTTGACGACCGTGGCCACGGGCTGGCCGAAATGCGCGCTGGCCTGCGCGAACATGGCCGCGACGGCGGCCGGATCGCGCACGTCGGCTTGCAGCGCGAGGGCGCGGTCCGGCGCGCTGGCGGCCAGGGCCTGCGCGCGCTCGGCGCTGTTCAGATAATTGACGATGACCTTGGCGCCTTCGCGCAGGAAGGCGCGCGCAATGGCGGCGCCCAGGCCGCGGCTGGCGCCGGTGACGATGACGAGCTGCTGGTTCAGGTCCAGGGACGGGCGTTGCTGCGATGACATGTAGTTAAGGCTTCCTGCTTAGTGTTCCGAGCCGCTGTTGAGCATGCGGCTGCGGGCTTTTTCGATATGGGCGCGCATGACGTTGCGCGCGCCTTCGGCGTCCTGCTCCTGGATCAGCCGGTAGATGTGGCGGTGTTCCTCGATGGCGGCTCGGGTGCGCTTCCAGGGCTGGCTGTGGACCAGGTGGCGCATGACGTTCACGGCGTGGCTGACGTCGTACTCCAGCGACTTCAGCACCTGCACGAAGCGCTGGTTGCTGGTGGCTGCGGCAATGGCGCGGTGGAATCCGTAGTCGTGGTGGTGGGCGATGGCGCCGGAGGCGTCGGCTTCTTCGTAGCCGGTCAGCATGCGGTCCATGTCGCGCAGGTCTTCGTCGGTGCGGCGCAGGGCGGCCAGGTAGGCGCATTCGGGCTCGATCACCATGCGCAGTTCCAGGCCTTCCAGGATGTGGCCGACGCGGCGCGCGGGGTCCACTGCGGGCATGCCGCCCATCAGGTCGGGCTTGGCGCGCACATAGCTGCCCGAGCCGCGGATGGAATCCACCAACTGGTCCTCGCGCAGCCGGTCCAGCGCCTGGCGCACGACTGGCCGCGAGACTTCGAACAGGGCCGCCAGCTCCAGTTCCGTGGGCAGCTTGCTGCCAGGCGCGATCTTGCCGGTGGCGATGGCATAGAACAGGCTTTCGTAGACGCGCTCGGCAAAGCGTTCGGCGCGCACATAGCCCAGGCCCGAGGCCACTTCCGCCAGCACGTCCAGTTCGGGACGGGGGCGGTTCACGGCTTCCAGCAGCGATTCAAGCTGCGGATCACGGACATTGCTCATGGGCGCTCCTGCTCTATCTATATACCCGGGCTTGTCAGTCGCCGTGACAAATCCGGGGTGGCGTTAAGCCACTGAATTATTAGGGATTACCCCAGGTGAACAGAAAATATCCTGACCCTTGGGACAAAAGCTGTCAATTCAATTGACAAGTTAAGAGCCGCTCCCGTACCTTGGCTCGAAACCAGAACGCGACTCGCGCGCGACGCCAATTTCCCGCAACCGGCCGTCCGGCCGCTACTTTACTCCGCACATCGTGACTCAGAAGAACTTTATCGCCAACCAATGGGTGGAAGCCGCCACCGGCGCAACCATTCCCGTCCTGAACCCGTCCGATGGCGCGCCTTTCGAGGCGATCGCGCGTTCGACCGCCGAGGACGTGGACCGCGCCGTGACCGCGGCGCGCGAGGCTTTTGAAGGCGAGTGGGGCCAGATGGCGCCCGCCGCGCGCAGCCGCCTCTTGATGCGCATTGCCTTCGCGCTGCTGGACCGCCAGGAAGAGCTGGCGCAGCTGGAATCGGCCGACACCGGCAAGCCCATCAAGCAGGCGCGCGCCGACGCCGCCGCCGTGGCGCGCTACTTCGAGTTCTATGCCGGTGCGGTCGACAAGCTGCACGGCGAGACCATTCCCTACACCCCGGGTTTCACCGTGCTGACGGTGCGCGAAGCGCATGGCGTCACCGGCCATATCGTGCCGTGGAACTACCCGCTGCAGATCTTCGGCCGCAGCGTGGGCGCGGCCTTGGCCGCAGGCAATGCCTGCGTGGTCAAGCCAGCCGAGGATGCCTGCCTGTCGCTGCTGAAGCTGGCGGAAATCGCCGCTGAGGCAGGCCTTCCGGCCGGCGCCCTGAATATTTGCACGGGCTACGGCCATGAAGCCGGCGCGGCGCTGTCCGCGCACCCTGGCATCGACCATATCTCGTTCACGGGTTCGCCGCAGACGGGCAAGATGGTGGCGCATGCCGCCGCCGAAAACCACGTGCCGGTCACGCTGGAACTGGGAGGCAAGTCGCCCCAGATCGTGTTCGACGATGCCGACCTGGACGCCGCCATGCCGGTGCTGCTGGCCGCCATCATCCAGAATGCGGGCCAGACCTGCTCGGCCGGCAGCCGCGTGCTGATCCAGCGCGGCGTGTACGAGACCGTGCTCAAGCGTCTGTCCGAGGCCTTCTCGGCCACCGTGACCGGTCCGGCCGCGGCCGACCTGGACGTGGGGCCGCTGATCAACGCGCGTCAGCAGGACCGCGTGCGCGGCTTCCTGGCCGAAGCCGAGGCCGAAGGCATGAAGGTCGCCGCCCGCGGCCAGCTCAAGGAAGGCACGCCCGAGGCCGGCTTCTACCAGCCTCCGGTGCTGTTCCGCGACGTGCCGCCCAACAGCCGCCTGGCGCAGGAAGAAGTCTTCGGGCCGGTTTTGGCCGCCATGGTGTTCGACACCGAGGAAGAGGCGCTGGCAATCGCCAACGGCACGCTGTATGGCCTGGTGGCCGGCGTCTGGACCCGCGACGGCGGCCGCCAGCTGCGCTTGGCGCGCAAGCTGCGCGCCGGCCAGGTGTTCATCAATAACTACGGCGCGGGCGGGGGCGTTGAACTGCCCTTCGGCGGTTCGCGCCAATCGGGCTATGGCCGCGAGAAGGGCTTTGAAGCGCTGTACGGCTTCACCACCCTGAAGACGATCGCCATCCGCCACTGATCCTGGCTTGCGGGCAGCGGGGCCCCTGGCAAAATATCGGTTAACGTTGATGTTTTGCTTCAGGGGCGCGCCGCCCCGCATTCAGGATCCGTATGTTCACCGGTATTGTTCAAGGCACCGCGAAGATCGCCAAGATCGCGGATCGCGAAGGCCTGCGCACGTTCACGCTGGATTTCCCCCCTGGTTTTTGCGAGGACCTGGCGATCGGCGCCAGCGTGTCGACGGATGGCGTCTGCCTGACCGTCACGGAAATCCTGTCCGAGAACCAGGCCACCTTCGACGTCATGCTGCAAAGCCTGGCCATCACCACGCTGGGCAGTTACCACGAGGGCGGCCGCGCCAACGTCGAGCGGGCCGCCAAGGATGGCGCCGAGATCGGCGGCCACCCCTTGTCCGGACACGTGGATTTCACCTCCGAAGTCGTGATGGTGAAGTCGTCCGACACCAACCGCCTGATGCGCTTCAGCATCCCCGAGGCATTCCGCAAGTACGTCTTCGCCAAGGGCTATATCGCCATCAACGGCGCCAGCCTGACCGTGTCCGAAGTCAATCGCGTCGAAGGCTGGTTCGAGGTCTGGCTGATTCCGGAAACCCGCCGCATGACCGTGTTCGAGGACAAGCAGGTGGGTGATTTCGTCAACATCGAGATCGAGCGCAGCACCCAGGTGGTGGTCGATACCGTGCGCGAAACCGTGCAGGAAAGCCTGGGCAAGCTGCAACCGCTGCTGGAAGCCATCTTGAAGGAAAAGGGCCTGACGCTGGAGGATTTCGTCAGTCCGCAGGCCAAGCTGAAGTAGGCCGCCGCGCAGGGGCGGGCGCGGTCCCGCCCTTCAGCCGGAAAGGCGCGCCGACATAAGGTCGGTGATGGCGCCGTTTTCCAGGACCGCCATCGTCAAGCGGTCGACCGAACCGCGGATGTCGAGTCCGTTGCGGTTCAGTTCGTCGCACAGGGACTTCATCAGCGTCCGGTTGGTGGACGACCCCAGGGTGATGTGCGGCACATAGGGGAGATCCAGGCGCAAGGTCGGCGCCAGCACCTGGCGGTACAAGGCGTCGTGCAGGCGCGCCAATTGGCTGTGGCCTTCGTCGGGGACCAGGTGCACATACGCATGCGCCGCATCCGCGCCCAGCATGGCGTAGCGGCAGACGAAGTCTATCGGGCCGTGCAGGCGGGCGACCTCTTCGAGGTGCAGTTGGTAGGCTTGTTCATCGATGCCCGCGCAGCCGAACGCCATGGTGAAGTGCGCCTTCACCAGCGGGTGCTGGCCGTCATGCTGGCGCCGGAACTCCTCGATGAAATCGGAGTCCGGCGCGCCGAGGCGGGGATAGGCGAGCGTAAAGAGCTTCTTCATGCCGCCAGTCTGCCACTGCGCTGCGTGAAAGCAAACCCCGCCGACGCGCGGCGGGGGCGGCGCTCAATAGGAGAACGGCTTGCCTTGCGGACGCACGCGGATGCCCGGCTGCAGCCGGGTCCAGGGCAGGTCGGCCGGATCGGCCTGCATGGGGCCGGGCGCCTTGGCCACCAGCACTTCGTGGGCGATGGGCTGGAAGTCCGCGCGGAAGTGCACGGAACTCTTCACCACCAGTATCGCCATCTCCTCGGGCTGCACGCCGCCCACGCGGAACAGGTTGCGGTCCAGCATTTGCGACTTGGTGGCGCTGACCACCACCCGCACGCCGCCGATCCGCAGGCCGGCCACCGCCTCCAGGTCCACATCCATGCCGTTCATCATCGGCCCGTCAAAGCGCAGCTTGCCGGGCGACAGGGTTTCGACCAGGAATTCGCCTTCGAAGGCCGAGTCGCCGGCCACGCCGGATTGGCCGCCCAAGCTCAGCCGGACCTTGCTGCCGATTCCGGCCGCTGTGGCCTGGCGCACGGCTTCAGGGTCGCAGAACAACCCTAGCGCGGCGTTTTGCGCATCGGCGTCCACCAGCGCGCGCAGCATGCCGGTGGTGTTGGCGTCGCCGCCCGCGCCCGGGTTGTCTTGCGTATCCGCGATGACCACGGGACGCGATGCGCCCGCCGCCAGGGCTTGCGCGCGGCGCACGGCCTCGGACGGTTCGAGGAAGTCGGGCGACCATTGCGGTTCCAATTCCAGCACGCGCTGGTAGAGGGATTCGGTCACGCGGTCGACCGCCGCTGCGTCGGTGCCGTAGGCCCAGACCACCGGGCCGCACTCAGGGAAGTCCGCCGCCGGAAACCCGGGCGCGAACGAGATGGAGGCCACACCGGGGGTCTGCTCCAGGCTTTCCAGCAGTTCGTACACTCCCTTGGACGGCTGCAGCATCGTGCACATGCCGTTGATCGGAATCAGGAAGGGCAGGCGGCGCTCGCTGCGGCTCCAGTTACCGCCGGCTGCGATGCGGGCCTGCAGCAGGCGCGCCGCGTGTACGCCGGTGTCGGCCATGTCCACGTGCGGGTAGGTGCGGAACGCGGCCAGGCCGTCGGCTTCCTGCAGCATTTGCGCGGTGACGTTGGCGTGCAGGTCCAGGCTGGCGATCACCGGCACGCCGGGCCCGACGATCTGGCGCATGCGCGCCAGCAGTTCGCCTTCGCCATCGTCCAGGTGCTCGGCGACCATGGCGCCGTGCAGGTCGAGGTAGATGGCGTCGTAGCCGCCGTTGCGGGCGGCCTCCAGGATTTCGCCGGCGATCCGTTCATAGGCGTCGCGCGTGACGTGGGCCGAGGGGCTGGCGCCCGCCCAGATCACGGTTTCCACCGTGTGGCCCTGGGCCAGCACCGCGTTGATGAAGCCGCCGGCGGGAATGTTGACCTCGCGCAGCGCCAGCATGTCCTTGCCGCGCACCATGGCCGGGAAGCCTTCGCCGCGCACGAAGTTGTCGTAGGCGGCGAGCGAGGGCGCAAAGGTGTTGGTTTCGTGCTGGAAGCCAGCAACCAGAATATGCATGATCGTTTCCTGTGGATTGGACTTCAGACGCTGGCGGGCGCGGGACGGGGCGGACGGTTCACCAGCAGCAGCAGGGCGCCTGCCACCAGCAAGGCGGAAATCACGTACAGGCCGCCAGCCAGCGTGCCGGTGGCCTGCTTGGACCAGCCGATGATGGACGGGCTGAGGAAGCCGCCGAGCAGTCCGATGCTGTTGATGAGCGCGATGCCGCCGGCTGCTGCCTCTCCTTTGAGGTACTGCGAAGGAATTGCCCAGAATACCGTGTAGGAGGCCCACATGAAGCCCGTGGCCAGCGTGATGGCTGTCAGGGATAGCGCGAATTGCGTGGGCGCGGCGGTGGCCACGCACAGCGATACGCCGGCCAGCAGGGCAGGAATCAGCGTGTGCCAGCGCCGTTCCTGCATGCGGTCCGAGCTGCGCGCGAACCACAGCATGAAGGCGGCCGCGGCGATGTAGGGAATGGCGGAATACAGGCCGATTTCCATGGTGTCCTGCACGCCGGCCAGCTTGAGCAGGGTGGGCAGCCAGAAGCTCACGGCATAGATGCCGCAGATCAGGCAGAAGTACGTCAGGGCCATGCCGTAGATGGCGGGGTCGCGCAGCACCTGCTTGAAGGCATGCTTCTGCTGCGCGCCGCGCGTTTCCAGGTCGGCCGCCAGCAGCGTCTTTTCCTCGGCGCTGAGCCACTTGGCCTCGGCCGGCTTGTCGTCCAGGTAGCGGTAGGCCACCACGCCCAGCAGTACGCAGGGCAGGCCTTCCAGCAGGAACATCCATTGCCAGCCGTCCAGGCCGTGCGCACCCGAGAACGCCGTCATGATCCAGGCCGATACCGGGCCGCCGACGATGCCGCCGATGGGGCCGGCCAGCATCACCACCGCCATGACGCCGGCCATGCGCGACTGCGAATACCAGTAGGTCAGATAGAAGATCATGCCGGGCGCGAAGCCGGCTTCGAACACCCCCAGCATGAAGCGCAGGATGTAGAAGCTCCATTCGCCCTGCACGAACAGCATCGAGGCCGAGGTCAGGCCCCACAGCACCATGATGCGGCTGATCGTGCGGCGCGCGCCGATGCGGGTCAGCAGCAGGTTGCTGGGCACTTCGAACAGGACATAGCCCAGGAAGAAGATGCCGGCACCCAAGCCGTAGACGGCGTCGGAAATGCCGATGTCCTGCTGCATCTGCAGCTTGGCGAAGCCGATGTTGATGCGGTCCAGATAGGCAAAGACGTAACAGAGCAGCAAGAAGGGCAGCAGGCGCCACGTGATCTTGCGGTACAGGGGGGCCAGGCGCGGGTCCGCGCCCGGCGTGGTCGGATGGGGCATTGCATGTCTCCTCGCGCGGGTCTGGCGCCCGCGCTGGCTGGGGTTGCGCCGGAAGCCCTATGGCTTCCGGGCCGCCATTAT
Source organism: Achromobacter sp. SD115 (assembly GCF_017355315.1). Taxonomy (NCBI): domain Bacteria; kingdom Pseudomonadati; phylum Pseudomonadota; class Betaproteobacteria; order Burkholderiales; family Alcaligenaceae; genus Achromobacter; species Achromobacter sp. SD115. The sequence goes on along the minus strand of NZ_JADIJM010000005.1, from coordinate 117,824 downwards.
TGGAAGACTGTGGCGTTCCGAACAATGACCAGGGTGATAAATTATCGTTGCCCTATGGGCAACACTACGGGAAACTCCGGAATCACCCTCAACCGGCGCGATCAAGCGCGCCAGGAATGCGCGCCATGCAGGAAATCAGCCAGGTCCGCCTGAAGTACTTCAACGAGGTCATGGCCTGCGGCTCGATCCGGGGCGCGGCGGACAAGCTCGATACGGCGGCCTCCGTCATCAGCCGGCAGATACAGTTGCTGGAAAAGGAGCTGGGCGTACAGCTGTTCGAGCGGCGCTCGCGCGGGCTGACGCCGACCGAGGCCGCCGACATGCTGCTGGAGTACCACCGCGGCTGCCGCGCCCAGCAGGAACACCTGAACGCGCGACTGCAGGAGTTGCGCGGCATGCAGCGCGGCAACGTGCAACTGATGATCAGCGAAGGCTTCATCGACGGCTTGATGGAGCACGTGGTCGGGCCGTTCTGCATCGAATATCCGCAGATCAATATCAGCGTCAATGTGGGCTCGGTGAACGAGGTGGTCGAGGCGGTGGCTGCGGATGCCGCCCACATCGGGCTGGCCTACAACCCGCCCGTGGACCCGCGGCTGCGATGCCGCGCCAGCCGCAAGCATCCGGTCTGCCTGCTGGCCGGCCGCGGCCACGCCCTGGCCGCGCGGCGCGGGCCGCTGACCATTGCCGACATATTGCCGTACCCGTTCGCGCTGATGTCCGCGCCCTATGGGCTGCGCCAGGCGGTGGACCTGCTGGAATTCACCGAGCGCATCCATCTGACGCCCAGCCTTACCACCAACTCGCTACGCGTGCTGAAGCAGTACGCGATGACGGGAGCGGGCGTGACCTTGATGCCCAACCTGGGCGTGCATCATGAACTGGCCAGCGGAGAACTGGTCGCAATACCCATCGCCCATCCCATCCTGAGCGCGCCCGAATGCCAGGCGCTGCTGCGCCTGGGACGGCCGTTGTCGTCCGCCGCCAACGAGGTCATGCGCCGCATAGAACAACGCCTGCCGGCGTTCTCGGGCGGCTGAGCGCCAGCGCGCCGGGCCGCGTCCGCTTACAATGGGCGCACTTTCGGAGGTATCACCATGTCGGTCGCAACCGATATCAAAATACGCCCCCTGGAGCGTGGCGACCTGCACTTCGTGCACAAGATCAACAATAACGACGTCATCATGCGTTATTGGTTCGAAGAGCCCTACGAGGCCTACGACGAACTGGTCGCCCTGTATGACCGCCACTTGCATGACCAGAACGAGCGGCGCTTCATCATCGAGCACGACACCGGGCAACCCGCCGGCCTGGTCGAGCTGGTGGAAATCGATTACATCCACCGCCGCGCCGAATTCCAGATCATCATCGCGCCCAGCTATCAGGGCCGGGGCTACGCCAAGGCGGCGACCCGCATCGCGGTGGGCTACGCCTTCCGCGTGCTGAACCTGCACAAGGTCTATCTGGTGGTGGACAAGGACAACACCGCCGCCGTGCACATCTACGAGCGCTGCGGCTTCCAGATCGAAGGCCTGTTGAAGGAAGAGTTCTTTTCCAACGGCGGCTACCGCGACGCCTACCGCATGGCGCTGCTGCAGCACGACCATCTGCGCGATGTCGGTCCCGGCGCGCCGGATGCGCCGGTGTTGCGCGACTGGCCGCAGGAAGAGCAGGCGGGCTGAGGCTGGCGTTGGCGCCAGCAAGACGCCGGACAGCGCCTGCTCGTCGCGGGCTGGGCAGGTTCAGCCTTCCCGGCCCGAGACGCTTTCCCAGTTCAAGCCGAATTTCAGCAGATATTTGCGCAGGCGGTCAGCGTCGTTGACCACGGTGCGTTGCGCGCGTGAGCGGTTGTACAGCTTGCGCCCCGCCTCGGACAGCGAGTCCGATTCCCGGCAGATGCCGATGACGGCTTGGAGCTGCAGGCGATCGAACAGGTCCAGGCCGTCGGCCGCGCCGGCGGGCAGCAGCGAGTCCAGGCGCGTCTTGTCGCCGTCGCGGTCCGCGGGAGCGCCACGTTGCCATAGCCAGTTCAGGCGCTGGATCTCGGCTTCCACGAGTTCCAGCGGGATCCGGCCGCCGTCGGCCAGCGTCGCCAGCCGCGTGATGCTGGCCGACAGGTCGCGGAAGTTGCCGATCCATTTGGCCTCCGACGATCTGGCGAATTTCAGGTAGCGCGTGCGCGCTTCGGCGTTGAATCGGACCACGGCGCCGTTTTCCTCGGCGGACCGCATGAGCAGGTGGTCGACGTTGGGCTCGATGTCCTCGGGCCGCTGCGCCAGTCCAGGCAGATCATAGGACCACAGGTTGATGCGCGCATACAGGTCTTCGCGGAAGCGCCCCTGGGCCACGTCCACGCGCAGGTCGCGGTGGGTGCCGGCGATCAGCTGGAAGTCGCTGCTGGTCTCGCGGTCGCTGCCCATGGGCAGGAAGCGCTTTTCTTCCACGGCCTTGAGCAGCATGGCCTGTTCGTCCAGGCCGAGTTCGCCGATTTCGTCCAGGAACAGCACGCCCTGGTGGGCCGTGCGCAGCAGGCCGGCCCGGTCCGCGGCCGCGCCGGTGAAAGCGCCTTTCTTGTGGCCGAACAGCGTCGAGGCGGCGCCGTCGCCGCGCAGCGTGGCGCAATTGACCTCGACGAATTCGCCCTGGACCTGGTGGCGGGACTTCTTCAGTTCGTACATGCGGCGCGCCAGGTGCGACTTGCCCGCGCCGGTGGGGCCGGTCAGCAGGATGGGCGCCTGTGAGCGCACCGCCACCCGTTCTATTTCTTCGATCAGCGTATTGAACGCCTTGTTGCGCGTGGCAATGCCGCTCTTGAGGAATTGCAGCGCATCCTCGCGCGCCTGACTGAAGCGGCGGGCCAGTACGTCGTAGCGCGACAGGTCCAGATCGATCAGCGTGTACTTGCCGGGGCCTTCGCCCGCCTGCTTCCTGGGCGGCGCGGTCTGCAGCAGCACGCCAGGAATGGCGCGCGACTCCACCATCAGGAACATGCAGATCTGCGCCACGTGCGTGCCGGTGGTGATGTGCGCCCAATACTGCTCGCGCTCCGGATCGAAACGATAGCCGCGCGTCCAGTCGTAGAGCGCCGCGTACATCTCGCCAAAATCCCACGGATCGGTGAAGTCCATCGGAATCAGGTTCACGACGGTATCGGGCGACAGGTTGGCGATGTCCTGCTGGATCACCTGGGCCAGTGCCTTGTAGCGTGTCGGGTAGAACAGTTCGAGCCGGTGGATCAGGGTGTCTTCGTGCTGGACCAGCGACACCGTGGGCCGCCATTTCGCCCAGCGGCCTGCGCCCTGGCCTGCATCAAGCTGGGTGCCGAGGAAGCCGATGACGACGTTCTTCTTGTGCATAGTTTTTTATATAAATTACTAGCTTATATTCTATATAAATCCAAAGGATGATGACGCCGGATTTTCTTTCGTTCAGTTATAAAAATAAATTAACTATTAAGAATCAAAGGTTTGAGAAGAATTTTCACGCAGGCTGGCAAAGTTGGCACGCCCTTTGCATATGGAGATGCATAGACGACGAATCGCATGAAAGAAGGAGAACGCTCCATGGTCAACACGCAACTCTTCCAATCCCTGCGCGGCGCGCTGCTGCCGGCAGCCTTGGACGCCAATCAGGAACAGGCCCCGGCCTATGAATTCGGCCCGCGCCATCAACTGGCCCAGCTCGCCGCTACCGGCTGCCTGCGCCAGACGTTCTACGCCCAGGCGCAGGATCAGTTGGATCGCGTGCTGGCGCTGGCCGCAGCCGTGGAGCCGGCCTTCGTGGCCAAGACGGCGATCCATGCCCGCGAATCCGGCCATATGAAGGACATGCCGGCGCTGCTGGCCGCAATTCTGGCCATGTGCGATCTGAGCCTGCTGGCCCAGGTGTTCCCGCGGGTGGTGGACAACGGCAAGATGCTGCGCAACTTCGTGCAGATCCTGCGCAGCGGCGCCGTGGGCCGCAAGTCGCTGGGCACTCGGCCGAAGAAGCTGGTGCAGCGCTGGTTGCTGCAAGCCACGGAAAAGCAGTTGCTGAGCGCGGCCGTGGGCAATGCGCCGTCGCTCGCGGACGTGGTGAAGATGGTGCATCCCAAGCCTGCCGAGGCATGGCGCGCGGCCTGGTTCGCCTGGCTGATCGGCAAGCCTTATGACGAAGCCGCGCTGCCGCCCGCGACGCAGGCGTTCGAACGCTACAAGCGCGATGCCACGGGCGTGCCGCCGGACGTGCCGTTCCAGATGCTGACCTCGCTCGAAATGGGGCCGGCGCAGTGGGCGCAGGTCGCGCGGGCCGGATCCTGGCAGATGGTGCGCCAGAACCTGAACACCTTCGCGCGGCACGGGGTGTTCGAACTGCCGGGTATGGCGAAGGCCATTGCCGCCAAGCTGCGCGATCCGCAGGCCGTGGCCCAGGCGCGGGTGTTGCCGTACCAGCTCATGTCGGCCTTCAAGGCGACGGGCGAGGCGGTTCCGGCGGTGGTGCGGGATGCGCTGCAGGACGCGATGGAGCTGGCGATCGCCAACGTGCCTCGTTTCAGCGGCCGCGTTGTCGTGTGTCCCGACGTATCGGGGTCGATGCAGTCCGCGGTAACGGGCTGGGCCGGGTCGGCGACGTCGGCGGTGCGTTGCATCGACGTGGCGGCCTTGGTGGCAGCCGCTGTGCTGCGCAAGAATGGCAGCGCCCGCGTGCTGCCGTTCGAGTGCGACGTGGTCGATGTGCGGCTGAACCCGCGCGATTCGGTCATGACCAACGCCCAGAAGCTGGCTGAAGTCGGCGGAGGCGGCACCAGCTGCAGCGCGCCGCTGGCTTGCCTGAACCGGGAACGGGCGAAGGTGGACCTGGTGATCCTGGTCTCGGACAACGAGTCCTGGATGGATGCGCGGCGCCAGGGCGCGACCGAAACCATGCGTCAGTGGGAGGCGCTGAAACAGCGCAATCCGCGCGCGCGGTTGGTGTGTATCGACATTCAGCCGCAGGCGACCACGCAGGCGGCGGAGCGTTCCGACATCCTGAACGTGGGCGGTTTTTCCGACACCGTGTTCGAGATGGTGGCAAGCTTTGCCGAAGGACGGATGGGCGCCGAGCACTGGATGGGCGAGATCGAGGCCGTGTCGCTGGGAGTCCAGTAGGCGGCGCAGGCTGCGCCGCAGGAAATTGATGTACCGATTACGCGCGAATGCCGGCAGGACTACATCGGATGCCACGGGGTTCAAATCCCCAGGCCGGGAAACCGGAGCGGGCTACGTCTTGCCAATCTGGTCGCGCATTGTCTTGCTCCGGAGGAGGTTCCTCCGGGGCGGGTTGGACGAATGCGGGCGGGACTACATTCCAAATTGTCCGTCTCGCCCACCAACTAGTCGTCCGTTGCTCGCCTTGTGCAACAGTATTGTCCAATAGAAAAACAGAAGATCAACATGTCGAATCAGAACTACAACGTGGAAGAAATCGCTGGCGGCGTGCCGGTGAAAATGTGGACCAAGGGCGTGCCCGTCGAAGACGACGCCAAGCGCCAGCTGGCGAACGCCGCCCGCCTGCCCATCGTGTTCAAGCACATCGCGGCCATGCCGGACGTGCACCTGGGCATCGGCGCGACCGTGGGATCGGTGATCCCGACCGTCAAGGCCATCATCCCGGCGGCGGTGGGCGTGGACATCGGTTGCGGCATGATGGCCGCCAAGACCACGCTGCGCGCCGAGGACCTGCCCGACAACCTGGGCCCGCTGCGTGCGGCCATCGAGCAGGCCGTGCCGCACGGCTCGGCGCCGCGCGGGCGCCGCGACACGGGCAGCTGGGAGAATCCCCCCGTGTCGGTGGACCAGGTCTGGGCCACGCTGGCAGACGAGTTCGATGCCTTGTGCGAGCTGCATCCGCGCCTGCGCAACACCAACAACCGCAAGCACCTGGGCACGCTGGGCACGGGCAATCACTTCATCGAGGTTTGCCTGGATGAGGCGGGTTTCGTGTGGTTCATGCTGCACTCGGGCTCGCGCGGCGTGGGCAACGCCATCGGCACGCATTTCATCGAGCTGGCCAAGAAGGACGCGCAGCGCCATCAGAGCAATCTGCCGGACGAGAACCTGGCCTACTTCGAAGAAGGCGCCCAGTATTTCGGCCACTATGTGCGCGCGGTGTCGTGGGCGCAGCAGTTTGCATTGCGCAACCGCGAGGTGATGATGGCCAACCTGATCGCGACGGTGCGCAAGGTCATCGCCAAGCCCTTCGAGTCGCACGTGGAGGCGGTGAACTGCCACCACAATTACGTGCAGCGCGAACGCCACTTCGGCGAGGACGTGTTCGTGACCCGCAAGGGCGCGGTCAGCGCCAAGCGCGGTGAACTGGGCATCATCCCGGGCAGCATGGGCGCGCGCAGCTATATCGTGCGCGGCTTGGGCAACCCCGAGAGCTTCGAGAGCTGCAGCCACGGCGCGGGCCGCGTCATGAGCCGCACCAAGGCGAAGAAGATGTATACGGTGCAAGACCAGGTCCGCGCAACAGAAGGCGTGGAATGCCGCAAGGACGCCAACGTCATCGACGAAATCCCGATGGCCTACAAGGACATCGACGCCGTCATGGCGGCGCAGCGCGACCTGGTGGAAGTGGTGCACACCCTGAAGCAGGTGGTGTGCGTGAAAGGTTGACGGAGCGGGGCGCTGGCCCCGTTCCCCAAGGAGAAGACCATGAAGCAGGAAAGCGTCATGAGCGCGCATCCGGTGTCGGACGACATGCGCGCGCTCATCGCCGAGAAACTCGCCGACATCGAGCGCCAGCACCAGGTGACGGTACTGTACGCCTGCGAGTCGGGCAGCCGGGGCTGGGGTTTCGCCTCGCCCGATAGCGACTACGACGTGCGTTTCGTCTACGTGCACCGGCTGCCCTGGTACCTGACCGTGCTGCCGGGACGCGATGTCATCGAACAACCCATCAGTGGCGACCTGGACATCAACGGCTGGGACCTGCGCAAGACCCTGGGACTGCTGCGCGATTCCAATCCCACGCTGCTGGAATGGCTGCGTTCGCCCATCGTCTATCGCGCCGTCGAGCCCTGGGCGCCGCGCCTGCGGGCGCTGGCAGAAGATGAGTTCTCGCTGGTACGCGGCTATCACCATTACGTGTCCATGGCCCGCAAGAATCTGCGCGAGCATCTGTTGGGCGAGGTCGTGCGCTACAAGAAGTACCTGTATGTGCTGCGGCCGCTGCTGGCTGCGCGCTGGATCAGGGATGGGCGCGGCGCGCCGCCTATGCGCTTTGCCGAGCTGGCGAGCGCGACGCTGACCGACCAGGCGCTGCTTGATGAACTCAACGCCTTGCTGGCGGTGAAGATGCGCGCGGGAGAGGCCGCAACCAGCCCGCGCTGGCCGGGTCTGCACGACTTCATCCTACGCGAGTTGGAAACGGCGCAGGCGCACGTTCCAGTCGCGGGCGACAGGCCGAACCTGTCGCGGCTGGATCGGTACCTGCACGATGCCGTCCTGTATTTCGATGCCGGACCCGAGTGATACAGAATTGGAAGCGTATGAAAGTGATAGAAGTCGACGGGGCCGCCGGAGAGGGCGGCGGCCAACTCCTGCGGACCTCGCTGGCGCTGTCCATGTGCACGGGCCAGCCGTTCGCCATGACCCGCATCCGGGCCGGGCGGGCCAAGCCCGGGCTGATGCGGCAGCATCTGGGCTGCGTCAACGCCGCAACCGAGATCAGCGGCGCCTGCACGCAGGGCGCGGAATTGAACTCGCAGTCGCTGAGCTTCGCGCCAGGCAAAGCGCAGGCGGGTGACTACCGTTTCCATCTGGGCACGGCGGGCAGTTGCGGACTGCTGCTGCAGACGCTTTGGCCGGCCCTGATGATGGCGGACACGCCGAGCCGCCTGTCGCTGGGCGGCGGCACGCATAACCCGGCCGCGCCGCCGTTCCATTTCCTGGCGCGCAGCTATGCGCCCCTGCTGGGCCGGCTTGGCGCGCGGGCGGAACTGAACCTGCGCCGATTGGGCTTCTACCCCGCCGGCGGCGGCGAGATTGACGTCTCGATCTGGCCTGCTGCCGACGCGCTGGAGCCGTTCGACCTGACCGAGCGCGGTGCGCCCGGCGTGCGCTACGCCGAGTGTTTTGCGCCGGCCTTGCCGCGCACGGTCGCGCGGCGCGAATTGGAGCATCTGGGCGAGGCGCTGGGCTGGACCGCGGAGCAGCTGCGCGTCGCGCCCGCGCGCCAGCACGAGGGGCCGGGCAACGCGCTGCTGGCGACGCTGGAGCACGAGCATGTTTGCGAGGTTTACACCCGTTTCGGCGCCAAGGGCGTCGGCGCTGAACAGGTTGCGCAGGAACTGGCGCAGGACCTGCGCGGCTATCTGGACAGCGATGCGGCGCTGGGGCCGTACCTGGCGGATCAATGGGCCTTGCCGCTGGCCCTGGCCGTCTGGCGCCGTGGCCGGCCCGCGCGCTACACCTGTACCGAACTGACCGCGCATGCGCACAGCAACTTTGCGGTCATCCAGCAGTTTTTGCCGGTGAGGTTCGCCGCCGTCCCGCAAGGCGCGGGCTGGCGCGTATCGGTCGAGCCCGCCTAGGGCGGGCTGGTCCTAGTGGGCGGCCGGCGCCGCCCGCAACAGCCGCAGGCCGTTCGCGACCACCAGCAGGCTGGCGCCCACGTCGGCGAACACCGCCATCCATAGCGTGGCGTTGCCGGTCATGGCCAGGGCCAGGAATACGGCCTTGATGCCCAGCGCCAGCACGATGTTCTGCACCAGTACGCGATGCGTGGCGTGCGACAGACGCAGAAAGGTGCCGATCTTGCGCAGGTCGTCGTCCATCAGGGCCACGTCGGCCGTCTCGATGGCGGTGCCGGTGCCGGCCGCGCCCATGGCGAAGCCGATGTCGGCGCGGGCCAGGGCGGGGGCGTCGTTGATGCCGTCGCCCACCATGCCGACGCGGCCGCCCGACGCCAGCTTGCTTTCGATGGCGGCCAGCTTGTCTTCGGGCAATTGGTCGCCGCGGGCTTCGTCGATGCCGACCTGCTGCGCGATGGCTTGCGCGGTGGGCGCGTTGTCGCCGGTCAGCATCAGCGTGCGCACGCCCAGGGCGTGCAGGTCCGCGATGGCGGTGGCGCTGGTCGGCTTGACCGTGTCAGCCACGGCGGCCACGGCCAGCACGCGGCTGCCGTCGGTCAACGCAATGGCACTCTTGCCTTGGCGTTCCAGTTCATCCAGGCGCGCTTCCAGCTTGGGGCTGGAGACGCCCAGTTCGCGCATCAGGCGGCGATTGCCCAGTTGGAAGGTGACGCCGTCCAAGGTCGCGCTGACGCCGCGGCCGGGCAGGGCGGTGAAGTCCTGCACGTCCAGCAGGACCGTGCCGGCTTCGCGCGCAGCGTTGGCCACGGCCAGGGACACCGGGTGGTCGGAGCGTGCCGCCAGGCTGGCCGCGACCAGCGTTGCAGGCTGGCGGCTCTGGTCGGACATGTCCCAATCCTGGATGTCGGTCTGTACCGGCTTGCCGTGGGTCAGCGTGCCGGTCTTGTCCAGCGCCAGCCATTTCAGGTTGCGGCCTTCTTCGAGGTACACGCCGCCCTTGACCAGGATGCCGCGGCGCGAGGCTGCGGTCAGGCCGCTGACGATGCTGACTGGCGTGGAGATGACCAGCGCGCAGGGGCAGGCGATGATCAGCAGCGCCAGGGCGCGGTAGATCGCGTCGAACCAGGGCTGGTCCCAGAATACCGGCGGCAGCACCGCCACCAGCACCGCGATGCCCACCACGGCGGGCGTATAGATGCGCGAAAAGCGGTCGATGAAGCGCTGGGTCGGCGCGCGCGCGCCTTGCGCCTGCTCGACGGCGTGGATGATGCGCGCCAGCGTGGTGTTGCCGGCCGCCGCGGTGACGCGGTATTCGAAGGAGCCGGCTGCGTTCACGGTGGCGGCGTAGACCGGGTCGTCCTGCGCCTTTTCCACGGGCAGGCTTTCGCCGGTGATGGGCGACTGGTCCACGGCCGAACTGCCGCTGACGATGATGCCGTCGGCGGCTATGCGTTCGCCGGGACGCACGCGCACGATGTCGCCCACCTGCAGTTTGGCGGCGGGCACTTCCAGCCATGCGCCGTTGGCCTGGCGCACGGTGGCGGTTTCCGGCGCCAGATCCAGCAGGCCGCGGATCGCGTTGCGCGCCCGGTCCAGGGAGCGGGCTTCGATCAGCTCGGCCACGTTGAACAGGAACATCACCATGGCTGCTTCGGGCCATTGGCCGATCAGCACGGCGCCGGTGACGGCGATGCTCATCAGGGCATTGATGTTGAGGTTGCCGTTGCGCACGGCGATCCAGCCCTTGCGGTAGGTGGTGATGCCGCAGGCCAGGATGGCGGCCACGGCCAGGGCCGCGGTGACGCCCAGGGGCCAGCCGGCGAAATGCGACAGTTCGGACAGCGCGGCCAGGACACCCGCGCCCCCGATCATCCACCAGTTCACGGGCTTGGCCGCGGGGGCGGGCGTGCCGGGCGCGTTGTCGGCCAGGGGTTCGGGCGTCATGTCCAGCGACTTGATGGCGGCCATGACGCGGTCCAGCGCGCCTTCGGCGTGCACCACCGTCAGCACGCGCTGCATCAGGTTGAAGTCCAGCGCATGCACGTCGGCCATGTTGTCCAGCTTCTTGCGGATCAGCGTTTCCTCGGTGGGGCAGTCCATCTGGCCGATGCGCAGGCGCGCCAGCGACTGGCCCGGGCCGGCGCTAAGCGTGGCTGCGCCGGCGCCCGAGACGCTGAAGGGCTGGCCGTCGCCGTGGCCGCAGCAGGCGTCGCCGCCGTGATCGTGCTTGTGGCTGTGGTCATGTTTGTGATCGTGGGCGTGATCATGGCCGGCATGGTCGTGGCTGTGATCATGGCCCGCGTGGCTGTGATCCGCGTGACCGTGGCCCGTGTGGTCGTGTCCGGCATGCTCATGTCCGGCAGCGGCCCGGGCGTTCCGGGCGGGAGCATCGTGTTCATCGTGCGCGCAGCAGCCGCCGCCGCCGCCTTGCCCGGCGGGCATATGTTCGGGTTTTTTGACCGGAGGTAAAGACATCGTCCTCTGCCTTGAAATAAGCTGGTGACGCTATTCCACACCTTGGAGTTACTATAGGGTCAACCCCCTATATCAATCGGATGCGATCCGGGAGGCAGTGATGCGTATCGGCGAATTGGCCACGGCGGCCGGAACCACGGTCGAGACCGTCAGGTATTACGAGAAAGAAGGGCTGTTGCCGGCCCCGGAAAGGGGACTGAACAACTACCGCAGCTATGGCCAGCCGCACCTGGAACGGTTGCGCCTGATCCGCAACTGCCGTGCGCTGGACATGACGCAGGACGAGATCCGCGCCATCCTGTCGCTGGCGGATAACCACCAGAGCGGTTGCGGCCCCATCAATGAACTGTTCGACGAGCACATCTCCCACGTGGACGAGCGCATCGCCGAACTGAGTCAGCTCAAGACCCAGCTCACCGAACTGCGCCAGCGCTGCCTGTCGGCCCGGCCCGATGCGGAAGACTGCGGCATCCTGCATGGCCTGAGTGAAATGCAGGTCGAAGAGCGCCAGGAACGGCACACGCACCTAGGCTGACCGTCGCCCGTCCCGTTGGATACGACTGAGGGCGGATAGCGGCCCGTGCAAGCAAGACGCTAGGGAAAACCCGCCGCGAAAAACTGCGGCGGCGTCTTGTTGCGCTCAAATTCAGCATGTAAGATGTCCAACATCCAACAAATAAAGACAAGGCAGCCGCGGTTCAAGACCGGCAGCGCCGAACAGAGAGGCAGACAAGCATGGATTCCAAGCCCTTGGGCCGATTCACCGTTCTGGACCTGACGCGGGTGCGCTCGGGTCCCGCCGCCGTGCGCCAGTTCGCGGACTGGGGCGCCACCGTCATCAAGATCGAGGAGCCGAGCGACGAGCAGGACGACAAGCCGGGCGGCTCGGCCCAGTTCGCCGACTACCAGAACACCCATCGCAACAAGCGCAGCGTCACGCTGAATTTGAAGCATCCGCAGGGCCGGGCGCTGTTCCTGGACCTGGTGCGCCAGGCCGACGTGGTGGTGGAAAACTACCGGCCCAACGTCAAGTTCAAGCTGGGCATCGATTACGAGACGCTGCGCCAGGTGAATCCGCGCATCGTCTACGCCAGCGTCTCCGGCTTCGGCCAGGATGGTCCCTACGCCGGGCGGCCGGGACTGGACCAGATCGCGCAGGGCATAGGCGGGCTGATGTCGGTGACCGGCGAGCCTGGCCGCGGCCCCATGCGGGCCGGGATTCCGGTGGCGGACCTGACCTCCGGCCTGTTCTGCGCCATCGGCATCTTCATCGCACTGCTGGAGCGCGAGGTGTCGGGGCAGGGGCAGTGGGTGCAGACCTCGCTGCTGCAATCGCAGGTCTGGATGATGGATTTCCAGGCGATGCGCTGGCTGATGAACGGCGAGGTGCCTGGGCAGAGCGGCAACGACCATCCCACCAGCAGCCCGACCGGCGTGTTCCCCACCAGCGACGGCTATATGAATATCGCGGCCATGGGCAACGACATCTACGCGCGCCTGTGCCGCGTGCTGGAATTGCCGGAACTGATCGAGGACGAGCGTTTCCTGACCGTGCCGCTGCGGGCGCGCAACCGCCCCGCGCTGAACGCGGCCATCGGCGCGCGCACCAGCACCCGGCGCACCGCCGAGTGGATTGCGCTGATGAACAAGGAGGGCGTGCCTTGCGGCCCGATCCTGGGCATGGACCAGACCTTCCAGGATCCGCAGGTGCAGCACTTGGGGCTGAGCCGCGAGATCCAGCATCCGTCGTTGGGACCGATTTCGGTGGTGGGGCAGCCCATGATCCTGAGCCGCTCGGCGCCTGGAGAGATGGCGCCCGCGCCGGAACGCGGCCAGCACAACGGCGACGTCTATGGCGGCATGCTGGGCCTGGCGCAGGCCGACTTGCAGCAATTGGCCCGCGAGGGCGTCATCTGAGGGCCGCAGGCCCAGGCTCCAAGCCATAATATCGCCGCCAAGGCCGCCCGCGTATCCGGCGGCCCAGACGGAGACAGCCCAGACATGAACGCCCAACCCACCACCGCCGACCAGGTCTTCACCAGCCTGGGACGCCCCGATAACCTGCCGGACGAGATCGCCTCGCAGATCCGCCAGAAGATCGTGGCGCGTGAATTCGAGCCAGGCCAGCGCCTGCCCACGGAATTCGAGCTGGCGCAGATGTTCGCCGTCAGCCGCAACGTGGTGCGCGAGGCGATCGCGCGGCTGAAGCTGTCGGGCTATGTCGACACGCGGCGCGGCGTGGGTTCCTTCGTGGCGCAGGACGTGGGCACGCGCAACTTCGAGATCGCGCCCGAAGATCTGCTCCAACCCGAGCCGCTGGCGCACATCTTCCAGCTGCGCGTGGAACTGGAGTCTGGCGCGGCGGCGCAGGCGGCCTTGCATCGCACCCCCGAACAGATCGAAACCCTGCGCCAGGCCCTGCAACGGGTCGACGCGGCAGGCAACGATTGGCAGGCCGGCGCCGACCATGCGCTGGACTTCCACATGGCCGTGGGCGAGGCCACCAACAACCCTTACTTCGTGCGCCTGCTGGCGCACCTGCGCCACGTGTTCCGCGGCGCCGTGCGCACGCTGCGCTACACCAGCGCCGGCACCGAGCGCGTGCCGGAAATCGAGCGCGAACACCACCGCATCTTCGACGCCATCGTGGCCGGCGACAGCGAGGCCGCGCGCCTTGCCATGCGCGCGCACCTGACCAATGGCATCCAACGGCACCAGACCGTCATACAAGGAAAGCAACCGTGAGCATCCAACGCATCCTGCAGGGCGACATCACCGATAACATCGTGGCCGAGAAGCGCGGCGCGATAGGTTGGCTGACCTTCAACGATCCGCAGCGGCACAACGCCGTATCGTTCGCCATGTGGGAGGCCGTGCCGGTGGTGCTGGAAGCCTTCCGCCAGGACCCGGAGATCCGCGCGGTGGTGCTGCAGGGGGCGGGCGGCAAGGCCTTTGTCAGCGGCGCGAACATCTCGCAGTTCGATACGTTGCGCAGCGGCGAAGACGCGGTGGTCGAATACGAGCGCGTCGCCGAAACCGCGCAACTGGCGCTGTATGACTATGACAAGCCCACGATCGCCTACATTCAGGGCTCTTGCATCGGCGGCGGCCTGAACATCGCCCTGTGCTGCGACATCCGCATCGCTTCCGACAACAGCAGTTTCGCGATCCCCGCCGGCAAGCTGGGCCTGGGCTACCGTCTGACCGCGATCCGCAATTTGGTGACCGCGGTCGGCCCGGCCAATGCGCTGGAGATATTCCTGACCGCCGCGCGCTACGACGCCCATCAGGCCAAGGAACTGGGCCTGATCCGCAAGGTGGCGCCGGTGGAAGAATTGCCGCAGGTGCTGGAGACCATGCTGGTCCAGATCCAGGCCAACGCGCCGCTGACGCTGCGCGCCGGCAAGAAGATGATCCGCCAGCTCCAGCAACTGGGGCCGGAGGTCGATGTGGAAGGCATGCGCCGCCTGGTGCTGGCGTGTTTCGAAAGCAATGACTACCGCGAGGGCCGCAAGGCGTTCGCGGAAAAGAGAGCGCCGGTGTTCACCGGCACCTGATCTCCGGCCGCGGGCCGGATTCCCTACGCGGCTTGCAGGTCCGCGCCGTTGCCGGCGCGGTCGGGGGAGGCTTGCGTCCGGAATCCGCGCGCGGACCGGATCAACCCGGCCACCGATCCCATCGTGGACGGCCAGGCCATAGACCGCGCAACAAGCGCGGCGACGAGGAGACAGACATGAAAGCGGTTCATCTGAGGGCAGGCCTGGCGGGCCTGGCAGTGTGGCTGTGCGCGGCGCCGCTGCATGCGCAGGGGGCCTATCCCAGTCAGCCGGTGCGCATCGTGGTGGGTTACGCCGCCGGCGGCACCACGGACATCCTGGCGCGGGCGCTGGGCGAGCAGTTGAGCAAGGAGCTCAAGCAGCCCGTCATCATCGAGAACAAGGCCGGCGCCGCCGGCAACATCGCCGCGGCCTCCGTGCAGCAGGCCGCGCCCGATGGCTACACCCTGTTCATGGCCACCGTGTCCAGCCACGGCATTAACCCCGTCGTGTACAAGAAGTCGCTGGGCTATGACCCGGTGGGCGGCTTCACGCCGGTCAGCATGATTGCCTCGATCCCGCTGGTGCTGGTGGCCAATCCCAAGCTGCCGGTGGCGTCGGTGGCCGACCTGGTCAAGCTGGCGCGCGAGAAGCCGGGCGACCTGAACTATTCCTCCAGCGGCAATGGCTCGCCGGTGCACGTGGCCGGGGCCATGTTCGCCTCGGAGGCCAAGGTGCAGATCCAGCACGTGCCGTACCGCGGCGGATCGTTGGCCAATTCCTCGGTCATGAGCGGTGAAACCCAGTTCAGTTTCGCCACCTTGCCGGCGGCCTTGCCGCAGGTCCGCGCCGGCGCCCTGCGCGCCTTGGCCGTCACCACGCGCGACCGCTCGGCGGAACTGCCCGAGGTGCCCACGGTGGCCGAGGATCCCATGTTCAAGGGCTACGAAATCAATACCTGGAATGCGCTGATGGCGCCCAAGGGCACGCCCGACGCGGTGGTGGAGGTGCTGAACAAGGCTGTGGCGCGGTCGCTGGCCGTACCAGCCTTGCAGACCCGCTTCAAGGGCGAGGGCGCCACGCCCGGCACCAGCAGCCCGGCCGAGTTGGGCCAGTTCGTCAACGCGGAGCTGGCGCGCTGGGCAAGCGTCATCAAGGAAGTCGGCATCCAGATCGAATGACCTCTGGCGGTCCGGGGGGATGACGGTCCGTGGCAGCGGAGTGGCGTAATATGAATTGTGTTTCTTTCTCATTGACGCCAGATCCGATGACCACAACCCAGACCGCCACCCCGCTGCACGCCCTGAATACGCGCCGTTCCTTCAAGTTTCTCCGCGCCCCGGCGCCCAAGCCCGAGGAACTCGAACAGATCCTGCAGGCGGCCATGTCGGCGCCCGACCATGGCGCCTTGCGTCCCTGGCGTTTCGTGGTGATCCAGGGCGAGGCCATCGGCAAGCTGGCCGATCTGGCGCTGGACGCGGTCAAGCGCAGCGGCGATCCGCGCATGACGCCGGAAAAGGAAAAGTCGGTGCGCGAGTGGATGGCCGGCGTGCCGCTTTTCATCGCGGTGGCGCAGAAGATCGCGCACGACAATACCAAGATCCCGGAACAGGAACAGCTGCTGGCCACCGGCGCCGCCACCATGAACCTGCTGAACGCCGTGCACATGCTGGGCTATGGCGCGTTCTGGAGCACCGGCATCGGCACCTACGTGGAAGACGTGCAGAACGCGCTGGGCCTGGACGCGCTGGACTACCGTTTCCTGGGCTTTTTGGCCATCGGCACCCCGGCTTGCGCGGTGCCGCCGGCCAACCGCCCGGACTACCGCGAGTTCGTCACGGAGTGGACCGGTCCCGTCTGAGGCCGCGGACGTACCCCGCGCCCATTTCCAGGTGTGGTGCGATGGTGGATCAACTGATCCAGTTGCATGGAGAGGTTCTCTCATTGACATGCAGCGCGGTCAGGCTGATTTCGGCCTCTTTGCTGCCGTGACCATCAGTACCACACCCGCCATCACCAGCGCGATCCCCGCCAGCGTCGCTGCGCTTGGAAACTCTCCCAGCACAGGTATCTCAATCAGCATCGCCAGCGCCGGAGCCAGCGCGCCGAAGATTGAGGCACGCGGCGCACCCAGCCGACGCACGGCCTCGGCGTAGAAGAACATGGCAAGAATGGCGACAAAAATTCCTTGGGCCACGACCTGGAACAGCACGTCGCGCAGTGGCGCGGAGAAGATGCCGGGGTTCAGGAACAGGAAGTAGACAGGCGCGAAGATCAGCGCCGAGCCCACGTTGACCAGCGCCGTCGCCTGCCAGGGGCTGATGCCCGAGCGTCGTTGCGTCACCGTGTAGCTGGCGAATAGTAGTCCGCCGCAGAGAAACAGCAGATCGCCGAGCCATTCGTTTTGCGCCCGGTGCGCCATCAGTGCATAGCCGCCCATGCAGGCCGCACCGGCAATGACAGACAGCAGGCCGCACACCTGCATGCGGCTGAAGCGCTCGCCATACAAGGCCGCGGACAGCAGCGCCACCCAGATCGGCATGGAGCCGATCATCAGCGTGGCGACATGCGAGGCCGGGGCAAAGCGCATACCCACCGAGGCGGCCATCATGAAGGGTACGCCGGCGCCAACCAGCATGATGCAGACCCTGCCGATGCCGATCTGCCGCAGCCCCTCGATCCGCATTCCCTGCCGCAGAAGGATCGGCCACAGGAACAGCGCTGATACGCCGAAGCGCAGCATGGTCACGTCAGCGGGTGCCAGGGTGGTCTTCATCGCCAGGCGCGTGGCGACCGTCCAGCCTGACCAGATCAGGGCCACCGCCAGGCCGCAGAGCACGCCAATGGAGCTCTTGCTCAGCGGCTGTGCGTACGAAGTGATCGTTGGCGTGTTCACGGTGCCGCCTTGTCGCGCAATGCCTGGACGATGCCGCTCCCCTCGAACGCCCGCCGCGTGGTTGGCGTATGGCAATAGACCGCGACGGCCATACCCGCTTTTTGTAGATTGCGGGCGATGGGCTCACCCATGACGCCGATTCCGATCACGCTGATTCTCATGGCCACTCCGTCTTCAAGATTCATCTGCTGAGCCAATGTAGGCATTTGAATTCATCTCGTAAAATGAATTATTGAGAACAAACGATTCGGAGAAACCGATATGTTGGAGCTGTCGGAGCTGCGCACGTTCCAGGCTGTCGTGCGGGCGGGAGGCATCAACAAGGCCGCCGAGACGCTGCACCGCGCACAGTCCAGCATCACGGTGCGCGTTCAGCAGTTGGAAGAAAAGCTGGGGGTCGCGCTGTTCATCCGCGAGGGGCGTTCGCTGCAACTGTCGCCGGCCGGCAAGGTGCTGCTGGACTATGCGGAGCGGCTGCTCGATCTGGCGCAAGAAGCCTCGGAGGCCACGCGCAATGAGCGGCCCAAGGGCCTGCTGCGGCTCGGGGCGATGGAGAGCACGGCCGCCGTGCGCCTGCCGCAGCCGCTGGGGGTGTTCCATCAGATGTACCCCGATGTGACGCTGGAGCTGTACTCGGACGATCCGCGCGAGCTGATCCAGCGGGTGCTCAAGGGCGAACTGGACACGGCCCTGATCGCGGATCCCATGTCGGACAAGCGCCTGAACTCGATGGCGATCTACGAAGAGGAACTGGTCATCGTGGCCGAGGCCAAACATCCGCCCATTGCCTCACCCAAGGATGTTCCGTCCCGAGCCCTACTGGCTTTTCATCCAGGCTGCCCGCACCGTCAGCGCTTGGAGGACTGGTTCGCGCGTTCTCGCACCAAGCCGCAGCGTATCGTCGAGGTGGGTTCGTACCATGTGATCCTGGGCTGCGTGGCGGTGGGCATGGGAATCGCACTCATGCCGCGCAGCGTGTTGGGCACGTACGTCGAGCGCTCGTGCCTGAGTGTCCACCCGCTGCCGTCCAGATTAAACCGAGCCATAACCCGCCTTGTCTGGCGCAAGGATTCGCCGGAGGCCAATATTTTGGCGCTGTCACGAGTGCTGCTCAAAGTGCACGGGCGTTTTCAAGATTGAGCATGTATCCCCTTCAGGGTGCGATCAATCTTGATATCCAAATGAAGGGGCGGCTGCCTACCGGCGGCTCGCGATCGGCCGGAACGCCGCGCGCACGAGTCGCTCCAGGCACCACCCCGCGAAGTAGAAGAGCGCCAGCGTGGGCAGTCCGATCAGCAGATAGCCGCCGACCCACGACAGCTCGCCCAGCAGGCGGTCCAGGTTCAATTCGTGCAGCAGCGCCAGTTGCAGCGCCAGCGGCAATTGCAGCAATACGAATCGTCCTTTGTCGTCACCGTCGGCCGAGAGCGCGCCGGCGATGCAGAGGATGACGATGGCGAGGTAAAGCGCGGCGAACACGATGCCGGTCCAGCTGAACCATTTGGAGGCGGTCAATCCGGGCACGTCGGTTTCCAGGGAATCAGGGTCAGGCAGTATATGACGTCGCCGGCTGCCGCTGCCGCGATTCCTGCACGCGTCATGCGGCCCTCGGCCACCGCCGATAGCGAGGCCCGGCGCGGCCCCTGTCTCGGGGCCGCGCCCTGTGCTACTCTGGCTCCCGGCCTTGCATGTTCATCCCTTTGCACAGGCCGACGATGGCAATGTCCGAGGTCACCCCCTTGGGCAGTGTCTTGGTAAGAAGAATGCGCATGACACGATCAAGCGTGGAGACAATACATGAGCCAATATGGGCCGTTGAAGTTGCACGTCCCGGAGCCTACCGGCCGCCCGGGTTGCAAGACCGACTTTTCCTATCTGCACCTGTCGCCGCCCGGCGATGTGCCCAAACCCCCCATTGATGTTGCCGCGGTCGATACCGGTGGACTGGCCTACAGCCTGGTCCGGGTGATCGCGGACGACGGCAGCGCCGTAGGACCCTGGGCGCCGGAACTCAGCCATGAGCAATTGCGCGCCGGCATGCGCAACATGCTGAAGACGCGCCTCTTCGATGCGCGCATGCTGACCGCCCAGCGCAAGAAGAAGATCTCCTTCTACATGCAGAGCCTGGGTGAAGAAGCCATCGGCACCGCCCACGCCATGGCGCTGGAGCAGGGCGACATGTGCTTTCCGACCTACCGCCAGCAAAGCATCCTGCTGGCGCGCGACGTCTCGCTGGTCACCATGATGTGCCAGCTGATGTCCAACGAACGCGATCCGCTCAAGGGCCGCCAGCTGCCGGTCATGTACTCCGACCGCGAGCGGGGCTTCTTCAGCATTTCGGGCAACCTGGCCACGCAGTTCATCCAGGCGGTGGGCTGGGGCATGGCCTCGGCCATCAAGGGCGATACCCGCATCGCCTCCGGCTGGATTGGCGACGGCGCCACCGCCGAGGCCGATTTCCATACCGCGCTGACCTTTGCGCACGTCTACCGCGCGCCGGTCATCCTCAACGTGGTCAACAACCAGTGGGCCATCTCCACCTTCCAGGCGATCGCCGGCGGCGAAGGCGCGACCTTCGCGGGCCGCGGCGTGGGCTGCGGCATCGCATCGCTGCGGGTGGACGGCAATGATTTCCTGGCGGTCTATTCCGCCTCGAGCTGGGCCGCCGAACGCGCCCGCCGCAACCTGGGGCCGACCCTGATCGAATGGGTCACCTACCGCGCCGGCCCGCACTCGACCTCCGACGATCCCTCCAAGTACCGTCCCGGCGACGACTGGAGCCACTTCCCGCTGGGCGATCCGATCGCGCGCTTCAAAAAGCACCTGATCCTGCTGGGCATCTGGTCCGACGAAGAGCACGAAGCCGTCAAGGCCGAGCTCGACGCCGAGATCCTGGCGGCGCAGAAGGAAGCGGAAAGCTACGGCACCCTGGTGGACGGCCACGTCCCCAGCGCCGCCAGCATCTTTGAAGACGTCTACAAGGACATGCCGGAGCATCTGCGCCGGCAGCGTCAGCAGCTCGGAGTCTGATCATGGCTATCGATAACAACGCTGGTCCGGCCTCCGCGCCGATGACCATGATCCAGGCTTTGCGCTCGGCCATGGATGTGATGCTGGAGCGCGACAACAATGTCGTGGTGTTCGGCCAGGACGTGGGCTATTTCGGCGGCGTGTTCCGTTGCACGGAAGGCCTGCAGACCAAGTACGGCAGCTCGCGCGTGTTCGACACGCCTATTTCCGAAGGCGGCATCGTCGGCGTGGCGGTGGGCATGGGCGCCTACGGCCTGCGTCCCGTCTGCGAAATCCAGTTCGCCGACTATTTCTATCCGGCTTCGGACCAGATCGTGTCCGAGGCCGCGCGCCTGCGCTACCGCTCGGTCAACGAGTTTGTCGCGCCCATGACCATCCGCATGCCTTGCGGCGGTGGCATCTACGGCGGACAGACGCACAGCCAGAGCCCCGAAGCCATGTTCACGCAGGTCTGCGGGCTGCGCACCGTGATGCCGTCCAATCCCTATGACGCCAAGGGCCTGCTGATCGCGGCCATCGAGAACGACGATCCGGTCATCTTCCTGGAGCCCAAGCGGCTCTACAACGGTCCGTTCGACGGCCACCACGACCGGCCCGTCACGCCCTGGACCGGACGTCCGGGCAGCGTGGTGCCCACCGGCTACTACACCGTGCCGCTGGACACGGCCGCCATCGTGCGGCCCGGCAACGCGTTGACCGTGCTGACCTACGGCACCACCGTGCACGTGTCGCTGACGGCCGCCGAGGAAACCGGCATCGACGCCGAGGTCATCGACCTGCGCAGCCTGTGGCCGCTGGACCTGGACGCCATCGTTAATTCGGTCAAGAAGACCGGCCGTTGCGTGGTGGTGCACGAGGCCACGCGCACCTGCGGCTTCGGCGCCGAGCTGATTTCGCTGGTGCAGGAACACTGCTTCCATCATCTGGAGGCGCCCGTGGAGCGCGTGACCGGCTGGGATACGCCGTATCCCCACGCACAGGAATGGGCGTACTTCCCCGGCCCGCGCCGGGTTGGCGAAGCGTTCAAGCGCGCGATGGAGGGTTGAGAGATGGGTATTCATGTCATCAAGATGCCCGACATCGGCGAAGGCATCGCGGAAGTGGAACTGGTCGCCTGGCACGTGAAGATCGGCGACATGGTGGCCGAGGACCAGCCGTTGGCCGACGTCATGACCGACAAGGCCACGGTCGAGATTCCCGCGCCGGTGGTCGGCCGCGTGGTCGCGCTGGGCGGGGATGTGGGTCAGGTCATGGCCGTGGGCGGCGAGCTGATCCGCCTGGAAGTGGAAGGCGAGGGCAACCTGAAGCCGGGCGCGGATGCAGCGCCGGCCAAGGCTGCCGCGGCTCCCGCTGCGACGCAGCCTGTTGCCGCCGCGCCCGCCCCGCAGCCCGCGCCGGCGCCGAAGGCTGCCGCCGAGGCCGCCGCGCCCGTCAAGCCGTCCGCGCAGTCGCCGGCCCAGCCCGCGCGCCAGGCGCCCGCCGCCGTCGCGCGCCAGCCCGGCGACAAGCCGCTGGCCTCGCCGGCCGTGCGCAAGCGCGCCTGGGACCTGGGCATCGAGCTGCGCTACGTGCAGGGCAGCGGCCCGGCCGGCCGCATCCTGCACGAAGACCTGGACGCCTACCTGCAAGGGCAGGGGGCGGGGGCTCAAGCCCGTGGCGGCGTGGCCTACGCTGAGCGCAACGATGAGGAAAACGTGCCGGTCATCGGCCTGCGCCGCAAGATCGCGCAGAAGATGGCCGAGTCCAAGCGCCGCATCCCGCACTTCAGCTACGTCGAGGAAATCGACGTGACCGAACTGGAAGAACTGCGCGCCAGCCTCAACCAGAAATGGGGCGCGACGCGCGGCAAGCTCACGCTATTGCCGCTGCTGGCGCGCGCCATGGTGGTGGCGTTGCGCGATTTCCCGCAGATCAACGCGCGCTACGACGACGAAGGCGGCGTGGTCACGCGCTACGGCGCGGTCCACATCGGCATCGCCACGCAAAGCGACGGCGGGCTGATGGTGCCGGTCATGCGCCACGCCGAGGCGCGCGATCTGTGGTCCATGGCGGCCGAGATCGTCCGCCTGGCCGAGGCGGTGCGCGCGGGCAGCGCCAGCCGCGACGAACTGTCGGGGTCCACCATCACCATCACCAGCCTGGGGCCGCTGGGCGGCATCGTCACCACGCCGGTGATCAACCATCCGGAGGTCGGCATCGTGGGCGTGAACCGCATCGTCGAGCGGCCCGCCATCCGCAATGGCGCCGTGGTGGCGCGCAAGTTGATGAACCTGTCGTCGTCCTTCGACCACCGCGTGGTGGACGGCATGGACGCGGCGCGCTTCATCCAGGCGGTGCGCGCGCTGCTGGAACAACCCGCGCTGCTTTTCGTGGAGTAAGCATGAGCCAGATCACTAAGACTACGACTTTGCTGGTGATCGGCGGCGGCCCCGGCGGCTACGTCGCCGCCATCCGCGCTGGCCAGCTGGGCGTGCCAACCATCCTGATCGAAGGCGCACAGTTGGGCGGTACCTGCCTGAACATCGGCTGCATCCCCTCCAAGGCGCTGATCCACGCGGCCGAGGAATTCGACAAGGCGCGCCACTACGCGGGCAAGTCGGCGCTGGGCATTTCCGTGTCGGCGCCCGCCATCGACCTGGCCCAGACCGTGGCCTGGAAGGACGGCATCGTCGGCAAACTGACCGGCGGCGTGGCCGCGCTGCTGAAGAAGAACGGCGTGGAAGTAGTGCGCGGCTGGGCCCGGCTGCTGGACGGCAAGACCGTGGAAGTCGACGCCGGCGAGTCCGGCGCCATCCGCATCCAGTGCGAACACCTGTTGCTGGCGGCCGGCTCCGAGCCCACGCCGCTGCCGTCCATGCCTTTTGGCGGCATGGTGGTGTCGTCCACCGAGGCGCTGTCGCCCACCAGCATTCCCAAGCAATTGGTGGTGGTGGGCGGCGGCTACATCGGCCTGGAACTCGGCACCGTGTACCGCAAGCTCGGCGCCGAAGTGGCGGTGGTGGAAGCGCAGGACCGCATCCTGCCGACCTATGACGCCGAACTCACCAAGCCGGTGGCAGCCGCGCTGACGAAGATGGGCGTGGATCTGCACCTGGGCCGCAAGGTGCTGGGCCTGAACGGCGCCGGCAACGCGGTGCGGGTGCAGGACGCGGCCGGCGTCGAAACCCTGTTGCCGGCCGACCGCGTGCTGATTGCGGTGGGACGGCGTCCGCGCACGCAGGACTGGGGGCTGGAAAGCCTGCAGCTGGACCGCAAGGGCAATGCGCTGCGCATCGACGACCAGTGCCGTACCTCCATGCGCGATGTCTGGGCCATCGGCGACATCGCCGGCGAACCCATGCTGGCGCATCGCGCCATGGCGCAGGGCGAGATGGTGGCCGAACTGGTGGCGGGCAAGCGCAGGCATTTCCAGCCGGCATCCATTCCTGCGGTCTGCTTCACCGATCCCGAGGTCGTGGTGGCGGGCCTGTCACCCAACGAGGCGGAAAGCGCGGGACTGGATTGCCTGACGGCGGCGTTCCCGTTCGCCGCCAATGGGCGCTCGATGACGCTGGAATCCACCGACGGCTTCGTGCGCGTGGTCGCGCGCCGCGACAACCACCTGATTCTGGGCTGGCAGGCGGTGGGGCGCGGCGTGTCGGAACTGTCTACGGCCTTCGGCCAGTCGCTGGAAATGGGCGCCACGCTGGAAGACGTGGCGGGCACCATCCACGCGCATCCGACATTGGGCGAAGCAGTGCAGGAAGCGGCGCTCAAGGCGCTGGGCCACGCGCTGCACATCTAGGAGCCGCGGAACGCCGCGTTCGCGCGGCGTTCCGTCAAAAGCCCGGACGGAGTTCAGGGGCGGGCTACAGCTTGCGCCAATGCGGCGCTGAATCCCTCCACCGCAGGATTGCCCTGGTCGCGCAACGCCGCCAACACCACCTGAGCCGTGGCTCCCGCCACATCGCGCAAAGGCAGGAAACGCAATGAATCCGAACGCATCCGGGACAGCGATTGGGGCACAAGTGCAGGCCCGACGCCGGCCTCCACCAGCGTCAGCAGCGTGGGAATGACGCTTTCCTGGGCGATTTCCGGCTTCAGTTGCGCACGCGCGAACAGCGCCTGGATCATGTTGCGGAAGTACGGCGAGATGTCCTGCCGGTAACCGACCAGCGGAAATTCCAGTAGTTCTTCCAGCGAGACATCGCGCTGGTTCGCCAGCGCATGATCGTGGCGCAGCGCCACGCGCAGGGGCTCTTCGTAGATGACATGCGTCGCGATATCCGCATCCAGCGGATGCGGACGCATCAGCGCCACATCGACCACGCGGGACCGCAATGCGGGGTCCATGTCCACGGAATTCATCTCGCGCAGATCGATGCGGACTTCCGGGTGCGCATCGCGGTAGTGGCTGAGCGCCGACACCAGCGGCGAACTCGCGGCGCTGGGCGTGATGCCTATCACCAGCGAGCCGGTCTCGCCGCGCGCCGTCCGCCGCGCCTGCCGCAGCATGAGCTGGGTATCCGCGGCGATCTTGCGCGCCCGCTCGTACATGATTTCGCCAGCGGGCGTCAGTTTCACCGAGCGCGTGGTGCGCACGAACAGGGGCACGCCGACGATCGCTTCCAGCCGCTTGATCTGCTGCGTGAGGGGCGGTTGCGTCATGAACAGGCGCGCCGCGGCCCGGGCGAAGTGCAGCTCTTCCGCCAAGGTGCAGAACAGGACCAGCAGCCGGCCGTCCAGGAAGATTAATTCTGATTTCGACATAATCAAGGCGAAATTACCAATTGGACATAGATTAGTCCAGTTCCTAAGATGCCGCATCGCTTCATTCAACCGGCATGCCGGCTTCACCTATGTCCCTCGCTGCCCATTCCGCTTCAGTCACTGCCATCGCTCAAGGCGTGAGGGACGGCGAGGCGGCGGTGTTCGCGGCGGCGCGCCAGAGCCTGGCGGCCATCGCCCGCCAAGAGCCGGCGATCCGCGCCTGGAGCCATGTGCTGCCCGTCGCGGCGCTGGAACAGATGGAACCGGCGCGGCATGCCGCCGGTGCGCTGGCCGGCGTGCCCATCGGCATCAAGGACGTGATCGACGTGGCCGATATGCCCACCGGCTTCGGAGCGCCCGCGTTGACAGCCGGCAAGGCGGCGTTTGACGCTTGCAGCGTGGGCATGTTGCGCGCGGCCGGCGCGATCCCCGTGGGCAAGACGGTGACGGCCGAATTCGCCTTCAGGACGCCGGGTCCCACCCGCAATCCCCATGCGCCGGCGCATACGCCCGGCGGCTCCTCTAGCGGCTCCGCGGCCGCCGTGGCGGCCGGCATGGTGCCTGCCGCCCTGGGCACGCAGACCGGAGGCTCGATGATCCGCCCGGCCGCGTATTGCGGAGTGGTGGGATTCAAGCCTAGCGTTGGCCGCGTGTTCCGGGACGGCATGAAGCTCACTTGCGAATCGCTGGACACCATAGGCTGGTACGCGAACAGCGTGGCGGATGTCCAGGCCATTGCGGATGTGCTCATCGGCGGCGCGGACGCGGACGCCGCGGAGCAGCGGCAACTGACCATTGCGGTGCAGCTGAACAATCCGAAGGCCGGACTGTGCGCCGAAAGCCGGGCCGAGATCGAGCGCGCCCGCGCAGTCCTGGCCGCGCATGGGCTGCGGTGCGTGACCGTGGAACCCGAGCACGAGACGGCGCTCTTGCTGAAGGCGCACGACGTGATCATGCACTACGAGTTCGCGCGCAGCCTGGCGCCGGTATTGGAGCGCCAGGGGCACGCCTTGAGCGGCGCCCTGCGCCAGGCGGTGGCGCATGGCCTGGCCATCGGGGCCGGGCAGTACCAGGAGATGCGCGCGGTCCAGGCCAAGCTGCGTCACGGCTGGAATGCGCTCTATGGCGGCGCCGACCTGGTGCTTACGCCCAGCACGCCGGCTCCCGCGCCGCATGGGCTGGAGCACACCGGCGACGCCTCATATAACAAGATCTGGTCGGTGCTGGGGTGGCCATGCCTGCACCTGCCGACCGGGTTCAGCCGCGCGGGACTGCCTTTGGGCCTGCAATTGGTCGGCGATCTGGGCGAGGACCAAGCCTTGCTCGCCGTCGGCCGGAAGTTACATCATCTGCTGAAACAGCAAGGGGAATGAAATGGGATTCAAGACACTGAGGCAGGGCATGTTGGCCCTGTGCGCCGCCGCGGCCGTGACGGGATTGGGGCAGGCCCACGCGGCCTTTCCTGACCGTCCCATCAACGTCGTCGTGCCCACGGCGGCCGGCGGCACGGTGGACATCGTTGCGCGCATCATGGCGGAAAAGCTCGGCGCCGAACTCGGCCAGCCCGTGGTCGTCATCAACAAGCCTGGCGCCGGCGGCGTGGTGGGCACGCAGGCCTTCCTGCGCGAGCCGCAGGACGGCTACACCGTGCTGTTCACGGCGAACAGCAACCAGTTGATCGTGCCCTGGGTCTACAAGGAGGCGAAATTCGATCCGATCAAGGACTTCACGCCGATCGCCGCAGTGGGTGAAGTGCCCAACGTGCTGTGCGTGAATCCCGCTTTCCCCGCCAAGGACATGAAGGAATTCATGGCCCTGATCAAGGCCAATCCGGAAAAGTACCAGTACGCCTCGGCCGGCGCGGGGACCTTGAACCATCTGCTGGGCGTGATGCTGGACCAGATGGGCGGCCTGCGCATGCAGCACATTCCCTATCGCGGCGTATCGCCGGCCATGGCGGACGTGATGGGCAACCAGGTGCCCATGCTGTTCGCCAGCCTGCCTTCGGCGGTCGAAGGCATCAAGGCCGGCAAACTGCGCGCGCTGGGCGTCAGTAGCGAAAAACGCAACGCCCTGCTGCTCGACGTGCCGGCCATCAACGAAGCCATACCGGGTTTCCGCGGCGACCTGTGGGTCGCGTTCTATGGCGCCAAGGAAGCGCCCAGCGCGTCTATCGATACCTTGCACCAGGCCATCCGGAAAGTCCTGGCGGACCAGGCGCTGCAACAGAAGTTCGACCAGCTGGGGGTGACGATGATGCATGACGGCCCGGCCGAGCTGGCGGCGCGGCAGCAGGCCGAGTTCATGCAGTGGAAGCAGGTGGTGCAGGCCTCGGGTGCGAGCCCGGACTAAGGTCTTTACCGGCTGCCGTCGATATACGGCCGGGCCTGCAGGATCAGGATGTTCTCACCCTGTACGGCCCATTCGATATCCTGGTCCACGCCGCCCAGGCGCTGCTTGACCTGGCTGGCTACAGAAGCCAGGCGCGCCACCAGGGCATCGTTCAGTACCTGGCGCGTGCCTTCGATCGGCACTTCGCGGACGCCGCCCGCCGCGTCCGCCACCAACTGGGTGTCCTCGGCGGAACGGCTCAGCACCTGCACCGCCTTGGACCAGCTGGAGTACATCAGCTGTTCGGCCTGGCGCTTGCCTTCCACCACCTTGATGCCCAGGCCGCGCTTGGCCGAGATGTAGGTGACGTAGCGGCGCGAGGCGTCGAAGGGATCGCGCGTGATCATGACGCCTGAACTTTCCGACGCCGCGGCCTGTTGCACCAGCACCGCCATCACCACGCCGTCCTGGCCGATGCCGGCCGCGCGCCGGGCTTCGTACGCTTCATAGTTGTAGACCGAGGCCCACACGGTTTGCACTGCCTGCGCCAGCGCGTCGGCCTGCGTGACGTTGGGCACGGTGGTGTAGAGCCCCGCGCCGCTGAATCCCGGCAGGTCCTCGGAATTGGACGAGCTGCGCACGAACACGCCGCGCCCTTGCAACTGCTTCTGCCAGCGATCAAGCCAGGCGGCGGCCAGCATGGGATCGGGCTGGGCCTGGATGATGTCCCGGCGCAGCGCAGCCAGTTCGGCGCGGCGCACGTTGGCGTCGCTGGCGAAGTCCGGCCGCTGCTCCAGCGCGGCAATGCGTTGCGGCACGCCCAGTTGCGCCATGAAGGCCGCGTACTGCGCGAAGGGGATGCAAAAGCCGTCTGGCACGGTGGCCGCGGGCGGCAGCGCGGACTTCAGCGCGCCCAGGTTGGCCGCCTTGACGCCGCAATGGCGGCTGTCGCGCGTGGTCATGCCGGCGAGCGGCTTGATCGCCTTGACCGTCAGGTCGGGCTTGGGCAGCGGCAGGGCGGCCTTGGGCGGCGGCGCGACGTCGGGTTTGGCGATGCGCTGCACCTGATAGCCATTGCTGGAGACGGTCAGCTCGACCCACTGGCCGTCATGCTCGCGCAGCGCCGCCACGGCGTCGCGCACATAGGCGTTGGGAATACGCCAGCCCTTGGCCAGCAGGTTGACGTGGGATAGCAGTGTGGAGGGCCGTTGCGTGACCAGGCCGGCCACCGGCGGCAGCGCAACCGGCACTTCGTCCAGCACCAGGATATCGGTCGGCGACAGGTCCGGCGTGTCGTCCACCGAGGCGACGATGCGCAGCCGGCCCTGGCCGACGCCGGTGTTCAGCGGCAGGAAGGTCTGTTCGCGCAGCAAGGATTCCTGCGTCACGGCGTTCAGACCGGCGGTCTGCGCGACCTGTTCGTGCAGCGTGGAATTGGCCTTGAAGCGCACCGGTTCGTAGAAGCTGGCCTGCAGTTTTTCATCGGCTAGCTTCAACAATTCCGGGTTGATCCGGTCGCCTTCCCAGAATTCATAGGTGTAGCCGGGCAGGCCGTGTTGCCAACTCAGGGTGCCGAATAGCAGGCGCCGCTGCGGATCCTTGTACTGCGCGATCAGCGTGGCCTTGTCGTCGGCGGGCAGCAGGCGCCGCTCGCGCGCGAAGTTCTCGTGCAGGGTGTAGCGCGGCGTGTTTACGTAGTAGATCTTGCCGCCCTGTTTCCGGTCGATCACGAACAGCACGTGCGGGATCTCCAGCGGCGTGCCGGGGTTGTAGACCCGGGCCAGTTGCTGGAACTCGGCCTGCGTGCGGATCTGGCTCAGGAAGGCCGGGCCGCCTTTCTTGCCGTCTTCCACTTGCTGCGCCGCGCGCTCGTCGGGGCTCAAGGGACGCACGTTCTCATAGGGCGAAGGCTTGCGGGCGGTCTGCGCCTGGACGGACGGGCCGAAGCTGGCGGCCAGCGCGGTCAGCGCAGCCAGGGCGATCAGGCGGGTCGGGCGGCGGCAGGCAAGGCGGTGGGGGATGGGCAATGGACGCATGAACGGGCGGGCAGGGCGCAGGGAGTGGCGATGATATCGGAGCCGTGCCGGCGTTTGTTTCCGGATGTGATAAACCATGCGTTGAAGTTGCTGCGGGGGCGCAAAATACCCAATTTCAGTGATGTGCTTCAGGCTACGGATGTCGTTTAATACCACCCAGGCTTAATCGCGCCCGCCGGCGCCGCGGGAAACCGGCCATCTCTGCACAGCGGTGATGGAGGCGGTTTCTTCGTAGGGTCTTTTGAAGGAGCAGCTATCGCTGCTCCTTTTTTTCGGCATGCCCATGCGCCGCGCGCCATCAGGCCGTGTCGGCGCCCAGCCCCAGCTCCGCCAGGATGGCGGCGGTGTGCTGCCCCAGGGCGGGCACGGCGCCTATGGCCGCGCTGGCGCCCGACAAGGTCGCCGGCGGCAGCAACGCCTGGATGGGACCGCCTGGCGTCGCCACGTCGCGCCAGCGGTCGCGCGCGGCAAACTGCGGGTGCTCCCAGACCTCGTGCATGTTGTTCAAGGCGGAGTTGGCGATGCCGCCCCGATCCAGCCTGGCCAGCACCTGTTCGCGCGACAGCAAGGCAAAGCACTGCGCAATGCGCGCATCCAGCGCCTCGCGGTGCCGCACGCGCTGGACGTTGGTGGCATAGCGCTCGTCGTCGGCCAGCGCCGGGTCCTCCAGCACATGGGTGCAGAAGCTGAGCCATTCGCGGTCGTTCTGCAGGCCGAATATCACGGGCTTGCCGTCGCCCGCGAGGTATTGCCCGTAGGGCGCGATCGCGGGATGCGCCACGCCGTTGCGCGCGGGCGGGGAGCCGCCATAGTGCGCGAAATTCAAGGCATAGGAAGTCCATTCCGTCAGCGCCTCCAGCATGGTCACCTCGACGCGTAAGCCCGCGCCGGTGCGTCCGCGCTGTATGAGCGCCGACAGGATGCCGGAATAGGCATACATGCCGGCGGCGATGTCGGCGATGGAGATGCCCGTGCGGGCTGGGGAGTCGGGCGTGCCGGTAAGGGAGATCAGTCCCGAAGCCGCTTGTATCAGCAGGTCATAGGCCTTTTTGTCGCGGTAGGGGCCGTCATCTCCGTAGCCGGAAATGTCGCACACGATCAGCCTGGGGAAGTCCACGCGCAGCGTTTCGTAGTCCAGGCCCATGCGGCGCGCGGCACCGGGGGCGAGATTTTGGATGAAGACATCAGCCTGGCCCAGCAGGCGGCGCAGCACTTGCGCGGCCCCCGGCGCCTTGGTGTCCAGGGCCAGGCTCTCCTTGCCGCGGTTGGCCCACACGAAGAACGACGACTGGCCGCGCACGGTGTCGTCGTAGCCCCGCGCAAAGTCCCCGGCGTCCGGCCGTTCGATCTTGATGACGCGCGCGCCCAGGTCCGCCAACTGGCGGCTGGCGAAAGGGGCGGCGACGGCGTGTTCGAGCGCGATGACGGTGATGCCGTCTAGGGGGCGGGTAGCTGCGGTCATATCGTCCTGGATGGGGAGTGTGGGCCGGGGCGCATGCCGGGCCCGGCGGCGGCGGAGCATTATGGAATGCGGGGCGCGCGCGCGGCCAGTCGATATTTTTTAAGCGGGATTCGAGATTCTCTAATCGGCGTCCAGCGCTGGCCGCGGCTCGGTGACAAAGCTGATGAAGGCGCGCGCATAGCCGGGCAGGGCGTCCTGCTTGCGCATCACCGCGCGCTGTTCACGCACGGCCCAGGATTCTTCGATCTGCACGCATTCGACCCTGCCTTGGGCCAGCGCCGGCGCCGCAACCGAGCGCGGCACCAGTGAGATGCCTGCGCCTTCCTGGACGCAGCGCAGCACGGCGTCGAAGTTGGGCGCGTGGACGCGTACCCGGGGCTTGAGCCCCATCTGTTCGGCCATTTGCTGCAGGTACAGGAAGTTGCTGCTCTTGCGGCCGATGGCGACCAGATCGTGCGACAGCGCGGTTTCGAGTGAAACGCGCGGGTGCAGGCTGAGCGGGTGGCGCGGGGGAATGATGAAGATCAGTTCGTCCTGGCCGTAGCTGATGAATTCCAGCCCACGCATTTCGATGGCGCCGGCGACCAGCCCGATGTCGGCGCGGCCGTCCAGCACCGCCTTGACGGTTTCTTCGCTGAGATGCTCCTCAAGATCCACGTTGACGTTTGGATAGGCGGCCAGGAACCGGCTCAGCGCGCTGGGCAGGCTGCTCAGCGTGCTGCTGTTGGCGTAGACGCGGATATGGCCTTCGACGCCGTCGGTGTGGCGGCGCATTTCCGCCTGCAGGCGCTCGACGTTGCCCAGTATGGTCTGCGCATAGCGCAGCACGGTCATGCCGGCGGCGGTGAGCGACATGCCTTTCTGGGTGCGCACGAACAGCGGCACGCCCATGGCCTGTTCCAGGTTCTTCAGGCGGTAGCTGGCCGATGGCGCGGTCAGGTGCAGGTCGGAGGCTCCGCCGGTGAGGCTCTTGGCTTCGGCAATGGCGACAAAGACGCGCAGGTCGGTCAGTTCGTAGCGCAAGGAGGGCACCTGGATTCGGGCGGCGCAGCGCCGTGGCGGGCCGCTGTTAGAAGGGCTCTAAGCCGGATAAGAAACTTTCGACTATTCGTGGTTCCGGCCTCGTCTCTATATTGTGCCGCACACAAAAGACCAACGGAGACAAGCATGAGACATGGATTTCCCTGGCGCGCCTTGGCGGGCGCCGCCGTGATCGCAGCGGGCGCGCTGGCGGGGGGCGCAGTAGCGGCGCAGGACTATCCGGCCAAGCCGGTACGCCTGGTGGTGCCGTATGCGGCGGGCGGACCCACCGACACCTTCGCGCGGGCCTTGGCGGAGACCTGGAGCCGCAAGCTGGGCGCGGCGCTGGTGGTCGAGAACCGGACCGGCGCCGGCACCCTGGTCGGCACGGAAACCGTGGCTCGAGCCACGGCCGACGGCTATACCTTGCTGCTGACCACGGTGGCGCACGCGGTCAATCCCAGCATCCATTCCAACCTGCCGTACCGCACGGTGGAGGACTTTGCGCCGGTCGGCCTGGCGGCCAAGGCGCCGCTGGTGCTGGTCGTCAACAAGAACGTGCCGGCCACCACCTTGCCGGAGTTCATGGCCTATCTGAAGGCCAGGCCAGGCAAGGTCAACTACGGCTCGGCCGGCATCGGCAGCGCGCCGCACCTGGCCGGCGAATTGCTGAACCATCTAGCCGGGGTGCGCGCCATGCACGTGCCGTACCGCGGCAGCGCGCCGGCGATGGCAGACGTCATCGGCGGACACCTGGACTTCATGATCGATAGCGCGCCCACGGGCTTGGCGCAGGTCCAGGCCGGCACGGTCAGGCTGCTGGCGACGTCGATGGCGCAGCCCCTGCCGCAGACGCCCGGCACTCCGCCCATCGCGCAAGCGGTGCCGGGCTACGAGGCCTATACCTGGAACGCCGTCTTGGCCCCGGCGGGCACCCCGGCGCCGGTCGTTGACAAGCTCAACGCTACGTTGCGCGCCGCGCTTGCCGATCCGGAGCTGCGGCGCCGCGCCTACGACATGGGGCTGGTGCTGCAACCGGACACGACGCCCGCCGCGCTGAGCGCTTTCCTGCAGGGCGAACTGAAGAAGTGGGGCGAGGTCGCCCGCGCCGCGCACATGACCGCGAACTGAATCCCGTCAAGACAAAAGGAACCCTGCATGATCAAGCACCAACTCTGCGTTCAGCGCTACTTCGAGGACTTCGAAGTCGGCGAGGTCTTCCTGCTGCCGTCGCGCACCATGACCGATGCCCTGTTCGCCGCGTTCCAGCTCGCCAGCGGCGACAATCATCCCGTGCATTACGACGTCGAATACTGCCGCGCCCACGGCATGCCCCACATGCTGGCGCACGGCTTCCAGGTCGCCATCCAGACCGCAGCGGGCGCGGGACTGTTTCCCCACATGGTGGAGGATTCCCTCAAGGGCTTTCTGGAACAGAGCAGCCGATTCCTGAACCCCGTGTTCGTGGGTGACACGCTTTATTCGTCGCTGACGGTGGCGGAACTGCTGCCCGGACGCACGACCGGGGTGCTGGTCATGCACAGCCTGGTGCGCAACCAGCGCGACGAGGTGGTGATGGACGGCGTGCAGAAGTACTTGTTGCGCAAGGGCCAGGCGCAATAGTCGGCAACTCCCGGGAGGGCGGATCGGAACGCCTGCTCGGGAAACTCCCTATCTTCCAAAGGCGTGCCGCCCGTTGACAGCGGACTGCGGCGAATCGATACTTGAATCCAGTACGTATACGTACAAAATGGCGCGCCCAAGCAGCATCGGTCGAACCCGGTTCCTACTGCTCTCGCAAAGGAGTAAGCAATGAAGGACGGCGAAATTCTTTCCGGATTCCTGGCTCCCCATCCGCCGCACCTGGTGTACGGCGAGAACCCGCCGCAGAACGAGCCGCGGTCGCGCGGCGGCTGGGAAAGCCTGCGTTGGGCCTACGACCACGTGCGCGAGAGCATCGAACGCCTGCAGCCCGACGTGCTGCTGGTGCATTCGCCGCACTGGATCACCCAGGTAGGCCATCATTTCCTGGGCGTGCCGCGCCTGGAGGGCCGCTCGGTGGACCCGATCTTTCCCGACCTGTTCCGCTACGACTTCGGCATGGACGTCGACGTGGCGTTGGCCGAAGCCTGTTGCGAGGAAGGCCGCAAGCTGGGCCTGGTCACCAAGATGATGCGCAACCCCAAGTTCCGCGTCGACTACGGCACCATCACCACGCTGCACATGGTGCGGCCGCAATGGGACATTCCGGTGGTGGGGCTGTCGGCGAACAACACGCCGTACTACCTCAACACCCAGGAAGGACTCAGGGAAATGGACCTGCTGGGCCGCGCCACGCGCGAAGCGATACGCAAGAGCGGGCGGCGCGCGGTGCTGCTGGCCAGCAATACGCTGTCGCACTGGCATTTCCACGAACAGCCCGAGGTGCCCGAGGACATGTCCAAGGAACATCCGGCGCGCTACGACGGCTATCTGTGGGACATCCGCATGATCGAACTGATGCGCAAGGGCAGGATGGACGAGGTGTTCGAACTGCTGCCCCAGTTCATCGACGAAGCCTTCGCCGAAGTGAAATCCGGCGCCTTCACCTGGATGCATGCCGCCATGGGCTATCCGCAACTGGCGGGCAAGTTCCATGGCTACGGCACCGTGATCGGCACCGGCAACGCGGTGATGGAATGGAATCTGCAGGAGGCCGGGCTTTCCCGCCTTGAACAACCCGCCGGCGCGGCGGCCTAGCCATCCAGGGAGACAGGCCATGACCATCGTTTCCGCATTTCTCGTCCCCGGCAGCCCGCTGCCGCAGCTGCGCAGCGACGTGGCGCCCTGGGGGCGCCTGAACCAGGCGCTGCGCGCGGCCGGCAAGTCGTTGGCGGCTTCCCGGCCCGACGTGGTGCTGGTGTATTCGACACAGTGGATGGCGGTGCTGGACCAGTTGTGGATCACGCGCCGGCGCAGCACGGGCGTGCATGTGGACGAGAACTGGCACGAGTACGGCGAGCTGCCCTTCGACATCGCCAGTGACGCCGGCCTGGCCGAAGCCTGCGTGCAAGGCTGCCGCGACGCCGGCATCCATGCGCGCGGCGTGGACTATGACCAATTTCCCATCGACACGGGCACCATCACGGTCAGCACGCTGATGGGCTTTGGCTCCGACCAACTGCCCGTGACGCTGGCGGCCAACAACCTGTACCACGACAACGCGCAGACCGAGCAGCTCAGCCGCATCGCCGTGCAGGCGGCGGCTGCGCAGAACAAAAGGGCGGCGGTGATAGGCATAGGCGGACTGTCCAACACTATGTTCCGCGAGCCGGTGGCGCTGGAATCCGACCGCCTGATCTCCCAGGCCGACGATGACTGGAACCGTCGCATGCTGGCGTTGCTGGAAAGCGGCGATGCCACGCAACTGCGCGAGGCGATGCCCGAGTATGCCGGGCAGGCCAAGGCCGAGATGGGCTTCAAGCACATGTCCTGGCTGCTGGGCGCGCTGGGTGACCAGTTCCGCGGCGGCAAGGTGCTGGAGTATGCGCCGCTGTACGGCAGCGGCGGGGCGGTGGTTGAATTCAAGCTGGGTTGAAGGCGAGCCCAGCCCTGGAGGCGGCGCGTGTCGGGCCGCCTGTCAGAGCGGCCCGCATCTGCAGCGCTTGTCAGAGCGCCCCGGCAATCGCCACCGGTATTTCTCTGGCCCCCGCCGCGCGGCGCCACCGCGCCGGCCCCGACACATGTAGGTTCCCGCCCTCCGCATCCACCGCCACGGTCACGGGCATGTCCTGGACTTCGAACTCGTGGATCGCCTCCATGCCCAGGTCCTCGAAGGCGATGACGCGGGCGCTGCGGATGGCGCGGGACACCAGATAGGCCGCGCCGCCCACCGCGATCAGGTAGGCGGCCCGGTGGCGCCGGATCGCTTCGACCGCCTGCGGGCCGCGTTCGGCCTTGCCCACCATGGCCAGCAGGCCCGTGCGTTCCAGCATCATGTCGGTGTAGCCGTCCATGCGGGTCGAGGTGGTGGGGCCGGCGGGGCCGACGGCCTCGTCGCGCACGGCGTCCACCGGGCCCACGTAGTAGATGACGCGGCCGCGGAAGTCGGCGGGCAGAGGCTCGCCCCGCGCCAGCATTTCACGAATGCGCTGGTGCGCGGCATCGCGTCCGGTCAGCATGCGGCCATTGAGCAGCAGGGTTTCACCGGCGCGCCAGGACGCGACTTCCTCGCGGGTGAGGGTGTCCAGGTTCACACGCCGGCCGCCGCCCGATCCGCGCTCCGCGTCCAGGTCGGGCCAGAGATCGAGCGAGGGCGGGGCCAGGTGCGCGGGGCCGGAGCCGTCCAGCACGAAGCGCGCATGGCGCGTGGCCGCGCAATTGGGGATCAGTGCGATGGGCTTGGCGGCCGCGTGCGTGGGGTAGGTCTTGATCTTCACGTCCAGCACGGTGGTAAGGCCGCCCAGGCCTTGCGCGCCTACACCCAGCGCGTTGACGCGTTCGTATAGTTCGAGCCGCAGCGCGTCCTCGGGCGCCAGGGTCTCGCCGCGTTGCGCCCGGGCCTGCAGTTCGTGGATGTCCAGCGGCTGCATCAGGCTTTCCTTGGCCAGCAGCATCGCTTTCTCGGCGGTGCCGCCCACGCCTATGCCCAGCATGCCGGGCGGGCACCAGCCGGCGCCCATGGCCGGAATCTGCGCCAGCACCCAGTCGACGATGCTGTCGGCCGGGTTCAGCATGGCGAGACGCGCCTTGTTTTCCGAGCCGCCGCCCTTGGCCGCCACCGTGACCGCCAGGCTTGCGCCCGGCACGATCCGCATGTTGATGACGGCGGGCGTGTTGTCGCGGGTGTTGCCGCGGCTGAACAGCGGGTCCGCCACCACCGAGGCGCGCAGCGGATTGTCTGGGTCCAGGTAGGCGCGCCGCACGCCGGCGTTGACGGCGTCCTCCAGGCTGCCGGTGAAGCCTGCCCAGCGCAGGTCCATGCCGACCTCCAGGAAGACGTTGACGATGCCGGTGTCCTGGCAGATCGGCCGCCGGCCGATGGCGGCCATGCGCGAACTGGCGAGGATCTGCGCCATGGCGTCGCGCGCTGGCGCGCTGGCCTCGCGGTGGTAGGCGCGGGCCAGATGCGCGATGTAGTCGGCCGGGTGGTAGTGGCTGATGTACTGGAGCGCGCTGGCGATGGATTCGATCAGGTCGTCCTGGCGGATGCTTGTGCTCATGGCGTGCGTGGGTGGGTGGCTTGCAGGTTCATTCGGCGTGCAGCGTGACGCCGGGGCGGTCCTTGACCAGGCTCACGGCTACGAAGGACACCACGGCCATGACGATGACGTAGACGCCCACATGCCAGGACTGGCCGGTGGCGGTGATGATGGACTGCGCGATCATCGCGGCGAAGGCGCCGCCCAGGATGGAGCCCAGCGCATAGCCCGCCGACACGCCGGAATAGCGCACGTCGGCCGGGAACATCTCGGCATACAGCGCGGCCTGCGGGCCGTAGGTCAGGCCCAGCGGCACGGACAGCACGGCCAGGGCGAAGGCGAACTGCATCACGTCGCCGGATTCGATGAAGGACCACATCGGTATGGCCCAGAGCGCCAGCAGCACGTAGCCGAGCTGGAAGGTGCGCACGCGGCCGATGCGGTCGCCCAGCCAGCCGCCCAGCAGCGTGGTGCCCAGCCAGCAGGCCGCGGCCAGCGTGCAGATCATCAGTACCTGCTGCGCCGGCATGTGCAGCGTCCGGCTGCCGTAGCTGATGAAGAAGCCGACCAGCAGGTAGCCCGCCGTGCTGTTGCCCACGAAGATCAGCGTGGTCAGCAGGATCTGGCGCGGATGCTTGCGCAGCAAGGTGCCCAGCGGCGCCGAGGAATGGCTGCGGCGCGACTGCATCGCCAGGAACACGGGCGATTCCTCGACGGCGCGGCGGATGAAGACGCCGACCACGATGAGCGCGATGGACAGCAGGAAGGACACGCGCCAGCCCCAGGCCATGAAGTTGTCGGCGCCGACCAGGGCGGTGATGCACCACAGCACGCCGGTGGCGACGATCATGCCCAGCGGCACGCCGATTTGCGGGAAGGCGCCGAACAGCGAACGCCGCTCCCGGGGCGCGTGCTCGACCGCCATGAGCGCCGCGCCGCCCCATTCGCCGCCGGCAGAGAAGCCTTGCAGCACGCGCAAGGTCACCAGCATCACCGGCGCCCAGATGCCGATCTGCGCGTAGGTCGGCAGCACGCCGATCAGCGCGGTGGACACGCCCATCAGGATCAGCGTGGCCGCCAGCACCCGCTTGCGGCCGTAGCGGTCGCCCAGGTGGCCGCACACGATGGCGCCCAGCGGCCGGAACAGGAAGGCCACGCCCACGGTCGCGAACGACAGGATCAGCGACAGCTCCGGGTTCTCCTTGGCGAAGGGCGCGAAGAACAGCGAGCCCAGCACCAGGCCCGCGGCCTGGACGTAGATGAAGTAGTCGTACCACTCGATGGCCGAGCCGACCAGCGTGGCGGCCAGGACCTTGCGGTCGTCGGCGCTGACCAGCGGGCCAGACGCGGACCGGGGGGCGGATGCGACGGCGGCGCCGCCGGCGGGGATTTCTGTTTGCATGGTTGTCTCCTTGGGGGGAATGCGGCGGTTCAGCTTCTTATAGGGGGCGTCGCCTAGGCCGCGGCGCTCTGCGGCGCGTCGGGCTGGTTTTCCGGGCGGGCGGCTTCAAACGCAGGCAGGCCGGCACAGGCCTGGACAATGGCGCGGACCCGTTCGAAAGGCGCCAGGTCCGCGCCGTAGCGCAAGGCGTTGTAGACCTGCGGGATCAGGTAGCACTCGACCAGCGTGGGCGCGGCGCCCAGCGCGTAGCCGCCGTCCTGCGCCGGGGGCAGCGCTGCCTCGAAGGCCTGGAAGCCTTCGGCGCACCAATGGCGGTACCAGTCCTGGATCTGTTCGTCGTCCGCGCCGAACTGGGCGCGCAGGCGCTTGAGCGCGCGCAGGTTGTTGAGCGGATGCATTTCGCAGGCAATCAGTTGCGCCAGCGCGCGGGCCTGCGCCCGCAGCGCCGGATCGGCCGGCAGCAGCGGCGCACCGGGATGGCGCTCGTCCAGATACTCGATGATGGCCAGCGATTGCTGCAGGCGCAGGCCGTCGATCTCCAGCATGGGCACCAGGCCGAAGGGCGCCAGCGAGCGGTAGGCGGGTTGCTGGTGCTCACCCTTGACCATGTGCCAGGTGACCTGCCGGTAAGGCAGGCCCTTCAAGGCCAGGGCGATGCGGACCCGGTAGGCTGCGGAACTGCGCCAGTAGCTGTGCAGGGTGAGGGCAGGGGTGTCGGCCATGGCGGTCTCCGGTCAGGCGGCGGCGGTTGCGGGCACGCTGGCCGATGCGGCGCCAGGCATGGGCCGCGTGCCCGGGATCCGCACCTGCTGGTCGATGTCGCCGAACAGGCTCAGGCCCGCGTCGTCGCGCATGCCGATGCGCACGCGGTCGCCGTGCTTGAGGAAGGGCGTGCGCATGTCGCCGTCGCGCAGTTTTTCCCGCACCCGCGCTTCGACCAGGCAGCACACGCCGGCGGCGTCGCTGGCATTCGAAATGGTGCCGCTGCCCACCAGGGTGCCGGCGCCCAGGCGGCGGGTGCGGGCCGCGTGCGCGATCAGTTCGCCGAAATGGAATTGCATTTCCTCGCCCGCCTGGGGCTGGCCGATCTGCCGGCCGTTGAGCCACACCTGCATGGCGCGGTGCAGCTTGCCGCCGCGCCAGTAGGGCGCCAGTTCGTCGGGCGTGACCAGCACCGGCGACAGCGCCGAGGCCGGCTTGCCTTGCAGGAAGCCGAAGCCCTTGGACAGTTCGGGCAGCACCACGTTGCGCAGCGTCACGTCGTTGACCAGGCCCAGCAGCACGACGTGTTCCAGCGCCGTGTCCGCGTTCACGCCCAGCGGCACGTCGTCGGTCACCACCACGATCTCCGCTTCCAGGTCCACGCCCAGGTCCTCGCTGGCGGCGGTGATGTCCTCGCACGGTCCCATGAAGTCGTCCGAGGCGCCCTGGTACATCAGGGGATCGGTCAGGAACGAGGGCGGCATCTCGCCGCCGCGGGCACGGCGCGTCAGGTCCACGTGGTTCAGGTAGGCGGACGCGTCCAGCCATTGGTAGGCGCGCGGCAGGGGCGCGGCGCAGCGCGCCGGATCGAAGGGCTGGCTGGCGCCGTCGCCCGCGTTCAGCGCTTCGTATTCGGCCTGCAGCAGGGGCGCGGCGCGGGCCCAGTCGTCCAGCGCTTGCTGCAGCGTGGCTGCGATGTGCGGCACGGCGCGCGTGCGGGTCAGGTCGCGGCTGACGACGGCCAGGGCGCCGTCGCGGGCGCCATTGCTCAGGGTGGCGAGTTTCATGTTCAGGTGCTCCGTATCGGATGGAGAGGCCCGCGGCGGGGCCTCGTGGCGTGGTGGCGTGCCGGGATCAGGCGGTGAGTTCGGCCCACATGTCGCGGTCGCGCTCGGCGGTCCAGACGCGCGGATCGGTGATGCCGCTGGCCTCGTCGTAGGCGCGCGAGACGTCGAAGGGAATGGCGTGTTCGTAGATGACGACGTGGCCGAATTCCGGGTCCATCACGCGGCGCGTGTCTTCATAGACCTGCTTCAGGCTCTTGCCTTGCTCCACGCCCTGGCGGGCGCAGCCGTACAGCGTCTCGACCCAGCTGCGGGTGTAGCCGATGGCCTCGCGGCAGGCGGCGGGCGTGGTCAGGGCGGGGCCGCGGCCCGGCACCATCTGGCGCGGTTTCAGCGCCTGCAGCGCGTCCAGCGTGGCGGGCCAGTCGGACAGATAGGCATCGCCCGTGTAGACGCCGGCGTTGAACTCCACCAGGTCGCCGGAGAAACAGATGCCCTGCGACGGAATCCAGACGATGGAATCGCCGCGGGT
Organism: Achromobacter sp. SD115; assembly: GCF_017355315.1. Taxonomy (NCBI): domain Bacteria; kingdom Pseudomonadati; phylum Pseudomonadota; class Betaproteobacteria; order Burkholderiales; family Alcaligenaceae; genus Achromobacter; species Achromobacter sp. SD115. Next base: position 76,855 of record NZ_JADIJM010000005.1, on the reverse strand, counting down.
ATGGCCCGCGCCCAGATGCAGCATGCGCACTTCGAGACTGCCCAGGAACACGGTCAGTTCGCGCTCGAACACCACGGTGGGCCAGGTCAGCCCCGGTATGGTTTCGGCGGACTGGAACAGGCGCGGGAAGCGGCCGATCTCGGAATCCATGTCGGCCTGGCCGCGCTCGACGATGAGTTCATGCGTGCCGCGGCTGGCGTACACGTGGGCGGCGCCTTCGGCGGCGAAGGCGGACGCGCCCAGCACGCGCACCGCGTGGTAGTGGGTCAGGGCGACGTGGCGGATGGGCTTGTCGGTGACGCCGCGGATGGCGCGGATCAGGCCCTGGGCCATGGCCGGCGTGGCGGTCGCGTCGACCACCATCACGCTGTCGTCGCCGATGATCACGCCCGAGTTGGGGTCGCCGTCGGCGACGTAGGCGTAGGCGTTTTCGGACAGGCGTTCGAAGGAGATCCTCTTTTCCGCCAGGTCGGCCTGGGAGGCGAAGGGTTTGCTCATGGTGTTCCTTTAATGGATGGAAAGTGGGGCGGTTCAGCCGGCGTGGGCCTGGCTGCGCTGCTGGCTGCTGGTGCCGGTGGCGCCGGGCATCAGGCCGGCGGCCTTGTCGCGGGTCCAGGCAGCCAGGTCGTCATGGGCGCTGCGGCGCTTGCGGGCCACGTAGTCGGCCACGGGCAGGCGCAGGGTCAGTTCGAGGCGGATGCCGTTGGGATCGAAGAAATAGATCGAGCGGATGAAGTGGTGGTCGGTCGGCCCCACTACCTCGATGCCGTGGGACTGCAGCTGTTGGCGCATGCGCTCCAGCTCGGCTTCGCCGCGGATTTCCATGGCGAAGTGGTTGACCCAGCGCGGCGTGGCGGGGTCGGGCTGGCTTTGGCCGTTGTCGCCCAGGTCGAAGAAGGCGATGTGCGAACCGTCGGCGAATTCGAAGAACAGATGCACGAAGGGGCAGTGCTCGCCGGTGGAAGGCACGCGTTCCTCCTTGACCACGTGCACCAGCGGCAGGCCGAGGATGTCTTCATAGAAATGCCGGGTTTCCTCGGCATCGCGGCAGCGCCAGGCGAAGTGGTGCAGGCCCTGGATGGCGGGGGCGCCCGGCGGGGCGGCATGGGATGGGTTGAGCGTCATGGCGCCGTCTCCGTGGTTCATGGAATGTTCAAGGCGGGCGAGCCGGGCTGGGCCGCCAGCATTTCGTCGACCGCCGCCTGCACGCGGGCCGCGTCGTCCACGGCTTCGATGAGCAGCAGCGACAGCCGGGCCAGGCTGTCGCGCTGGGCCGCGGGGTCGGGCACGTTGGTCAGCGCGATCAGGCGCTCTAGCAGGTCGTCAAGCTGTTGCTGGGATAGCGGCATGGTTGGCGCCTCCGGTTGAGCGGTAGAGGCCGCGGGCCTCGGGCAAGGGTTCGGGACAGGCGCCGGGCGCATCCAGCGCGGCGGCGACCCAGGCCAGCATGGCCTCGGGATCGCCGGTCTCTGGCGTGGCGGCCGCCATGACATGCTGGTCGGGCCGCAGCAGCCAGGCCTCTCCGTCCAGCGTCTGCCCGAGCTGGTGCGCCAGGGCGGCGCGTCCGCGCTCGTCGCATAGCGGTCCGACGGCGACCCAGCGCACCAGGCCGTCGCCGTCCTGCGTGCCGGGGGGCAGGGCATCGCCGAACACCAGGACCGTGAACCAGGGGCCGAGCAGGCCGTGCAAGGCCAGGCCATCCGCCTGCCGCAGCACCACGTTGGGCAGCGCGCGTCCGGCCAGGGCGTGGGCGCCGCAAGCCAGCGCCGATGCGGGATAGACGGCCGGCATGCACAGGCGACCGGTGTTGATCATGCGGGCGGCGACGGGGTGGCGCGGCGCCAGGTCGATGATGGCGTCGCGCCACAGCGCGGCGGAGCGGGCAGCGCCCGGGTAAACGAAGCGCGAGGAGCGGCGCGCCTGGCGGATGTTCTCCATTGCCGCGTGCTTGCGCTCGACGCTATAGGTATCCAGCAGCGAGTCGCCGGCGCGGCCTTGCAGCAGCAGGGCCAGCTTCCAGCCCAGGTTGTCGGCGTCCTGGATGCCGCCGTTGCCGCCGCGCGCGCCGAAGGGCGCCACCAGATGGGCAGAATCGCCCGCGAACAGCACCCGATCATGGCGCAGGCTGTCCAGGCATTCATGGCGGTAGGCCCAGACGCCATGCCAGGCAATGTCGAATTCCACGCGCTCGCCCAGCAGGTCCCAGACGCGCTGGCGCATGGCCGCGTCCGTGGCCGCTTCGGCCGGGTCTTCGTCCGGACGCAGCTGGAAGTCCAGCCGCCAGGTGTCGTCGGCCATCTTGTGGCGCCAGACCGCGCGGCCGTGGTTGCTGCGCGCGTCCAGCCAGGTCCAGCGTTCCTCCGGCCAGGTGGTGTCGCGCAACACGATGTCGATGATGATCCAGCGGTCCTCGGTCTGGTCGTAGACGCGCGGGCTCAGGCCCAGCATGCCGCGCACCGCGCTTTTGGCGCCGTCGCAGGCGACCACCCATTGCGCGCGGCAGGCGTAGGCGCCGTCGGGCGTCTCCACTTGCAAGGTCGCCGGGCCTGCGGCTTGCGGTTCGATGCCGGCGACGCGGTTCAGCCAGCGCAGCTCGGCCAGCGGCTCGCGCATCAGCGCATCCACCAGGAAGGCTTCCAGGTAGTACTGCTGCAGGTTGACGAAGCCGTTGTGGCGCATGTCGGGCTGGTCCTGCAGCGTGAAGGACGCCACCGCCAGGTCGCGGCACAGCACCCGGCCCACGTTCCAGCGCACGCCCTTGCCGACCACGTCGCCAGCCATGCCGAGGCGGTCGAAGATGTCCAGCGTGCGCTGCGCCCAGACCATGCCGCGCGAAGCCAGGCCGCGCACGCCGACGGTGTTGTCGTCGTCCAGCACGACCACGGGAATGCCGCGCCGCACCAGATCCAGGGCCAGCGTCAGGCCGGTCAGCCCGGCCCCCACGACGGCCACCGGATGCGGCTCGCGGCGCGGGCGGTCCATTTCATCGGGCCTGACGTATGGGTAGATGGGAAGCTCTTTCATCGTTTTCCCTAGTTCGATGTGGTTTGTTGCAGGCCTCACTCTAGGAGCGCCGCGCGCGCCCGTCATGTCCTCACGGAAGAGGACACCGCGGCGACGGAGGATGACCTTAGAATCGGGAAAACACGCGCAAGCGGGGGAAAACGACACCATGGAAGAGACACACAACCCAATGCCCGCGGGCGGGGGGCCGGACCGCTGGGCCGAGTCCGCCGTCATGGACCTGGGCGGCCCGATGTTCCACGCCGCGCTGCTGCTGGCGCTGCGTGAAACCGTGGCCGCCGACCACGTGTCGCACGTGTTCTACGGCCATGAAGGCCTGGTGCAGTATTCGTCGGCGGCCAGCCTGCTGAACCAGTCCCTGATCGAATGGACCACCAACGTGTTCGTGGACAACGAGTTCTACCGGCGCGATCCCAACTACGGCCTGCTGCGCGACATGGCCTGCCGCCCCGGCCATCATCCCGACCTGGTCGTGCAGACGGCGTCCCCGGAACGCATCGCGGACGACGAGTACCGCCGCCTGCTGTTCGAGCGCCCCGGCTTCGCCAGCAAGATTTCGCTTATCGGCTGCCGCGACGAGGGCATCAGCTACCTGAACCTGTACTTCTCGCGCACCCACTCGCCGAACGCGGCCGAACTGATGCGCGGGCGCGCGCCCTTGCTGATCGCGCTGGCGCGGCGCCATCACCAACTGTGCCGCGTGGAAACGGAACCGACACGCGCGGCCTCCTGGTGCAGCGGCCTGTCGCTGCGCGAAGTCCAGGTGGCGGACCTGTTGCGCCAGGGCCATACCGCCAAAGAGGTGGGGCGCGAGCTGGGCCTGTCGCCCACCACCGTGGTGACCTACAAGAACCGCATCTTCAAGAAGAACAACGTGGCCAGCCTGAAGGAGTTCCTGATCAAGGCGCCGGCCGCGTGCGCCGCGCCGGCCTGTATGCCGGAGGCTGGCGGCGGCTGAGCATCGGGGCCGCGTCGGGGGCTGCTGCTGCGTTTCCCGTCCCCGGGTGCCGGGTACCGCTCGCGCGATCCGGCGTCAGGCGGTGACGGATGGCCGCAGGCGGGCGATGGCAGGAACCGCCAGCGCCGCCAGCAGCGCCACGGCCCCGGCCACATAGCCCACGCTGCCCAGTCCCCATTGCGCGATCGCCCCTCCGCCCAGCATGGCGCCGGCGCCAATGCCGGCATTGGCCGCCGACACGTTGAGCGTGCCCGCCATGGCCTGGGCTTGCGGCGCCACTTTCATCACACGCACCTGGCACACCGGATACAGGGCCGTATTGGCGATGCTCCACGCGGCCAGCGCCGGCAGCAATCCGGCAAGCGAGGAAGCCAGGGGTATGGCGGCCATCATGCCCAGGCCCAGCAGCAGGGTGAACGCCAAAGTCGCGGCCAGGGGATTGCGGTCCGCCGCCAGTCCGCCCAGCCAGTTGCCGGCCAGCCCCGCCGCGCCAAAGCCCATCAGCCACCATCCCACCTGAGCCGGCGGCACGTTGGCGATGCGTTCCAGCACGTCGGCCAGATAGGTATAGGCAGCGAACATCGCGGTGAACACCGCCACGGACAGCCCGATATGGGCCAGCATGCGCGGATCCCGCAGAATGCGCGCCTGCTCGCGCAAGCCGACGCGCGGCGGGCGCGGCAAGGCCGGCATGCAGGCCAGCATCAGCGCGGCCAGCGCCAGCGACAGCGCGGCCAGCCCCCAGAAGCTGCCGCGCCAGCCTATCGACGTGGCGGCCAGCGTGCCCAGCGGAATGCCGAACAGCAAGGCGGCGGAAATCCCCAGGTACACGCGCGCCACCGCCTGCCCGGCGTGGCGCGGGCCCGCCAGCTGTGCGGCGGCTTCGCTGGCCGTGCCCCAGAACACCGGCAGCGCCAGCGCCGGAATGAAGCGCGCCAACGCCAGCACCCAGATGTTGGGCGCGGCCGCGGCCAGCGCGTTGGAGGCGGCGAAGACCAGCAGGATCGCCACGAACAGGCGCTTGCGCTCCAGGTGCGATACCGCCGCCGTCAGCAAGGGCCCCGACAGCATCACCGTGAACGCGAACAGGGTCACGAGCTGGCCCGCGGCGGAAACGGAGATGGACAGGTCGCGGGCCAGCTCGGGCAGCAGCCCCACGATTAAAAATTCCGTGGAAACGATGACGAAAGCCGCGACAGCGAGGATGCCGATGGAAAGCGCGCTGGAGCGGGCCGGGACGGATGGGGAGGCGAGGGAGGATTCGAGCATGGATGGGTTCAAGAGGAATACGGTCTTGAACGATATTGGAGATAGAATTTCTTATCTCAGGTATGTTTTCCATAAATTAAGGAATCTGATTCCTTAATCATCGCCGCCATGATCCCATCCGAACGCCTCAAAGGCATCGAAGCCTTCGTCACCACCGCGGACGCCGGCAGCTTCACCGCCGCCGCCGACCGGCTCCACCTTACTGCCTCGGCCGTGGGCAAGAGCGTCGCCCGGCTGGAAGCCCGCCTGCATACCCGCCTGTTCGAGCGCAGCACCCGCCGCCTGGCCCTGACGGACGCGGGCAGCGCCTACTACCGCACCTGCGTGCGCGTGCTGGCCGAATTGCAGGACGCCGAGGCGGTGCTGGCGGCGCAGCGCCAAGAGCCCGTCGGCCGGCTGCGGGTGGACCTGCCCGCGACCTTCGGCCGCCGGGTGGCGCTGCCGCTGCTGTTGCAATTCGCCCAGCGGCATCCGCAGTTGCGGCCATGCGTGTCGTTCACGGACCGTTTCGTCGATCTGGCCGACGAGGGCATAGACGTGGCCGTGCGCATCGGCGGGCCGCCGCAGTGGGCGCCCGGCCTGGGCCACCGCTATCTGGGCTCGGAGCGCGTGATTTTCTGCGCCTCGCCGCAATACCTGGCGCGCCGCGGAGCGCCGCTCACGGCCGACGATCTGGCCCAGCATGACGCCGTGGCCTACGGGCGCGCGGACGGGGAACCCCCGGTCTGGCGGATCGCGCAGGGCGCGGGACCGGCCAGCTTGCGGCCGATCGACGGCGTCATGGTGCTGGACAGCGCCGAAGCCCAGGTCGATGCCGTGGCCGCAGGCTTCGGCATCGCGCAGTTGGCGACCTGGCTCGCGGCCGACGCCTTGCGCGACGGCCGGGTGGTCGAAGTGCTGCCGCAACTGGCTGCCGAGGGCTTGCCCCTGTATTTGGTGTGGCCGCTGAGCAAGCAGCTGCTGCCCAAGGTGGATGCGGTGGTGGAGATGCTGGGGGAAGCGCTGAGTATCGCCTAGCGGGCAGCCGCAACATCGCTCGGTCTGAGAAAGAGCCAGTCGAGCCCCGCCTTGCGCCGCGGCCTTCTACGCTCATGGGCGGGAGGATAGTGGCTGGGGTAAACACTGCTGTTTATTTATTCAACATTTTTGTTTATGCTCGATCAGGCCGCGACCATCGGTCATGAAATACAGCGAATTCAAGAGATGGCTGGAACGGCAAGGGGCGGTGTTCGTGCCGCACAAATCAGGCAGCAGCCACTATCGGGTTACCTTGAACGGCGTGACAACGATCTTTCCACATCACGGGTCCAAGGAAATGGGCAAGCATCTGGAAAGCGAAATCAAGAAGCAGCTCGGTTTGAAATGACGTTGCGCATTCTGCACACCGGATGCGCGTCACGCGGACAGTCCTGCCTGGCACATTCATCAAACGGGAAACCTGAATGCTGACCTATCCCTACACCCTGACTCGCGACACCAACGATACGTGGTTAGTCCGGTTTCCTGATATTCCAGAAGCGCTCTCCGTGGGCCAAGACGTCGATGAGGCGGCGATCAATGCCGAAGAGGCGCTCGAGGCGGCGCTGGAGATCTATTTCGACGCGCGCCGCCCCATTCCCATGCCCTCCAAGCCAGCCAAGGGCCAGGCGTCGGTAACCTTGTCTGCCTTGATCACCAGCAAGGTCTTTCTGTCGAACGAGATGATTTTGCAGGGAGTGCGCAAGGCCGAGTTGGCAAGGCGCATGGGTGTTCATATGCCGCAAGTGGACCGGTTGCTGAATGTGCGGCATGCGTCCCGGATCGAACAGGTCGAATCTGCCCTTGGACAGCTAGGGCGCCGCCTGGACGTGTCGATCGCCTGAGGCTGATATCTGGGCAAGTCCCGCGTACCAATGAAAATCGGCCCCGATAAATCGGGGCCGATCATCTTGCATCGGAGAAAACCAGCCTTACTCCGCCGTTTCCTGCAGCACGCGCTTCGCTTCCTCGGCCACGCGCTCGGGGGCGGTGCCGCCCACGTGCTTGCGGGCCGCGACCGAGCCTTCCAGGGTCAGGACCTGGTGCACGTCGTCGCCGATGCTGGCGTGGTAGGCCTTGAGCTCGTCCAGCGACAGGTCGGCCAAGTCGCAGCCGCGCTGTTCGCAGTCGCGGACCGCGTGGGCCACGACTTCGTGGGCGTCGCGGAAGGGCACGCCGCGCTTGACCAGGTAGTCGGCCAGGTCGGTGGCGGTGGCGAAGCCCTGCAGGGCGGCGGCGCGCATGTTGTCGGCCTTGACCTTGATGCCGCCGGCCATGTCCGCAAAGATCGTCAGCGTGTCGCGCACGGTGTCGACGGTGTCGAACAGGCCTTCCTTGTCTTCCTGGTTGTCCTTGTTGTAGGCCAGCGGCTGGCCCTTCATCAGGGTCAGGAGGGCGACCAGGTGGCCGTTGACGCGGCCGGTCTTGCCGCGGGCCAGCTCGGGCACGTCGGGGTTCTTTTTCTGCGGCATGATCGAGCTGCCGGTGCAGAAGCGGTCCGCCAGGTCGATGAAGCCCACGCGCGGGCTCATCCAGAGCACCAGTTCTTCGGACAGGCGCGAGACGTGCGTCATGATCAGCGCGCCGGCGGCGCAGAATTCGATGGCGAAGTCGCGGTCGGACACGGCGTCCAGCGAATTGCGGCAGACGCCGTCAAAGCCCAGGGTCTTGGCGACGCGCTCGCGGTCGATCGGGTAGGACGTGCCGGCCAGGGCGGCGGCGCCCAGCGGCAGACGGTTCACGCGGCGGCGGCAGTCCGCCAGGCGCTCGGCGTCGCGGCCGAACATTTCCGCATAGGCCAGCAGGTGGTGGCCGAAGGTGACCGGCTGGGCCACTTGCAGGTGCGTGAAGCCGGGCATGATGGTGCCGGCGTGTTCCAGCGCCACCGTGGCCAGGGCGCGGCGCAACTGGCGCAGCAGGTCCAGCAGGTTGTCGATTTCGGTGCGCAGCCACAGGCGGATGTCGGTGGCGACCTGGTCGTTGCGCGAACGGCCGGTGTGCAGGCGCTTGCCCGCGTCGCCCACCAGTTCCACCAGGCGTTTTTCGATGTTCAGGTGCACGTCTTCGAGGTCGAGCAGCCATTGGAAGCTGCCGGCGTCGATTTCGGACAGGATCTGGGTCATGCCGCGCTGGATGTCGGCCAGGTCCTGGGCGCCGATGATGCCCTGGGCGGCCAGCATGTCCGCGTGCGCGAGCGAGCCCTGGATGTCGTAGCGCGCCAGGCGCTTGTCGAAATCCACGGACGCCGTATAGCGCTTGACGAGTTCGGAAACCGGTTCCGAGAACCGGGCGGACCAGGCCTGCGCCTTGTTGGCGAACTGGTTTTGATCGGGGGAGGGAGTGTTTGCCATGATGGGCGGAATTATAGGCCCTGGCGTGGCGCCGGGTGGCGCGCCTGCTGGCGGCGAACCCTCTGGCCGGGCCTTTGTCGGATAATCCTGGATTAGTTTCAAGACCTTAGAGCAGGAAGAGAGCCTATGCCCCTGGAATGGGAAGAGCTGGTCACCCAATTGGATACCCATCTGCCGCGCGAAGCGTGGGCGCAGACCTTGATCGGGATCGGTGCGCTGATCCTGGCCGCGCTGTTCGTCCAGTGGGTCGTGGCCCGGGTCGTGCTGTTGCTGGCGCACCGCGTGTTGGTGCTGAGCGGCCGGGGCGATTGGGACAAGGCCCTGCAGCGCCGCCGCGCCTACCAGAACCTTTGGTACGCCGTGCCATTCGCGGTGGTGTCGCTGGGCATAGACCTGGTGCCGCACGTGGAGCGGGCCGTGACCATCGTCGGGCGGCTGGCGCACGCCGGCGCCTGGATCTGCGTGTTCATGGCGTTCTCGGGCGTGCTGAGCGCCTGGCAGGATACCTATTCCGCCACCACGCGGGCGCAAACCCGCTCCATCAAGGGCTATATCCAGATCAGCAAGCTGATCCTGATGGCGGTATGCACCGTTTTGGTGCTTTCCATCCTGATCGACCGCTCGCCGCTCTGGATGATCTCCGGGCTGGGCGCGCTGTCCGCGGTGCTGTTGCTGGTGTTCAAGGACACCTTGCTGTCGCTGGTGGCCAGCACCCAGCTGACCAGCAACGACATGCTGCGCATCGGCGACTGGATCGAGATGCCGCAGTCCAACGCCGACGGTTTCGTCAAGGACATCGCCCTGCACACGGTCAAGGTGCAGAACTGGGACAACACCGTCACCACGGTACCCACCTACAAGCTGTTCTCGGAAAGCTACCGCAACTACCGCCACATGTTCGAATCGGGCGGGCGCCGCATCAAGCGCACCCTCCGCATCGACTCGGCCAGCGTGCGCTTCCTGAGCGACGACGAAGCGCAGCGGCTGATGCGTTTCCGGCTGCTGCACGACTACCTGCAGGCCAAGACCCACGACATCGCCCAGGCCAACCAGACCATGGGCGAGCTGGCCAGCGTGCCGGCCAACCGCCGCCGGTTGACCAATATCGGTACCCTGCGGGCCTATGCGCTGGCCTACCTGAAGCAGAATCCCGAGGTCCGTCAGGACATGGCCATGATGGTGCGCATGATGGAGCCCACCGCCGAGGGCATTCCGGTCGAGGTCTATTGCTTTACCGCCGTCACCGCCTGGGTCGAGTACGAACGCATCCAGGGCGACATCTTCGACCATCTGCTGGCCATCCTGCCCGAACTGGGCCTGCGCCTGTACCAGCAGCCGTCCGGCGCCGATATCGGCGCGATGGGCGCCCATCTGCGCGAAGGCGCCTTGCAGGCGGCGCTGGCCGTCGAGGGCGCCCGTCCGGGCCTGGCCGCGCCGTTGGAGCACGGCCTGACCGACGCCAAGATGCCGCGCTAGCGGACAGCGGGCGCGGCAGGGCGTCCGGGCGGGGCCGGCGGGTGGCCCCGTGAGATAATCCAGGCGTTGAAATCCCAGGCGATAGACCCGATGTCGAACCCGTTCTTCAACCTGTATTCCCACGGCTTTGCCCGGGTCGCCGTCGGCGTGCCCGAATGCAAGGTCGCGGACCCCGCGTTCAATGCCGCCCAGACCATTGCGCTGGCGCAGCAGGCCGCCCAGGGCGGCGCGGTGCTGGCGGCGTTTCCCGAGCTGGGCCTGTCCGCCTACACCTGCGACGACCTGTTCCACCAGAAGGCCTTGCTGGACGAATGCGAGGAAGCGCTGGCGCGGGTGGTCGCGGCCACGGCCGAGATGGACATCGCCGTCGTCGTCGGCGCGCCGCTGCGGGTGGCCCACCAGCTGTTCAACTGCGCCGTGGTCGCCGCCGGCGGCCGCGTGCTGGGCGTGGTGCCCAAAAGCTACCTGCCCAACTACGGCGAGTTCTACGAAGCGCGCCAGTTCAGCGCCGGGGATTGCGCCATCGTTTCCGAGATCAGCCTGCTGGGCCAGAACGTGCCTTTCGGCTCCGAGCTGATCTTCCGGCTGGAAAAGCTGCCGCTGTTCCAGTTCCACGTCGAAATCTGCGAGGACGTCTGGGTGCCGATCCCGCCGTCCTCCTACGCCGCGCTGGCGGGTGCCACGGTGCTGGTGAACCTGTCGGCCTCCAACATCGTGGTCGGCAAGTCCGACTACCGCCACCAGCTGGTCGCGCAGCAGTCGGCGCGCTGCCTGTCGGCCTATATGTACACCTCCGCCGGGCGGGGCGAGTCCTCTACCGACATGGCCTGGGACGGCCAGGCGCTCATCTACGAAAACGGCGAACTGCTGGGCGAATCGGAGCGCTTCCTCGGCCATTCCCACCTGCTGTTCTCGGACGTGGACCTGGAACGCCTGTCGCGCGAACGCATGCGCCAGACCACCTTCGGCCAGTCGGTGCGCCGCCACCAGGACGAAGTCCGCAAGTTCCGCAGCGTGGCGGTGCCCGTGAACCCGCCGCTGGAAGACGCCGAACTGCCGCTGGAGCGGCGCGTGGCGCGTTTCCCCTATGTGCCGGCCGACCCGCAGCGCCGCGACGCCCGCTGCAAGGAGGTCTACAGCATCCAGGTGCAGGCCCTGGTCCAGCGCTTGTCGGCCAGCGGCATGTCCAAGGTCGTCATCGGTATTTCCGGCGGACTGGATTCGACCCATGCGCTGCTGGTCTGCGCCAAGGCCATGGACGCGCTGGAGCTGCCGCGCTCCAATATCCTGGCCGTCACCATGCCGGGCTTCGCCACCAGCTCGCGCACGCTGCAGCAGGCGCGCAAGCTGATGGAGGTGGTGGGATGCACCGCCTCCGAGATCGACATCCGGCCCAGCTGCCTGCAGATGCTCAAGGACCTGGGCCATCCCTATGCGGACGGCAAGCCGGTCTACGACATCACCTTCGAGAACGTGCAGGCCGGCGAACGCACCAACCACCTGTTCCGCATCGCGAACTTCAACAACGCCATCGTCATCGGCACCGGCGACCTGAGCGAATTGGCGCTGGGCTGGTGCACCTACGGCGTGGGCGACCACATGTCGCACTACAGCGTCAACGCCAGCGTGCCCAAGACGCTCATCACCCACCTGGTGCGCTGGGTGGCCGAATCCGGCCGCCTGGGCGAGGAGGGCGCGGAGGTGCTGCTGGACGTGCTGGGCACCGACGTCAGCCCCGAATTGGTGCCTGGCGGCGCGGACGACAAGCCGGCGCAGAAAAGCGAAGACAGCATCGGACCTTACGAACTCCAGGACTTCAACCTGTACTACACGCTGCGCTACGGCTTCGCGCCGACCAAGGTCGCCTTCCTGGCGCTGGCGGCCTGGCGCGACCGCGACGCCGGCGCCTGGCCCGAGGGCGGCCACGTGGCCCGCAACCAGTACGATCTGGCGGCCATCAAGCGCAACCTGAAAATATTCCTGGACCGCTTCTTCCGTCTCAGCCAGTTCAAGCGCAGCTGCGTGCCCAATGCGCCCAAGGTCGGCTCCGGCGGTTCGCTGTCGCCGCGCGGCGACTGGCGCGCGCCCAGCGATTCCGAGTCGGTGGTGTGGATGCGCGACGCCGAACGCATACCCGACGAAGCCTGACCGGGATTTCCCGTCAAGGGGGAACCCGGTATTTGGGCTCCCTGGCGGGTGGTATTCTCTTATCCAACGCGCCCTGCGGCCATGCCTAGCCAGGGTGCCGCAACAGATCAAACACCCAGGACGACCAACGTGAAACAAGTCACCGCCATCATCAAACCCTTCAAGCTCGACGAAGTCCGCGAAGCGCTGGCCGAAGTCGGCGTCAGCGGCCTGACCGTTACTGAAGTCAAGGGTTTCGGCCGCCAGAAAGGCCATACCGAGCTCTACCGTGGCGCCGAATACGTGGTGGACTTCCTGCCCAAGATCCGCGTCGAAGTGGTGCTGCCCGACAGCCAGGTCGAAGCCGCCATCGAAGCCGTGGTCAAGGCCGCCCGCACCGGCAAGATCGGCGACGGCAAGATCTTCGTCACGCCGGTTGAACAAGCCATCCGTATCCGCACGGGCGAGAGCGACGAAGAGGCGCTGTAAATTCCAAGGGAATTGCGGCTGAGCGGACAGGCTGGGCCTGCCGGCAGCCGCGAGGCCCAGGCTTGATTTTGCGGGTGTTGGGGCAGCAGCGTTCTTGCTGCCCCAACACCCGCAAATCATTTGCGCGCCTAACGAATCAGCTGATTCATTTCCAGGATCGGGCTCATCACCGCCAGCACGATCAGCAGCACGAAGCCCCCCATCAGCAGGATCAGCGCCGGCTCCAGCAGGGCCGTCATGGCCATGGCGCGCCGTTCCAGGTCGCGCGACAGATTCTGCGCGCCGCGGTCCAGCAGCTCGGGCAGGCGGCCGGTCTTCTCGCCGCTGGCGATCAGATGCACCAGCAGCGACGGAAACACCTTCTGCGCGCCCAGCGACGCTGACAGCGACGCGCCTTCGCGCACGCGCGCCGAGGCTTCATCCACGGCCTGGCGCAGCACGTCGTTGCCCAGGGTGCGGCGCGCGGCCTCCAGCGCCGTCAGCAGCGCCACGCCGCTGCCTGAAAGTATCGCCAGCGTGGACGCGAAGCGCGCGGCGTTCACGCCCAGCACGAAGCGCCCGGCCAAGGGCAGCCGCAGCACGCGCGCATGCCAGGCGCGCCGCGCCGCGGGCGCGCGCAGCGCGTAGCGCCACAGCGCGACCGCGGCCGCCAGCGCGGCGCCAGTGGCCACGCCCCATTCGCGCACATAGTCCGACAGGGCGAGCATGATGCGCGTCAAGAGCGGCAGTTCCTGCTTGGCCTGGCTGAACGCCGACACCACCTGCGGCACCACATAGCCCAGCAGGAAGATCACGATGATCACCGAGACGCAGGCCACCACCGCCGGATAGATGAACGCGGTCAGCACCTTGCTGCGCAAGGCGTTGCGTTCCTCGATGTAGTCCGCCAGCTTCTCCATCACTTGCGCAAGATCGCCCGATTCCTCGCCGGCGCCGATCAGCGCCCGGTAGATCTCAGGAAAATCCCGTGGCCGCGCCGCCAGCGCGGTCGACAGCTTATGGCCCGCGCGCACGTCGTCGCGCACGCCGCCCAGGACGGCGGCGATGTGTTTTTTCTCGGCCTGTTCCAGCGTCGCGCTCAGGGCCGCGTCCAGCGGCAGGCTCGCGGCCAGCAGGCTGGCGAGCTGGCGCGTGAGCCAGGCCAGATCGGCGTCCGACAGGCGCGTGCGCAGCACGGCGCCGAACCCTTCGGCGCGCGCCGCCAGGGACGTGGACAGCGGCAGCAGGCCGCGCCCGCGCAGCTGGTTGCGGGCGCCGCGCTCGCTGTCGGCGTCGATCGTGCCGCGCACGATCTTGCCCAAGGCGTCGGTGGCTTCGTAGCGGAAGGAAGGCATCTGGAAAGCATGGCCCGCGCACATTTTGAAAACGCGCAAAGCCCCGAATTTAAAGGGTTTCAAGGCCGCTACGATGCCTGCGGATTATGACCGTAGTGTTGCACTGTCACCCCGTATACTCCGACCCGATTTCACGTTTTTTCACACGAATTCACGTTTCAGGCACCTATCCCGTCATGCGTCATATTGCGCAATTCAGCCTTGCGGTGTTGCTTGCCGCAAGCCAGCTCGGACCCGCGGCCAGCACGGTTCACGCTCAACAGACCGACAATCGCGTCAGTCTGAATTTCGTCGACACCGACATCCCCGCCGTGCTGCGCGCGCTGTCCTTGTTCACGCAGCGCAACTTCCTGGTGGATCCGCGCGTCAAGGGCAAGCTCACGCTGGTGTCGGACCGGCCGGTGGACAGCGCGCAGGCGCTGTCCATGCTGACGGGCGCGCTGCGCCTGCAGGGCTACGCCATCGTCGACGTGGACGGCGTGACGCGCGTGGTGCCCGAGGCCGACGCCAAGCTGCAGGGCAGCGCGGTGGTGGGCAATGGCCGTCCGGCGCAAGCGGTGGGCGGCGCGCCGGCCGGCGGCGCGGGCCGTGGTCCGGTGCCAGTCTCCGCATTCGCCAAGGGCAGCAGCGGCGAAATGCTGACCCGCGTGTTCCCGCTGAAGTACGAGAACGCGGCCAATCTGGTGCCGGTGCTGCGCCCCATGGTGCCACCCAACAACCCCATCAACGCCTATCCCGGCAATAACACGCTGGTGGTCACCGACTACGCCGACAACCTGGAGCGCATTGCCCAGGTCATCGCCCGCATCGACGTGCCCAGCTCGATCGACACGGACGTGGTGCCGGTGCGTTCGGCCATCGCCACCGACATCGCCATCCTCGCTTCGCAGCTGCTGGACACGCAAAGCAGCGACCCCACGCAGCGCATCGCCGTGGTGGCCGATCCGCGCAGCAACAGCGTGCTGGTGCGCTCCGGCAGCCCGGCGCGCACGCGCCTGGCGCGCGACCTGATCATGAAGCTGGACGCGCAGCAGAACCGCGCCGGCAACCTGCACGTGGTCTACATGCGCAACGCGCAGGCCACGCGCATCGCCGAAGTGCTGGGCGGACTGCTGACCGGACAGGCGAATTCCGCGCCGGGCGCCACGGGCGGCGCCAGCGGCGGCGCGGGCGCCCAGGGCGGCGCGCGCACGCAGAACGCGGCGGCGGGCATGGCTGCCCAGGCGGGCCAGGGCATGGCCGGCATGTCCGGTTCGAACAAGGGCGGACTGTCGGGCGAGCAGGAACGCATCTCGCGGGAGGACAACAGCACGCAGGCCGTCTCGTATTCGGCGGGCGGCGCCACCATCCAGGCCGATCCGGCCACCAACTCGCTCATCATCTCGGCCCCCGAGCCGCTGTATCGCAGTCTGCGCGAGGTCATCGACCAGCTCGACCAGCGCCGCGCCCAGGTGCTGGTGGAAAGCCTGATCGTCGAAGTCAGCGAGGCCAAGGCGGCGGAGTTCGGCATCCAGTGGATGACGGGCGCCGGCAACATCAACAGCGACGGCACCAGCTTCATCGGCGGCACCAACCTGGGCGGCAGCGGCATCACCGGCAAGGGCCCGACCACCATCGACGGCATCGGCAGCGGCTTGACCCTGGGGGTGGTGAAGGGCACCGTCGACGTGCTGGGCAACAAGGTGATCAACCTGGGCGTGCTGGCGCGCGCGATGGAGAACACCGGCGAAGCCAACATCCTGTCCACGCCCAACCTGCTGACGCTGGACAACCAATCGGCCAGCATCCTGGTGGGCAAGACCGTGCCCTTCGTGACCGGGCAGTACGTGACCTCGGGCAGCAACGGCAGCACCAATCCGTTCCAGACCATCGAACGCGAGGACGTGGGCCTGAAGCTGAACATCCGCCCGCAGATTTCCGAAGGCGGCGCGGTCAAGCTGGACATCTACCAGGAAGTCAGCAGCATCGACGAAAGCCGCTCCAACGCCACCACCGGCATCGTGACCAACAAGCGCGCCATCGATACCAGCGTGCTGATCGACGACGGCCAGATCATCGTGCTGGGCGGCTTGCTGGAAGACAACGTCACGCTTTCCACCAACAGCGTGCCGCTCCTGGGATCCTTGCCAGTGATCGGCTCGCTGTTCCGCTACGATTCGCGCAAGCGTACCAAGACCAACCTGATGGTGTTCCTGCGCCCCTACGTGGTGCGCGACGCCAACCGCACGGCTGGTGTCACCATGGACCGCTACGACTATATGCGCCGCGCGCAGGCGGCCGTGCAGCCAGGCCAGCACTGGGCGCTGCCAGACATGCAGGCGCCGATGCTGCCGCCACCGGGCTCCGCGCCTTCGGTGTCCAACAACGCCTATGACCTCCGCCCGGAACAGCAGGCCGAAACGCTGCGCCGGCCGGCGCCGGTCACGGCGCAGTCCTTCGCGGTGCGCCAGTATCCCGGCACGGAGTCTGCGCGCGACGCTTCCGAGGCCATCCGCGTGTCGCGCACGCTGATGCATAGCGTGGCCGTGGATCCCGATACGCTGCTATGAGCGCGCACCCCTTGCCTTATGCCTGGGCCCGGGCGCAGCGCGCGGTGCTGTCGCTGCGCGGCGGCCAGGCCCGGCTGACCGTCAGCCCGCGCACGCCGGAATGGGCGGTGCGCGAGATCCGGCGCTGCCACGGCGACATCGAACTGGCGCAGATCGAGGACGAGGCGCTGGAAACCCTGCTGACCGCCGCCTACAGCCATTCGGAAGACGCGGCCTCGGTCATGGGCGTGGCCGAGAACGAGATCGACCTGGACCGGCTGATGCAGGACATGCCCGAAGTGGCGGACCTGCTGGAGGCCCAGGACGACGCGCCCGTGATCCGCATGATCAACGCGCTGTTTGCGCAGGCGGCGCGCGACGGCGCCAGCGACATCCACATCGAACCCTTCGAGACCCACTCCGTGGTGCGCTACCGGGTCGACGGCACCCTGCGCGACGTGGTGTCGCCGCGCAAGGCGCTGCACGCCGCGCTGATCTCGCGCATCAAGATCATGGCGCACCTGGACATCGCCGAAAAACGCCTGCCGCAGGACGGCCGCATCGCGCTGCGCGTGGGCGGGCGGCCGATAGACGTGCGCGTGTCCACCTTGCCCACCGGCCATGGCGAACGCGCCGTGCTGCGCCTGCTGGACAAGGAGGCCGGGCGCTTGCAGCTGGAGAAGCTGGGCATGGACGCGGGCGTGCTGGCCCAGCTGGACCGCCTGATCCGCCAGCCGCACGGCATCGTACTGGTAACGGGGCCGACCGGCAGCGGCAAGACCACCACGCTGTATGCGGCGCTGAGCCGCCTGGACGCGTCCACCAGCAATATCCTCACGGTCGAGGATCCGATCGAATACGACCTGTCCGGCATCAGCCAGACACAGGTCAACGCCAAGATCGATATGAGCTTCGCGCTGGCCCTGCGCGC
The DNA here is from genome assembly GCF_017355315.1 of Achromobacter sp. SD115. Taxonomy (NCBI): domain Bacteria; kingdom Pseudomonadati; phylum Pseudomonadota; class Betaproteobacteria; order Burkholderiales; family Alcaligenaceae; genus Achromobacter; species Achromobacter sp. SD115. The sequence continues at coordinate 59,351 of NZ_JADIJM010000005.1, read as the reverse complement.
CATCCTGCGGCAGGACCCCGACGTCATCATGATCGGCGAAATCCGCGACCTGGAGACCGCGCAGATCGCGGTGCAAGCCTCGCTGACGGGCCACCTGGTGCTGGCCACGCTGCATACCAACGACTCGGTGTCCGCCGTGACCCGGCTTACCGACATGGGCGTGGAACCCTTCCTGCTGGCGTCGTCGCTCTTGGGCGTGCTGGCGCAGCGCCTGGTGCGCAAGCTCTGCCCGGCCTGCAAGAAGCCCGCCATGCAGGACGGTGCGCGCGTGTTCCATCCCGTGGGCTGCGATGCCTGCAACCATACGGGCTACAGCGGGCGCTCCGGCATCCACGAACTCTTCACGGTCGACGACGAGGCGCGCCGGCTGATCCACGAAGGGCGCGACGAACGGGAACTGCGGCGCGCGGCCGCCGCGTCCGGCATGCGGACCATGCGCGAGGACGGGCAGCGTTGGGTCGACAGCGGGCAGACCTCGCCGGAGGAGATCCTGCGGGTCACGCGGGACGCCTAGGTGCTATTCCTGCCAGCGATCCGGAAAATCGAAGGAAAGCTGGCGGTGATGCCGGATCGAGAGCAGGTAGACCTGGTTCTTGATCCTGGCGTAGAGCATCAGGTAGTGCGCGGACACATACTCGCGCAGCTCAGCATCCTTGCCGAGCGCGCTGAGCTGTTTGGCCAGGCGGGCCGCGCCATTGGCGACCTCCACCGAGCGCTGGGGCCGGCCAAGGAACAAGCGCCCCATGTCGGGAAAGGCCGAAAGGTTCGGGATGATTACCTCGGCCAGCTCGTCCAGCAGGGCGTCGAAAGCGCGTGGCATCCCGGCCTCGGTGAGGAAGGCTTCGATTTCCTCAAGCTGGCGTTCGAAGTTGGCGGTGAGCTTGACGGCGAGTTTGGCGGTCACGATGCCTGGCCGTGATTCAGCGGGCGGCCTTGGCCGCGCGGCGGCGCTTGAGGGCGGACACTGTGCTTAGCGCATCCTTGACCTTGCCGGCCGAAACATCGGCCAAGCCCCGGCTGGCGTCGTCGATCAGCAGCAAGTGGATGCGTTCCTGCTCCAGCCGGTGGTAGTAGTCCAGCCGTTCGGCGTCGATCAGGGCAACGTAGCTTTCGCCATTCTTGGTGATGATTTTCTCAGCCCCGGACTTGACCTGATCGGCCAGTTCGGACAGATTGGCCCGGGCTTGGGACAGCGGAATCACATCGGCGGACGAGATGGCCATGGCTGGCTCCCTGGGCTGGATATTTGTACATAATATCGTACATTATTTAGCCGTGGGAGATGCTTCGGAATCAGCTCCCGAAGGTCGTGACATCCCCCGAACGCCTGCCCAGCGCCGACAACAGTCCATCCAGCGCCGCCCGGTCCGCTTCGCGCGCGGAGCCGGCGTAGGTTGCCTGCCCTTGGAACTTCAGGCCGCCGCGCCCGCCCGCGCTGCCCTGGCCGGTGACGTCCAGCAGACCGCTTTCGGTGCTCAAGGCCAGCGTGGCGCCGGACTTGCCGCCTTGCACCCGCAGCAGATACGACCCTACGGGCGCCACCGGCGTCAGCGCGGTGCTGGCGTTGCGCCAGCGCAGTTCGGCCACCGGGCCGGGGGGCAGGGCCGCGCCCAGCCGCAGCGGCTGCCAGCGGATTTCCAGCGTGCCCTGGGGCGCGATGGTGTTCCAGGGGGCGCCCAGCGCTGACAGGATGGAAGCGGGCGCGCGCAGCGATTGGGCCGGCACGGATACGCCGTTCCAGCCGGGCGTGGCGCGCAAGGGGCCTTGCAGCCAGGGATGCGAGATCTCCAGGGCGAGCGCGTCCCAGCGCCATTGCCATTGCACCGGCTGCGGCAGCATGCGGCGCGCGCCGGGGGGACCCAGCGCGATCCAGGCGCTGCCGCGCCACAAGGTGCCGCTGGCGTCGGCCAGCGCGACCGACGCTTTGTCCGGCAGCACGGCCAGCAGCCAACGCGCGGGCAAGACCGTGACGGCTGCCGCGGCGGCGCAGACGGCGCCGGCCAGGAGCAGCGCGGCGGAACGTTTGGAAAGCCGGAAGCCAGGCATCTCAGCCGCGCTCCGGCGCTTGCGGCGCCATCAAGCTCACTTTGCCATTGACGAGGCCGGGCAGCGGCCGCCCGTTGACATTGGTGGCGCGGCTGAGCTCCACCTCTTTGACCGCCAGGCCCCAGTCGCGCGCCGCCCCATCCAGCCATCGCAGCAAGGTCGAGGACGGCGCCTGCTTCAGGGTCAGCAGCACGCCGGGACCGCCCTCGGGCTGGCCCAGCGCCCATAGTTCCGGCGACAGCCCGGCGCGTTCCAGCGAGGCGGCGAGTTCGGCGGCGCTGGGCATGGCGCCCGCCGGGGCGGCGGACTTGCGCCGCAAGGCCGTGGCCTGCGCGGTCAGGTCGGCAACCGTGGCCGCCTGGCCGCGCAGCGCGGGCAGTTCGGCTTGCAGCTTGCGCAGCGTGTTCAAGGGCGGTTCGATCAGCGTGACGAACACCAGCGCCGACCCCAGCAGCAGGCCGGCGGCAGTGACCAGCCGGCGTTCGCGCGGCGCCAGCGCCTGGTAGCGCCGGCCGGCGTGTGCCAGGGCGGGCGCGAGGGTCTTGGCCAGCGACTGTCTGGCGGCATGCAGGGCTTGCGGGAGTTTCATGGTTGCGCGCGCACGATGCGCCAGGTGTTGTCGTTATCGCCGCGTTCGAGCTTCAGCCCCAGTGCGGCGGCTTGCTGGATCAGCGCGGGCGTTTCCGCCACGCGTTGCGATTGCTCACCGGCGTCAGCCAGCTGCAGCGTCAGCGCCTGCTCGGCGTAGCGCAGGCGGGCCACCTTGTCGGCGGCGAAGGGCAGGGTTTGGGCCGCAGCGCGCGCCAAGGGCAGAAAGTCGGCGGCGTTGGCCGCGCCCCGGTTGGCCTGCAGCGCGTCCAGACCCTGCTGCGCCTGGCGCGGCGGGTCCAGCACCACCGGCAGGTCGGGAAAGGCAGCCAGCACCTGCGCGCGCATGCCGTTGCGCAAGGCGTCGGCTTCCGATTGCAGTTGCGAGGCGTACAGGTTCAGTCCGCCTATCCACACCAGCGCCGCGGCCGCACCCCAGCGCCAGACGGGGCGCCAGGCCGAGACGCGGGCCGGCGCCAGCTGGGGCATGGCCAGCGACCATGACGGCGTGGGCGCCAGCCAGCGCGGGTCGGCAGGGTCGCGCAGCGGCGCCGCGCTGTCGGCGCCCAGGGCTTGCGGCGCGATCAGCGCGTGCGCGCGCAAGCCCTGGGCATTCAACAGGCTCCAGGCGCGGCGCACGGGTTCGCGCGCGGCCCAGGCCAGCGGGACGGTGCCGTCCGCGGCGCGCGGGCCGTGGCCGATGGCCAGCGTATCCAGGTCGCTGAGCACCAGCGGCTCCAGCGCGCTGTGCACCGCGGCCGCGTAGCGGGCGCGTGCCACTGCCGGAATCTGCACGCTGGCCGCGATCACGTCGGCGGGATGCAGCACGGCTTCGCAGGCGGCATGGGGATAGGCATGGCCGATGGCCTCGAGCGTCAGTTCGCCCTGGCGCGCGCAGCGGCCGCGCCGGTCAAACCAGGCATACGGTAGGAGAGAGCCGGCGCCGAACTCGTCCAGCGGCGGCAGCGCGATGCGCAGTAGGTTCTTCAAGGAATTTCTCTAGTCCATAGGGTGTCGGGGGCGGCGGGCGGCGAGCTGCGCAGCAGCGCCTGCATGGAGATGCGCGCGCGCTCGTAGGCCACGATGCCGCTGGCCAGGAACCAGCCGCTGGTGGTGACCACCGTGGGCGGGGGCGTCTTGACGCCCGCGCCGGCCAGGCGGTTGGCGAAATCGCCGGCATTGTTGAACCAGTTGCCGCGGTCGCGCTCGCCAGCCAGCGAGCGGGCCTGGCTGAGCGACAGGCCGGGCGCCAGCGCCGCAAGCACCTCGGCGGGCGCGGTGTTGACGTTGACGCTGGTGGCGACGGGCAGCACCGTCATCGTGCGGCGCAGCTCGCTGCGCACTGCCGGGTCCAGCGCCAGCAGGGCCGCCACTTCGTCGACGCCGCGCGGCAAGGGCGCGCGGGCGTCGGGCGCCGGCCGTCCCGGCGGCGCCGAGGGCGCATCCGCCGGGGGCGCCACGGGCTGCGCGGCCGCCATGATCTCGACCATGCGCGCGGCCAGCGTGTCCGGCAGTTGCAAGGTGCTCAGCAGGCGGCGCAGCACCAGTTCCTGCTCGGGCTGCGGCACGCCATTGTTCGCCAGGTTGTAGAGGTTGTACTTGCCTTGCTCGTCCTGCACCCGGCCGGAGAACACGGCGACGCGCTCGTCGCCGGGCCGCTCGATGCGGGTGTCCAGCACCGGGGTGGCCCAGATCTGGTCGCCGCGGGTGGTCGATTCGCGCTTGCCGTGGTCGCGCACGATCAGGCGGGCCCAGTCGATGCCGCCCGCCAGCATCGCGCGCGCCTGGACCCGCGCCATCTCGTTTTCCACGCGCCGCGTGCTGGCGGTCTGGCGCTGGAACAGGCCGGTGGTCAAGGCCGCGACGATGGCGACGATGATGAGCGCGCTGACCACGGCGGCGCCACGTTCGCGGCCGGTGGGGCGAGCCGGGCTCATGGCAGCTCCAGCATGCGGGTGTAGCGCTCTGGGACGGCGGGAGAGCCGCGCTCCAGCGCGATCTCCAGGCCGGTGGGAGAGGCGGCCAGGCTGGCTTCGCCGTCCACCCAGCCGGTCCCTGGCACCCAGGCGCGCAGCTTCAAGGCCCGCGTGCCGGGCAGCAGCAGGATGCCGTCGCCCGCGGCCGGCAGCGGACTGCGCGCCGCCGACGGCCCGCTGGCGCGCCACAGGCCGTCCTTGCGCACCTGCCATTGCACGCGCTGCCACAGGCCGTTGCCGTCGGGATCGGGGCGCAGGATCTCGAACACCGGGCCGCCGCTGGCGCGCCGCAGCAGGCGCAGGCCGCTGGTGTAGGCCTGCGCATCCAGGCCGGCCGGGTCGAAGCCGGGACCGGTGTAGGACAGTTCGACATCGCGCGCCATCTGGCCCAGCGTGCGGACGATGGCATCGATGTCCTCGGCCTGTTGCTCAATGCGGTCGCGGGCGCCGGACACGCTGGCCAGGCCGCGCCAGGCCATCAGGCTGACCAGCGCCATCAGCGCCAGGGCCACCAGCACTTCGATCAGCGTGAAGCCGGCTTGGGATCGGGGAGGGCGGCGCATGGCTATCGCAGACTGGACAGGAGGCCGTCGAGCTGCAGCAGTACGGTGTCCGCCTGCGGACCGGCGGCATGGCGCACCTTGACCGATACTTGGCGGAAGCTGCGGTTCATCGAATTCGTAAACTCCATCTCGCATTGCAGGGCCCGGCCGCCTTGCGGACAGGGCGCGCTGCGCGTGCCCGCGCGCGGCAGGGTCTGCTCCAGCCGCAGCTGGGTCAGCGCGTTCTGCGCGGCCAGCAGCGCCAGCGTCTTGTCCTGCAGGGCGCGGTTGTTCTCCGCCATGATCCCGGTCGCGCGCAGGGCGGCGCCCATGGCGACGGCGATGATGGCCAGGGCCACCAGCACTTCGATCAGCGTGAATCCGCGCTGCCGATCAGGCGGGCGGGGCGGTTCATTGAATTTCATAGCGGCCCGCGGCGTCGCGCTGCAAAGTGACGCGGGCATCCCCCGCGCTCAACGTCAGCGTGATGGGCGCGGCGACCCATTCCGTGTTGAACACCAGCGGCCGGTCCGGATCGAGCCGCAGCGCTACCGGCGCAGCCGACCATGCTTGCGGGCGCAGCACCTCGTCGCGTTCCAGCCGGTCCGGAGGCAGGGGCCGGTCTTCCTCGGCGCTCAGGCCCGGCAGCCGTCCCTGGCGTTCGAAGGACCAGCCTTGGCTGTTGGCCAGCCAGCGGATGGCGCGGCCGTCGCTGCGCGCCTCGCTCTGGGCCACGGTGAAGGCGTCGGCCAGGCGCTGGGCGTCGCCGCGCAGCCTGTTCTCGCCGCGGCCCACGGACAGGCTCACCATGCTGGCCGCGATCGCCACGATCACCAGCACCACCAGCACTTCGACCAGCGTGAAGCCGCGCTCAGAGTTCCCAGGAACCGATGTCGGCATCGCCGCTTTCTCCGCCGGGCTTGTTGTCGGCGCCGAACGAGAACACATCGATATCGCCTTTGACGCCAGGGCTCAGGTATTGATAGGGATGGCCCCAGGGATCGTTGGGCAACTTGTCCAGGTAACCGCGCCAGTTGGTCGCGCCGTCGGGTTTCTGCACCAGCGCGCGCAAGCCCTGCGCGGTGTTGGGGTAGCGGCCGTTGTCCAAGCGATACAGCTTCAGCGCCTGCATGATGCCGGCGATGTCCTGGCGCGCGGCGACCTGGCGCGCCTGGTCGGGGCGGTCCAACACGCGGGGCACGATCAGCGCCGCAAGTATCCCCATGATCACAATCACCACCATGATCTCGATCAGGGTGAAACCTTGCTGGCGGGCAAGCCCGCGCGGTAGCTGACGCACTTGATGACTCCGGTCTCTCAGTAGAAGCGGAGGATTGTGGACATGAAATATGACAGCAATACTCACGGCGCCGCCAAATCCGCGCAGGCGCGTACCGCGCGCAGGGCATGCATCGCCGCGAGCGCGGCGATGCCTATTTTTCGCGCGATATGCCGGCAGGCGCGGGCAGGGCGGCCGGGGCGGGCAGGCGGCTGGCGCGCCCGGCCTGTTCCACCGTCACCGCGTCCGCGGCGACCTCGCGCAGCACGATGCCGGGGGCCACTTCGCCGCCCGTGCGCCAGGCCAGCGGCGGACCGCCGTCGATGCTGAGCACGGCGGCGCCGTCGGCGCCTGCAGCGATCACGCCCAGCACGGTGATCTGCGTGCGCATGGCCTCGTCCTTGCCGAACCACAACGCGACCGGTGTGTTGTCCGCGGCGCGCGGCGCAGCTGCCGAGACCGCGGGAGGCAAGGCGCCAGCCTTCGGCGCGAGCAGGATCGACGCCCACACGCCCAGGCCGGCGGCCAAGGCCAACACGGCAAGTACGCGGAACGCGGCGGGCAGGGTCGGGCGCAGGGACAGGGGCATGGAACGAGTGGGCAGGGCGGGTTGCGACGCGGCCGACTATAGCGTTGCTACATGACAGGCTTGCGATGGCCTGCGGCATCCGCGCAGGCCTCGGCAGCCGCGGCTGCCTGTCATCGTTCGTACATGCCCCGTGTCTAGCATGCGCTCAAGTCCGGATGTCCAAGCCGGGCAGACCTCCTCTCCAACAGGGAACACCCGCATGCAAGACCTGAACCAAGCCAATCGCCGCCGACTCCTGAAAATGCTGGGAGGCGCGCCGATGCTGCCGATCGGCGGCGTCAGCCTGGCCGCGCTGCTGGCCGGCTGTAATTCCAGCGATGATGACGATGACGACAGCGCGCCGCCCGTCACGCCGGTCACTTTCAAGTCCGCCGCCTTCACCTCCATGGCCGCGCCTTCGCTGTCCCAGCCGGAATTGATGGCGCGCACCACGGTCGCCTCGGCGCTGGAACTGACCTTCAGCGACGGCTCCAAACGCAGCGTCGAATTGGGCTACGAGCCTTTCTTCATGACGGGCGACCCCGTGCCGGACGGCAAGGGCGGCAACGTCATCGCCGGCGGCTACTACAACCTGGCGGGCGCGCCCATCGTCGACAACTCGGTGCCCGCCAAGGCGCGGCAGTTTTTCTCGAATTGTCCGGACGGCATGTCGCTGCTGTCCTTGTCGGAGCCGACCAAGGTGGCTGGCGTGGCCGGCAACGCGCTGTACGCAGTGGTGCAGTTCGAATACCAGTCCATGGACCAGGCCGGCAAGGACATGTATGGCCTGCTGCCGTCGCAGATCGCGGTGCTGACGCTGTCGCAGGACCCCAACACGGGCAAGCTCAGCCTGGTCAAGTACCACACTGTGGACACCTCGTCGGTGCACGGCCTGTGGATCACCTGTGGCGCCAGCCTGTCGCCCTGGAACACCCACCTGTCCAGCGAAGAATACGAGCCCGACGCCACCACGGCCAAGGCTTCGACCTCGTTCCAGGCCTACAGCCAGAATCTCTACGGCGATCCGGCCAAGGCCAATCCTTACCACTACGGCCACATGCCCGAAGTCACCGTCAACCCGGACGGCACCGGCACCATCAAGAAGCACTATTGCATGGGCCGCATCTCGCATGAACTGGTGCAGGTCATGCCCGACCAGCGCACCGCGCTGATGGGCGACGACGCCACCAACGGCGGCCTGTTCATGTTCGTGGCCGACCGCAAGGCCGATCTTTCTTCCGGCACGCTGTATGTCGCCAAATGGACGCAGACTTCGGGTGCCGGCCCGGGTGCTGGCACGCTGAGCTGGATCAAGCTGGGCCACGCCACCAGCGCCGAAGTGCAGGCGCTGGCCGACCAGTTGAGCGCCGCCGACATCATGGACGTGCGCACCGCCGATCCGCTGGATGCCGCCTTCACCAAGATCCGCTATTCCGGCAAGGACAACTGGGTCAAGCTGCAGCCCGGCCGCAACGTGGCAGGGGCCTTCCTTGAAACCCACCGCTACGCCGCCATGGTCGGCGGCACGCTGGCCTTCTCCAAGATGGAGGGCACCACCGTCAACGTCAAGGATAAGATCGCCTACAGCGCGATGTCGCGCGTGGACAGCTCGATGACCGACGGCTTGTCGCCCGGCTTCAAGGTGGAAGGCCCGGCGGCCGGCGCGGTCTACCAGCTGCACATGAAGGAAGGCCAGGTCGACACCGAGGGCAAGGCGATCGACAGCGCCTGGGTGCCGGTGGACATGGCGGCGGTGCCGGAACTGGTAGGCGTAGTGCTGGCGGCGCGCGACGCGCTGGGCAACACCCACGCCGCCGACAAGATCTCCAACCCCGACAACCTCAAGTTCTCGGAGAAGCTGCGCACGCTGTTCGTGGGCGAGGACAGCGGCGGCCACGTCAACAACTTCCTGTGGGCCTACAACGTCGACACCAAGCAGCTGTCGCGCCTGCTGTCCTGCCCGGTGGCCGCGGAATCGACCGGCTTGCAGGCGGTGGACGAGATCAACGGCTGGACCTACATCACCAGCAACTTCCAGCACGCGGCCGACTGGCAAAGCGTGCACTCGGTGGTGCGGCCCACGCTGGAACCCCTGGTCAAGGCCAACTACAAGGACGGCTTCGGCGCGTCGGTGGGCTATCTGACCGGTGTCAAGATCGGCGCCTAGGTTCGCGGCCTGCCTCTGGCTGCGGGGCGGCTTCCTTCGGGCAGCCGCTATTTTTTTGCGCATTCCGCGCAAAAGAATCCTGATCCGTCGATCAGGCTTTCTTCTCTTCGCTTCACGGGGCTTTCACCTTTGCTGGCCATCATGTGCCCCAGCGTAAAACCCTGTTCATGACAAGAGAAGAGAAGCATGCAAGCATTGAATTGGAGAAGATGGTGCGCGGCCTTGCTGGCGACCAGCGCCCTCGCGGGCTGCGGCGGCAGCGACGATGACGACGACACCGAAGCCCCGCCGACCCAGCCGCCGGTGACCCAGCCGGATCCGACGCCCGCCGACAAGGTGCTGTTCATCGGCGTCGACGGCCTGACCTATGACGCGATGCGCCGCGGCGTGGCCGACAAGTCCCTGCCGAACATGGCGCAACTCAACGCCACGCGCGCCTGGACCGGCGGCGTGACGGACGCGCCCACGCAGCAGCCGACGCTGCTGGCGCCGGGCTGGGCGACCTTGTTGACCGGCCAATGGGCCGACCAGCACGGCGTGCGCTACAGCGTGCAGGGCGAGACGCTGCAAACGCCGACCCTGTTCCAGCGCGTCAAGCAGGCGCGTCCCGAGGCGCGCAGCGCCGCTGCCTTCAATTCGACGGTGCTGGCCGGGCTCATCGCCGGCCAGCGCGACGCAGGCTATCTGCAATCGCTGACCGACTGTGCCGGCGCGGACGATTGCGTCGCCGCCCAGGCGCGCGACCGCATTACCGAAGGCTACGACGTGGTGGTGGCGCAGTTCGGCGCGCCGGAACGCGTGGCCTCGGAGAACGGCTTCGGCTCGGCCTATGACGGCGCGATCCGCCAGGCCGACGCGGCCATCGGCGTGCTGGCCAAGCAGATCGCCGACCGCAAGGCGGAGCATCCGGGCGAAAAGTGGCTGGTGATCGTGGCTTCCAGCCACGGCCTGGGCAAGACCGGCGCCAGCGATGGCCGTCCCATGTCCTCAAACAAGACCATCCTGCTGGCCGCGAACCAGCCCGCGCTGCTGGGCGGCAGCGCCGACGACGCTTCGTTCGACGGTCTGTGGGACAACAACTGGTACGCGCTGCCCAGCGCGGCCGACGTGGCGCCGACGGTGCTGGATCATCTGAAAGCGCTGCCGGCCGCCGCCAACTACGACATGGCGGGCACCTCGCTGGCCGGCAAGCTGGCGCTGCGCCACACCGCCGCCCGTACCTCGACCGACAACAAGAGCGTGACCTTGAGCTGGGTGCGCGTGGGCGAACCCGCCGGCGACATCGTGATCAGCCGCGACGGCGCGGAAATCGCGCGCGTGCCCGGCACGGCCGCCGAGTACGTCGACAAGGGCTTCAAGTTCGAGACCGAAGGCGTGCACACGCTGAGCTACAGCGTCGCTGTGGGCAACGCGGTCAGCGCCGCGCGCACAACGGTGGCCTACACCAAGCCGCTGCCGCTGCTGGCTTCGCTGCGCACCGGCCTGACGATGCTGTTCCCGTTCGAAGGCAATATGACCGACGTCGCCGCGGGCGGCGGGGCGATCACGCCGTTCGACGGCACGCAAGCGCCGGCCTACGCCGATACGGGCGTGTTCGGCAAGATGTTCAAGAATGACCGCAGCGCGGCGGCCCTGGGCGGCTTCAAGCTGGACTACCCGGCAGGCATGCTGGACGCGGCCCAGGCCTTCACCATCGGCTTCTGGTACCAGTCCGACGGCACCGCCAACGACCGTTCCATCCTGGGCAACAAGGACTACAACTCGGGCGGCAACCCCGGCATCACCATCGCCCAATGGGCGGGCCCGGTGCTGTACTTCAACTTGGCCGGCGGCGGCTCGCGGGTCGACATCAACAACGTCAAGTTCACGCCGAACAAGCCCGTGTATGTCGCGATGACCGTGAACAAGACGGCCAAGACCCTGACGGCTTCCGTCTACGACAGCGAACTGGGCTTCTCGCAACGCACCATCGGCACCGGTTCGGTCGACCTGACCAAGATCGCCGGCGTCTACGGGCCGCACATCGGCCTGAATGAAGACGGACGCGGCACCTATGGCGTCTGCTGCGCCGGCACCAAGGGTCCCTACACGATGTATTTCGACGACCTGGCCTACTGGTCGCGCGCGCTCACCGAAGCTGAAGTGAAGTCGCTCGCCCTGTCCGGCAAGTCCGTTTCCGAACTGTTTCCCTGATGTCCCGAGGATAAAAAAATGAGCATGTCCATGATCTTGCGCGGTTTCCTGCGCCTGGGCGCGGTGCTGATGCTGAGCGCCACGCTGGCCGCCTGCGGCGGCGATGACGGCGACAGCGACGGCGGCAAGGACCCCGGCACCGGCCAGCCCGAGACGCCGAAGCCCGAGCCGACCAAACCCGAATTGCGTTGCGCGCCGTGAGCCGCGTTCCCACCCGATCCATAGGAATAGAATCCGTGACGTTCGATAAAGACCAGGTCCACGCCGGCAAGCGCCGCTTCTTGCGCAACGCGGCCGCCTCGACCGCAGGCCTGACCGCGCTGTCGATGTTCCCGCCGGCGATCCGCCGCGCGCTGGCCATTCCCGCCAACAACCGCACCGGCACCATCAACGACGTCGAGCACGTGGTCATCCTGATGCAGGAAAACCGCTCGTTCGACATGTACTTCGGCACGTTCAAGGGCGTGCGCGGCTTCGGCGACCGCATCACCATCCCTCTGCCCGAAAAGCGCTCGGTCTGGGAGCAGAGCAACGGCACCCGCGTGGTGATGCCGTACCACCTGGACAGCACCCAGGGCAACGCCCAGCGCGTGGCCGGCACGCCGCACGACTACATGGACGCGCAGATGGCCTGGGACGGCGGCCGCATGGACCACTGGCCGCGCTACAAGCAGAACCAGTCCATGGGCTACTACAAGAAGAAGGAGGTCGAGTTCCAGTTCGCGCTGGCCGAAGCCTTCACGCTGTGCGATGCCTACCACTGCTCCACCCACGGCGGCACCAACACCAACCGCCTGTTCCACTGGACCGGCACCAACGATCCGCTGTCCTTGGGCAATGGCCCCTCGACCCGCAACCAGTGGGACAGCCTGGGCGCCTCGTCCACCGGCTGGACCTGGAAGACCTATCCCGAGCGCCTGCAGGAAGCGGGCGTGAGCTGGAAGGTCTACCAGAACCTGCCCGAGAACTTCGGCGACAACCCGCTGGCCGGCTTCAAGCAGTACCGCCGCGCCAACGAACTGGCTGGCAACAGCGCCAACGGCGCGCCGTACCCGGCCTGGACGCCTTCGATGGACGGCGCCAACCCGCTGTACAAGGGCACGGCCAACACCATGCCCGACGGCGGCTTCCTGAAGGCGCTGCGCGAAGACGCGGTCAACGGCACGCTGCCGCAGGTGTCGTGGATCGTGGCTCCCGCCACGTATTCGGAGCACCCCGGCCCGTCTAGCCCGATCCAGGGCGCCTGGTACATCCAGGAAACGCTGGACGCGCTGACGGCCAACCCCGAGGTCTGGAGCAAGACCGTGCTCCTGATCAACTTTGACGAGAACGACGGCTACTTCGACCACCTGCCGCCGCCCGCCGCGCCCTCGCTGAACGCGGACGGTTCCATGGCCGGCGCTTCCACCGTCAACACCGATCTGGAGCGCCATACCCACGCCTCCGCCCAGGACGCCGCCGACGACCGCGTCTACGGTCCCGGCCCGCGCGTACCCATGTATGTGGTGTCGCCCTGGAGCCGCGGCGGCTGGGTCAATTCCCAGGCCTTCGATCACACCTCGGTGCTGCGTTTCCTGGAAGCCCGCTTCGGCGTGGCCGAAGACAACATCAGCCCCTGGCGCCGCGCGGTGCTGGGCGACCTGACCTCGGCCTTCAACTTCGCCACGCCCAACAACGAGAAGCTGCCCGACCTGAATCTGCTGACCCGCGCGGGCTCGGACAGCGAGCGCAGCGCGCAGGAAGCGCTGAAAGCCGTGCCGCTGCCGGATCCCAGCACCCAGGCCAAGCCGGTGCAGGAGCAGGGCGTGCGCTATTCCCGCGCCTTGCCCTACGAACTGCACACCAGCGGCCGCGCCCAGCCCGACACGGGCGCCATGCGCCTGGTGTTTTCCAACACGGGCAAGCAGGCGGCGGTGTTCCACGTCTATGACCGCCTGCATTTGGACCGCTTGCCGCGCCGCTACACGGTGGAGCCGGACAAGCAGCTGGAAGGCAGCTGGGACACAGCGGCCGACGGCGGCAAGTACGACCTGTGGGTGCTGGGTCCCAACGGCTACCACCGCCATTTCACGGGCGACCTGGCCCTGGCCCGCACGTCGGCGCTGGCGCCGGAGATCCGCGTTTGCTACGAAATCGCCAAGGGCGACGTCTACGTCAGCTTCATCAATGGCGGCAAGGCTCCCTGCACCTTCGAAGTCGCGCCCAACGCCTACTACGCCAACCACGAGCGCTGGAAGTTCACGGTGCCCGCGGGCGGCCAGGTCGAACAGCACTGGGCGCTGCAAGGTAGCCAGGGCTGGTACGACTTCACCGTGCGCCTGGCCGAAGACCCGGCCTACCTGCGCCGCTTTGCCGGCCGCGTCGAAACCGGCCGTGCCTCGGTGACGGACCCGGCGATGGCGCAGTAAGCCTCAGGCGGCGGTCTGCGGTTCGCGCGCCTGGAAGGCCTGGGCGCACGCTTCGCAGATCGCCGCCGTGATGCCCTGGCGCGCATGCTCGCGCCGCTCCAGCATGCCGATGGCGCGCGACATCGGCCCCAGGTCCTGCGGCAGGGTGAGAATCCGCAGTTCCGGGCTGTGCTGCCAATTGGAGCCGTTGATCAACGGCAGCAGCGTCACGCCCACCTCCTGGCGCACCAGCTCGACCAGCGTCTCGATGGCGTTGAGTTCCAGGAATTCGTTCAGCGGCACGCCCAGCCGCCGCAGCAGCCGGTCTATCTGCAGGCCGGTGCGCTGGGTGCGGTCAAAACGCAGGAAGGGGTTCTGCGCCAGCACCTGGCGCGCGTCCGCGCCGGGCGCCGAGCACGGCGCGATCACCACCAGCTGCTCTTCATATAGTGCGGTCCAGCGCGTGCTGGCCATCTTGCGTCCGGCTTCCACCAGGAAGGCCGCGTCCAGCTCGCCGTCCTCGACCTTGCCCGCCAGCTCGCTGGCCTTGCCCGACAGGATGCGCACGTCCAGCTTGGGGTGCTGCTTCTTCATGCCGGACACGACCTTGGACAGGGTGCCCATGCAGGACACGATGCTGCCCACGGAGACCGATCCGGCCAGTTCGCCGGGCACCGTGCGCGGCAGCCGCATGCGGTCGTAAAGATCCAGCAAGTGCTTGATTTCCGGAAGCAATTCCCGGCCGGCGGCGTTCAGGATGGCGAGCCGGCCGCTACGGTCGAAGAGCTCGCGGCCCAGTTCCGCTTCGAGGGAACGCATCTGGAAGCTGACGGCGGCCTGGGTCAGCGCCACCTGTTCGGCCGCTTCAGAGAAGGAACCGTGGTGCGCGACCGCCAGGAAAGTGCGCAGAAAGCGGATGGTACTCACAAAAATCTCTTTTATGACGGAACAAAATTTCAAATTGATTTAATTAAAGCACGGGAGTAACTTCGGCCGCTTACCCGTTATGAGACTAGCGCCATGAAATCCTTCGACTGGGGCAACCCGTATCCTTCCGTCCGCATTCCGCTGTTCGCCCGCAATGTGGTGTCCACATCGCATCCGCTGGCGGCGCAGGCGGGGCTGCGCATGTTGCTCAAGGGCGGTAACGCCGTGGACGCCGCCATCGCCGCGGCCGCCACCATCGTCCTGGTCGAACCCGTGTCCTGCGGCCTGGGCGGCGACTGTTTCGCCATCGTCTGGGACGGCAAGGAATTGCACGGCCTGAACTCGTCGGGCGTGGCCCCGGCGGCCTGGAGCACCGAATACTTCAAGCGCAAGCACGGCGTGGGCGCCGACGGCCTGGCGATCCAGCCCAAGCGCGGCTGGGACGCCGTGACGGTGCCGGGCGTGGTGGCCGGCTGGGCCGCGCTGCATGAAAAACTGGGCAAACTGCCGTTTGACCAGCTGTTCGAACCCGCCATCGAGATCGCCGAGCGCGGCTATGCCGTGCCGCCGGTGGTGGCGCACAAGTGGGCCGCCGCGGCCGAGGAACTGAAATCGCAGCCGGGCTATGCCCAGGCCTTCCTGCCCGAAGGCCGCGCGCCCAAGGTCGGCGAACACTTCCGCTTCCCGGACGCCGCCAACACGCTGCGCCGCATCGCCGCGTCCAAGGGCCGCGACTTCTACGAAGGCGAACTGGCCGAACGCATCGCCGCCTTCAGCCAGGAATGCGGCGGCGCCATGACGCTGGAAGACCTGCGCAACTACCGCCCGGAATGGGTCAAGCCCATCTCCAAGTCCTACCGCGGCTACGAGCTGCATGAGATCCCGCCCAACGGGCAGGGCATCGCCGCGCTGATCGCGCTGGGCATCGTCGAACGCTTCGACATGGCCGACATCCCGGTGGACTCGGTGCAATCGCAGCACATCCAGATCGAAGCCATGAAGCTGGCCTTTGCCGACCTGTACAAGTATGTGGCCGACCCGCGCTCCATGCAGGTGATGCCGGAGCAGATGCTGTCCGACGCCTACCTGGACAGCCGCGCCAAGCTGATCCGCCTGGACCGCGCCACCCATTTCGAGGCGGGCCGTCCGCACGCCGGCGGCACCATCTACCTGACCGCCGCCGACGAGAACGGCATGATGATCTCGTTCATCCAGTCCAACTACATGGGCTTCGGTTCGGGCGTGGTGGTGCCGGGCACCGGCATCAGCATGCAGAACCGCGGCGTGGGCTTCTCGATGGATCCGAAGTCGGCCAACGTGGTCGAAGGCGGCAAGCGTCCCTTCCACACCATCATCCCGGGCTTCCTGACCCGCGGCGGCAAGCCGGTCATGAGCTTTGGCGTGATGGGTGGCGACATGCAGCCGCAAGGCCACATGCAGACCGTGGTGCGCATGCTGGACTACCACCAGAACCCGCAGGCCGCCTGCTGCGCCCCGCGCTGGAAGGTCAACCGCGATTTCACGCTGGACATCGAGACCAATATGAGGGCTTCTACCATTGCGGGCCTGAAAGACCTCGGACATGCTTTGAAGTCGGTCGACGATCCGTACATGGATTTCGGCGCGGGCCAGTTCATCTGGCGCATGTCCGAAAACGACAACGAGCTTGGCTACGTCGCCGCCAGCGACAGCCGGCGCGACGGTCAGGCGGTCGGCTTCTAAACACCCAGTATTGCAGCCTCAAGGGGAAAAAACACAATGAAACGCTTGACCTTGACCTTCGGCGCCAGCTTGCTGGCGCTGGCCGCCGGCGCGGCTAGCGCCCAGAACATCCGGATCGGCCTGCAGGAAGATCCGGACGTGCTGGACCCGCACCGCGCGCGCACCTATGTGGGCCGCATCGTCTTCACCTCGCTGTGCGACAAGCTGGTTGACATCGATCCCAAGCTGCACTTCGTGCCGCAACTGGCCACCTCGTGGTCGTTCAGCCCCGACAACAAGGTGCTGACCTTCAAGCTGCGCGCGGACGCGCTGTTCCATGACGGCTCCAAGTTCGACGCCGCCGCGGCCAAGGCCAACCTGGAACGCGCCATGTCCCTGCCGGACAGCCTGCGCAAGGGCGAGCTGGCCTCAGTGGAGAAGGTCGATGCGCCTGACGCCACCACGCTGGTGCTGACGCTCAAGAAACCCGACGCCACCTTGCTGGCGCAACTGTCGGACCGCGCCGGCATGATGCTGTCGCCCAAGACCTTCAGCGACGACGTCGCCGCCGTGGGCCGCAAGCCGGTCTGCTCCGGTCCCTACAAGTTCGTCGAACGCATCCAGAACGACCGCATCGTGCTGGAGAAATTCGACCAGTACTACGACGCCAAGGACTTCGCCTTCAAGCGCGTGACCTTCCTGCCGATTCCGGACACCACCGTGCGCCTGTCCAACCTGCGCGCCGGCGACCTGGACATGCTGGAACGCCTGAATCCCTCCGACGTGCCGCAGGTCAAGAGCGACGCCAGCCTGACCTTCGCGCCGATTGCCGGCCTGGGCTTCCAGCAATTCATGTTCAACGTGGCCAACGGCAAGCGCGCCGAAGACAACCCGTTCAAGAACAAGCTGGTGCGCCAGGCGTTCCAGTACGCCATCGACCGCAAGGCCATCAGCGAAGTGGCCGGCGGCGGCATCTTCGATCCCGCGCAGCAGCCGTTCCCGCCCGCCAGCCCCTACCACAGCGACAAGTTCCCGCCGACCCAGCGCGACGTTGCCAAGGCGAAGGCGCTGCTCAAGCAGGCGGGCTTCGACCGCGTGAAGGCCGAGGTCATGTTCGGCAACAACACTACGACTTCGTCGATCGCCGAGATCGTGCAGGCCATGGCGTCCGAGGCGGGCTTCGACCTGTCCTTGCGCCCGACCGAGTACGCGGCCCTGCAGAAGGAATCGGCCGGCGGCAACTTCCAGGTCGTGATGCTGGGCTGGTCGGGCCGGGTCGATCCGGACGGCAACATCCACGCTTTCGTCACCTGCAAGGGCGCGCTGAACGACGGCCACTATTGCAACCCGGAAGTGGACAAACTGCTGAACGAAGCCCGCACCGTGCCGGACGAAACCAAGCGCAAGGCGGTCTACGACCAGGCGCAGACCATCATCCAGGACGAATTGCCCGGGGTGTATAACTACTACCAGCCCTGGCCCTTCGCCATGGCCAAGAAGGTCAAGGGCTTCACTCCCTATCCTGACGGCATGATCCGCCTGAAAGGCGTGACGTACGCGCAGAAGTGATCGCGGCGCGGCAGTCACGCGCCGCGCCAGCCGGACGCCAGTGCCTACAGGCCTTGGCGTCCGGTTGTTGTTTGCGGCGGCAGGGTCCCGCGGTTTGATCCGCGCGCCCCGTCCGCCGTTCCTGTCTTACGGTTTCTCATATGCTTAAACTCATCTTGCGCCGCGTGCTAGTCGCGATACCGACACTGATACTGGTGTCGATGATCGTCTTCATGCTGCAGAAAATCCTGCCCGGCGATCCGGTGCTGACCCTGGCCGGCGAAGAACGCGATCCGGCCGTCCTGGACTACCTGCGGGACAAATACCGCCTCAACGATCCGCTGCCCGTGCAGTACGCCGCCTGGGCCGCGCAGGTGGTGCAGGGCGATCTGGGCAAATCGCTGCGCACCGACGTTCCCGTCACCACGCTGATCGGACAGAAGCTGCCGGTCACGCTGCAACTGGCCGCCATGGCCATGTTCTTCGCGCTGATCATCGGCATCCCCATGGGGATCCTGGCCGCGGTGCGCAAGGGCAAGCCGATCGAAATGGGCGCCAACATCGCCGCGCTGTCCGGCATGTCCATACCCAACTTCTGGCTCGGCATCATCCTCATCATGGTGGTGTCGGTGCAGTGGAAGCTGCTGCCGGCCTCGGGCTACGTGTCGCCGTCCGAGGACTTCTGGCTGTCGATCAAGACCATGCTGATGCCGTCCCTGGTGCTGTCCACGGCCATCGCCGCCTATCTGATGCGCCATACCCGTTCGGCCATGCTGGAAGCGCTGTCGGCCGATTACGTGCGCACCGCGCGCGCCAAGGGCGTGTCGCCGCGCAGCGTGGTGCTGCGCCACGCCTTGCGTAATGCGCTGATGCCCATCGTCACGCTGGTGACGCTGCTGTTCGGCGAACTGCTGGCGGGCGCCGTGCTGACCGAGCAGGTCTTCACGATTCCGGGCTTTGGCAAACTGGTGGTCGACGCGGTCTTCACGCGCGATTACGCGGTGGTGCAGGGCGTGGTGCTCTGCGTGGCGGTGGGTTTCATCATCATGAACCTGCTGGCCGACATCCTGTACATCCTGGTCAATCCCCGCCTGAGGCACTCATGAGCGCAATTCCTGCAACGGCCGCAGCCGTCACGCCGCCCCGCAGCCGCAACCGCGCCTGGGGCAAATTCAAGCGCAACCACATCGCCATGCTGGGCCTGGGGATCGTGCTGTTCTTCGTTCTGCTGGCCATCCTGGCGCCGCTGATCGCCAGCCACGATCCCTTCCAGACCAGCTTCACCACCATCCGCAAGGCGCCTTCGGCGTCCTACTGGCTGGGCACGGACGAGCTGGGCCGGGACATTTTCAGCCGCATGGTCTACGGCGCCCGCGCCTCGCTGATGGCGGGCCTGGTGTCGGTCCTGATCGCGCTGGCGGTGGGCGTGCCTTTTGGTCTTGCCGCCGGCTACTTCGGCGGCTGGACTGACAGCATCATCTCGCGCGCCACCGAAGCGCTCCTGGCGATTCCCTTCCTGATCCTGGCCATCGCGCTGGCCGCCTTCCTCGGACCCAGCCTGACCAACGCCATGATCGCCATCGGCGTCTCGGCCGCGCCCAAGTTCATCCGTCTGACGCGCGGGCAGGTGCTGGCGGTCAAGAACGAGGACTACGTACAGAGCGCGCGCGCCCTGGGCGCGTCCGACCTGCGCATCATCGGCCGGCACGTGTTCCCCAACGTCATGCCGCCGCTGATCGTGCAGGCCACCATCACCATCGCCACGGCCATCATCGCCGAGGCCAGCCTGTCGTTCCTGGGCTTGGGGCTGCAGCCGCCGAACCCGTCCTGGGGCTCGATGCTGAACACCGCCAAGAACTTCATGACCCAGGCGCCCTGGATGTCGATCTTCCCCGGATCGGCCATTTTCCTGGTGGTGCTGGGCTTCAATCTGCTGGGCGACGGCCTGCGCGACGCGCTCGATCCGCGTCAGGAAAAGTAATCACCATGGCAACAACAATGGACCCCAAGCGCGTCGTCCAGGTCAATGACCTGACCGTGCGCTTCAAGACCCCCGAGCGCACCGTGGAAGCGGTGCGCAAAGTCTCCTTTCACGTCGACCGCGGCGAGACCCTGGCCATCGTGGGCGAATCCGGCTCCGGCAAATCGGTGACCTCGCTGGCGCTGATGCGCCTGGTCGAATACGGCGGCGGCCGGATCGTCAACGGCGGCATGCTGCTGCGCCGGCGCAATGGCGACGTGCTGGACCTGCTCAACGCGCCCGACAGCACGCTGCAACGCGTGCGCGGCGCGGACGTGGCCATGATCTTCCAGGAGCCCATGACGTCCCTGAACCCCAGCTTCACGGCCGGCAACCAGATTGCCGAAGCCTTGCAGCTGCACCAGGGGCTGGACGCAGCCGCGGCCCGCGCCGAGACCCTGCGCATGCTGGAGCGCGTGCGCATCCCGGAGGCCCGCGCCATCCTGGACCGCTACCCGCATCAATTGTCGGGCGGCATGCGCCAGCGCGTCATGATCGCCATGGCGCTGTCGTGCAAGCCCCAGCTGCTGATCGCCGACGAGCCGACCACGGCCCTGGACGTGACCATCCAGGCCCAGATCCTGCAATTGATCCGCCAATTGCAGGAAGAGATGGACATGGGCGTGATCTTCATCACCCACGACATGGGCGTGGTGGCCGAGGTGGCCGACCGCGTGCTGGTCATGTACCGCGGCGATAAGGTGGAAGAGGGCGGCTCGGACCAGGTCTTCGCCCGTCCGCAACACGCCTACACGCGCGCGTTGCTGTCGGCGGTGCCGCGCCTGGGCGCCATGCATGGCACGGACGAGCCCGCGCCGTTCCCGCTGCTGCGCGTGGACGACGCCAAGGCCCCGCCGCAGGCGGCCTCCGCGCCCGTCGCGGCGCCGTCCACCGTGCGGCGCGAAAACGGCCCGGTGCTGAAGGTCCGCGACCTGACCACCAGCTTCGACATCACCGGCGGCATCCTGGGCCGGGTGCAGAAGCGCGTGCACGCCGTGGAAAAAGTCAGCTTCGACCTGTATCCCGGCGAGACGCTGTCGCTGGTGGGCGAGTCCGGCTGCGGCAAGACCACCACCGGGCGCTCGCTGCTGCAACTGGTCAAGAGCAAGGCCGGCAGCATCGAATTCGACGGCAAGAACATCGGCGCGCTGCGCGGCAGCGCCATGCAGACGCTGCGCCAGCACATCCAGTTCATCTTCCAGGATCCGTTCGCCTCGCTGGACCCGCGCATGACGGTGGGCTATTCCATCATGGAGCCCTTGCTGATCCACGGCGTGGCGCGCGGCAAGGCGGCGCAGGACCGGGTGCGTTGGCTGATGGACAAGTGCGGCCTGCTGCCGGAAATGATCGACCGCTATCCGCACGAATTCTCCGGCGGCCAACGCCAGCGCATCTGCATTGCGCGCGCGCTGGCGCTGAACCCCAAGGTGGTGATCGCCGACGAATCCGTATCGGCGCTGGACGTCTCGATCCAGGCGCAGATCGTCAACCTGTTGCTGGACCTGCAACGCGAGCTGGGCGTGTCGTTCCTGTTCATCTCGCACGACATGGCGGTGGTCGAGCGCGTCAGCCACCGGGTGGCGGTGATGTACCTGGGGCAGATCGTCGAGATCGGGCCGCGCCGGGCCATCTTCGAGAATCCGCAGCATCCCTATACCAAGAAGCTGATGGCGGCGGTGCCCATCGCCGATCCGCAGCGCCGCCATCGCGAGCGCTCGCTGCTGGTCGACGAGATCCCCAGCCCGATGCGCAAGCTGGGCGACGATCCGCTGGTCGAGCCTTTGGTCGCGGTGGGCGAGGGCCATTTCGTGGCCCGCCATCCTATCGGGGGCTACTGAGGCACAAGGTCGCTGGCGGCCAGCCGGCGACCGGAAACATCCGCGCCGCTGCGCGCGGGGGCGTCCCCGGGGAGCTGAAGCTAGCGCTTCTCCAGTGCCAGCTTCAGGCCGAAGGCGATGAATACCGCGCCCGTCATGCGGTCCAGGCCGCGCATCACGGCCGGGCGCGACAGCCAGCGCGCCAGCGGCCGCGTCGCGGCCACCAGTACTGCAAACCACAGTATGCCCAGCACCGCGTGGATGCCTGCCAGCAGCAGGCTGAAGCGCAGCACATTCTCGCCCGCGGGGATGAACTGCGGCAGGAAGGTGATGTAGAAGATCCCGATCTTGGGATTGAGGGCGTTGGTCAGGCAGCCCCGCACGAACCAGGCGCCGGCGCTGGCAGCCGCGGCCGGCGCGGGCCGGGCGGCATCGGGCGCGGCCTGCTTGTAGGTCTGCTTGTCGGCCTGTTTGCCGGTCTGCTTCCCGGCCCAGGTACCCCACAGCAGCTTCACGCCCAGATAGAACAAGTACAGCGCCGCGCAGAGGCGCAGCGCGTCGTAGGCCAGGGTCGACACCAGCAGCAGCGACCCCAGCCCGAATGCCGCCACGGCGCCCCAGACCAGGCAGCCCGTGGCCACGCCCAGGCCGGCCATGAGGGCGCGGCGGCTGCCTTCGACGGCGGCGGTGCGCAGCACCAGGGCGCTGTCCATGCCGGGCGTGACGGTCAGGATGGCAGCGGCCAGGGTAAAGGCGAGCAGGGCGGCGGTGGTGGTCATGGGCGGGGTCCGGTGGCGGGCGCGGCAGGGCGCAGGCGGCCAGTGTAGCGCCGCCTGGGCGGCGCGCGCAGCCGTCTGTCCCAGTGTCGCGGCGCCGCAGGCGTTATCATGGCGGCCTTCAGCAATTCGCCACATTCAACGGATTTACGCCATGGCCCTGCGCGCCACCATCTACAAGGCCGAGCTCAACGTCGCCGACACCGACCGCCACTACTACGGCAGCCACTCGCTGACGGTCGCCCGCCATCCCTCGGAAACCGACGAGCGCATGATGGTGCGGCTGGTCGCCTACGCCCTGCATGCGCACGAGGAACTGGCCTTCACCAAGGGCCTGAGCGACACCGACGAGCCCGACCTGTGGATCAAGGACCTGACCGGCGCGGTCAAGCTCTGGATCGAAGTCGGCCAGCCCGAGGAACGCCGCATCCTGCGCGCCTGCGGCCGCGCCGACGAGGTCATCGTGTACTGCTACGGCGGCTCCGCCAGCAAGATCTGGTGGGACGGCGTGAAGAACAAGCTGGAGCGCACCCGCAACCTGAAGGTCGTCAATCTGCCGTCGGAGCAGACCAGGGCCCTGGCCCAACTGGCCGAGCGCACCATGCGCCTGAACGCCAACATCTCCGACGGCGTGGTGTATTTCTCGGCCGACAAGGGCGAGGTCAGCGTCGAGCCGGAAACCTGGCGCTAGGCCAGCGGCCGCCTCAGCCGCAGGCGTCGGCGGCCTGATTCGCGGGATCGGCGCAGGCGCGCCAGCGGGCCTCGTCCATCGCAGGCAGCAGCAGCACCCGGCTCATCATGTCGGAATACCAGAAGATCCTGCCGGGTCGGTCGCGCATGGCCTGCCAGACGCGCGCCTGAACGTCCGGCGCCAGCGGCGAGCGGCCTTGCGCGTCGGTTACACCCTGGGCCAGGATGGTTTGCGTATCCGGATTCCAGGACTGCATGTCCGGGTCGTCCAGCGGCACCTCATCGGCGATGCTGACGATGCGCCAGTCATTGCCCGGCACTTCGGTGGACAGCTCGTTCAACTCTTCCCGGCGTAGCGGATAAGGGCGGGAGTCGCGGGAGGCGTGCGCGACATCGGCGTAGGATTTGCCGCCATCCCCGGGGGAATAGCGACGCAGATAGCGCTGCTGCGGCCGGCCTTGGTCATCATAGGTCTGGACCTGGAACGCGCCGCCCTGCGAGGTGGTATCGATGGCGCGCAGCAGGCGGCCCGCGGCGTCGCGCGCGTAGAAGCGGCCGGCGGCCGGTTCCTGCTTGTCGTCGCAAGCCTCATTGATGAAAGCGGTCAGCGCGCCCCGCGCGTCGCGCTTCAGGCAGGTCTGGCGGCTCGCCTCGTAGGCGGCGGGCCGGCGGACCGAGGTCTGTTCGTACTCGACCACGCGCGTCAGGGCGCCGGCGCCGTCGTACTCCAGCGTGTAACCGCCCGACAGGAAAGGCGCGCCGTCGCCGCGCCGGGGGAGGTCGTAGGACTCCGCGCGGCACAGCCGGCCGTCGCCGTCGAAGTAGAGCCTGGCGGGCGCCTGTCGGGCGCTGTCCAGCCGGTAGGCGGACCAGTCGACCTGGTCCATCCAGGTCCGAGGCAGCGGATCGCCGGTTTCCTCGACCCAGACGGGCTGGTTGCGGGCGGCAACGCGTTCGCCCTGGCGGCCCAGCAGCACGCGGTCGCCGCCCAGGCCGACCGCGACGGGCACGGCCTTCAGCGCCACCGGCGCGGTGAAATCGACGGATGCGGGGCCGCAGGCCGCCAGCGCGGGGCCGGCATGCGCAATGGCCGCCAGCATCAGGACCAGTCGTTTATGCATATTGCAGCATGTCCATGAACTTCAGCAGATCCCAGAATTCCTTGGACACGCCGCCCAGCCGCAGCTTGCCGTCATGGTCCTCGAACAGCAGGAAGGGGTAGGCGTCGCGCTCCAGGGTGCCGGGAGCGGGCAGGCGGTAGGGCTTGAAGACTTCCGGGTCCTTGAAGAAAGGCTCCAGCCGGCCGCCGCCGTCCACATGCATGTAACGCACGCGTAGTACTTGTTTCTGATACTTGGCCTGCGTTTCCGGGTATTCGCCGCCGTCGCCCGCCACTACCGCATCGGCCAGGGCGGCCAGGAAGATGCGCTGGAAGCCGGCGTAGTGGATCTCGCCGCTGGTGGAATCGCCGGGCGCCTCGGCCAGCGTCTTGACCAGCTGGGTGGCGCGAGAGCCCGGCACGATGGTCTGCGCGAACAGGCGGTCGATGTCGGCATTGGCCGGATCGGGCGATTGCCGCAGGCGCTGCAGGTCGGCGCGGAAGTCCTCCAGCCATTGCCGGTAGCGCGCGTTCTCCGCCTGGCGGTCGAACGCCTGGGCGCCGGCGGCGCCGCAGTAGAGGGTAATCAGGAAGGCCAGCAGCAGAAGCCAGGCGCCTTGCAGCCAGCCGGAGCGTACGGGGATAGGGTGTTCCATAGGCCGGTGATCATATCGTTCAAAATGCTGCTATTTTGGTGCAGAGCGTGACAAAATGTCAGTCATGGCCACCGGCATGGCCATGTCGATGAACCCAGTGTTGAGTCAGGTCCAGACATGCCAGCAACAGGTGACGTTCCCCCTGCATGCGCGCCCGCCGGCGGCGCGGAAAATGTGCAAACCGGGCTCGACGGTCCCCTGGACCGGCTCGCCCGTCTCGCCCAGCGGCATTTCGGCGTGGACATGGTGCTGGTGGCCTGCAGCGACGCCGACGGCGTCTGGCAGGCCCAGGCAGGCGCTTTGCCCGCGGCCGGAACCGAGGCCGGATCCCTCCCTTTTTCGGTGGACAGTCCGCTGCGCGCCGCCGATGGCCGCCGGCTGGGCACGTTCCGTCTGCTGCACGGCCAGCCACGGGACTTCAGCCATGAGGACCTCGACGCCCTGCAGGATTTTGCCGAACTGGCCGTCGCCGCCGTCGAGAAACGCCAGGCGCTGGCGGCGGAGCGGGCGGCGGAAGACAGCTGGCGCACCGAGGCGCGCAACCTGTCCCTGGCCATCGCCGGCAGCGGCACGGGCATCTGGGACCGCAATGTCGTCACCGGTGAAATCACCTATTCGCAGGGCTGGAAGGCCCTGTTGGGTTACGCCGAGTCCGAGGTCACCAACCGCATAGAAGACTCCTACAAGCGTCTGCACCCGGATGACGCCGATTATGTGCGCACCGCCATGCAGGCGCATTTCGAGGGCAAGACCGAAAGCTACGAGGTCGAGCACCGCATCCTCTGCAAGGACGGCAGCTACAAGTGGATCTGCAGCCGCGGCAAGGTCGTCAGCCGCGATGCGCAGGGACGGGCCTTGCGCATGATGGGCACCACCACCGACATCAGCGCCATGCGCGCGATGTCGGAGCGCCTGCGGCGCACGGCGGACCTGCTGGTCAACCTGACCGACGCCGTGCCCGGCATGGTGTTCCAGTGCGGCCAGCGGCCGGGGGGCGGGTCGCGCTTCCTGTACGTCAGCGCCGGCATCTGGGACATGTTCGAACTGACGCCCTACGATGTCCGCACCAGCCCGGCGGCGATCGAGCAGCGCGTCCACCCTGAAGACTTGGCCACCTACCACGCCTCGCTGCAGGCCGCGGCCGCGGCGCAGACGCCCTGGCACATGGAGTTCCGCGTCTGCCTGCCGCAGCAGGGCCTGCGCTGGCGCCAGGGCGACGCGAGCCCGCGCATGGGGGCCGACGGCACCGTGGTGTGGCACGGCTTCGTGACCGACATCACGGACCGCAAGCGCGCCGACTTCGAACTGCGTGAACTCGCCGCCACCGACGCCCTGACCACGCTGCCGAACCGCCGCCACTTCATGTCCCGCATCGCGGCGGAACTGGCCCGGATCAAGCGGCAGGGCAGCGATTGCGCCGCCGTGCTGATGTGCGACCTGGACCATTTCAAGCGCATCAACGACACCTGGGGCCACGCCATCGGCGACGGCGTGCTGCAGCATTTCGCCAATACCTTGCGGGCGCAGCTGCGGGCGGTCGACCTGGTGGGACGCATCGGCGGCGAGGAGTTCGCCGTGGTGCTGCCGGACACCGACATCGAACGCGCCCACGCCTTCGCCACGCGGGTGCAGCAGCGCATCGCGGCCGCGCCGTTTTCGTTGGGCGATGACCGGCATATTCCGTTGACGGTCAGTATCGGCATCTCCACCATGCACACCCTGGACGCCGACGCCGAGCTTGCGCTCAGCCGCAGCGATCGCGCCCTCTATTACGCCAAGCAGCGCGGGCGCAACCGCATAGAGTCCGCGCCCTCAGTGTTTTCCCGATAGAACAACCGCCAAAGCCATTTGTTCCATTGACGGTACATTAGGACACTCCTAGAGTTCCCGTCATGGGAACCTCACTACCGCTGCCGAAGTACCACCAGATCTACCTCGTCCTGCGCGAGCAGGTGCAGGAGGGGCGTTTCGATCAGGACGGAGTACCCGGCGAACATGCGCTGGCCGACCAGTTCGACGTGGCCCGCATCACCATCCGCAAGGCCATGGAGATGCTGGTGGCCGACGGGCTGGTGTCGCGCCGGCCGGGTTTGGGCACCTGGCCGCTGCGCGCGCCGCCGAATCCCGTCAGCGGGTCCAAGGCCAATCCGCCGCAGAAGGCGCATCTGACCGGCCTGCTGGAAAACATCGTCAACATGGGCCTGCGCACTTCGGTGCAGGTGCTGGACAGCACCCTGGTGTCGGCGCCGCCCGTGGTGGCCGAGGCGCTGGAGCTCGCGCCCGGCGCGCCGGTGCACAAGAGCCTGCGGGTGCGCAGCACCGAGACCGGGCCGCTGTCCCACATCACCACGTACGTGCCGCAGGCCGTGGCCGACTTCACCCGCGCAGACCTGGAGCGCGAACCCTTGCTCATGCTGCTGGAAGCGGCCGGCGTGGAGTTCGGCGGCGCCACCCAGACCATTTCGGCGCGCCTGGCCGACGCCCAGGTGGCCCGTCATCTGGACGTGGCCGTGGGCTCCGCGCTGCTGGCCGTGACGCGCATCGTGCGCGACGTGAACGAACGGCCCGTGCAGCTCTTGCAGGGCCTGTACCGGCCGGACCGTTATCAGTATCAGTTGCAGCTGTCACGCGTCGGCAGCATCGACGCCAAGGTATGGGTCAGCGAAGAGCTGTCTGCCCAATTCCATTGAACCCTCGGAGATCGCCCATGAATTCGCGCCGCACTTTCCTCTATCAATCCGCCGCTGCCGCCGCCATGGTGTCGGCCCCGTGGGTGGTCCGCGCCCAGGGCGCCAAGCCGGTGAAGGTCGGGATCCTGCATCCGGTGACGGGCGCGCTGGCCTATTCGGGCCAGCAATGCCGCCTGGGCGCCTTGCTGGCGATCGAGGACATCAACAAGGCCGGCGGCATCAAGTCGCTGGGCGGCGCGCCGCTGGAAGCCATGCTGGGCGACGCGCAGTCGCGGCCCGAGGCGGGGTCGGCCGAAGTCGAAAAGATGAACGAAGCGGGCGTGTCGGCCATCGTCGGCGCCTACGCCTCGGCGATCTGCCTGGCTACCACCCAGACCGCCGCCAAGTACAACCTGCCGCACGTGGTGGACGTAGGCGTGGCCGACCAGATCGTCGAGCGCGGCCTGAAGAACACCTTCCGCTTCGGTCCGGGCTACCGCGCCTGTAGCGAACGCGCCATTACCGACCTGGCGGCGCTCAACGACGCGGCGGGCAAGCCGGCCAAGACCGTGATGATCGTGCACGAGGATTCGCTGTTCGGCACCGGCACCGCGGCGTTGCTGTCCAAGGCGCTGCCGCAGCACGGCTTCGAGGTCAAGGACGTGGTCAAGCACCCGAACCCGACCCGCGACTTCAACAACATCGTGCTGCGCATGAAGTCGCTCAATCCGGACATCGTGATCCCGGCCAACTACTACAACGAATACGCCTTGCTGCTGCGCGCCATGAAGCAGCAGAAGGTGCAGCCCAAGGCGATCTACTCGGTGCTGGGCGGCGCGGCCTCCAGCTACAAGTTCCTGAAGGAATTTCCGGACATCGCCAATGGCATTCTCGATTGCAACCATTGGTTCAACCCCAAGGACGCGCGCGTCGCTCCGCTGAAGGCGCGTGTCGAGGAGAAGGGCGCCTACTTCAGTTACGAGGTCTTCATGACCTATACCTCGGTGCTGCTGCTGGCCGATGCGCTGGAACGCGCCAAGTCGGCCGACCGCGCCGCCATCATCGACGCGCTGGCCTCCAGCACCTTCTCGAACCACATCATGCCTTACGGCCCGACCCAGTTCGTGAACGGCCAGAACACCGGCGCGCAGCCCTTGCTGACGCAGGTGATCGGCGGCGACATCAAGGTCGTCATCCCGGCCGACTACCGCCAGGCGGACGCCATCTTCCCGCTGAAGGCCTGAGCGTGCTCGATCCCGCCATCCTCTTTTCCTCGGTGCTCAACGGCCTGACCACGGGCGCGGTGTACGCGCTGATCGCCCTGGGCCTGACCTTGATCTACGGTGTGCTGCACATCATCAACTTCGCGCACGGCGCGGCGCTGATGGTGGCGCTGTACGCCGTGTACCTGCTGAAGGACCGCCTCGGCATCGATCCCTACGCCGCCTTGCCGCTGGTGGTCGCCGGCATGTTCGCGCTGGGCTATGCCTTGCAGCGCTACGTGATCAACCGCGCCAGCCATGGCAAGGACGAGAACATCCTGCTGGTGACGCTGGGGCTGGCCATCGTGCTGGAGAACCTGGCGCTGGTGTGGTTCAAGTCGGACACGCGCACCATCGACACCGCCTACACGCTGTCCACGGTGGAGATCGGGCCGGCCATGATTGCCTTGCCCAAGATCATTGCCTTCTGCGGCGCGCTGGCAGTGGCGGCGGTGCTGTTCTGGATCATCCGCAGCACCGACCTGGGCAGGGCGATCCGCGCGGTGGCCAAGGAAAAGCAGGGCGCCAAGCTGATGGGCATAGACGTGGAAAAGGTCTACGCGCTGTCGTTCGGCATCGGCATGGCCTGCCTGGGCGCGGCGGCCTGCTTCCTGCTGCCGGCTTACTACGTCAATCCGCAAGTGGGTGGCGGCTTCGTGCTGGTGGCCTTCACCATCGTGGTGCTGGGCGGCATGGGCAGTTTCGTCGGTGCGCTGGTCGGCGGCCTGTTGATCGGGGTGGTGGAGTCCATCGGGGGCCTGTTCCTGGGCGACTCGCTGGGCCAGATGGGCATATTCGCGATCTTCATCGCGGTGCTGCTGTTTCGCCCGCAGGGGCTGTTCGGGGCGAGGGGCTGAGCATGGGCAAGGATCTTTTGACTATCGCGCTATTCGGCGCGGCGCTGGCCGCCGCCGCCGCACTGATGAACTCGGGCGTGGCGCTGACCTTCGTGATGATGTCGCTGTATGCGGCCCTGCTGTCGCAGGCCTGGAACATCCTGGGCGGCTACGGCGGCCAGCTATCGTTCGGCCACGCGCTGTTCTTCGGCGTGGGCGCCTACGCCCAGGCGCTGGGCCAGCTGAACCTGGGCATCAATCCCTGGCTGGTCTTGCCCATGGCCATCGCGCTGGGCGCGCTGGTCGGCCTGGCGGTGGGCGGGCTGACGTTCCGCTACGGACTGAAGGGTTCCTACTTCGCGCTGGTGACGCTGGCCTTCGCCGAGGTGTTCCGCATCCTGGCGCTGTCGGTGTCCTTCACCGGGGGCGGGGTGGGGCTGATGGTGCCGCTGCAGGAAGGCGTGGCCAACATGCAGTTCGGCTCGCGCCGCGGCTACATCTATCTGCTGTTGGGCTTTGTGCTGCTGGCGCTGGTGGTCACGGCATGGCTGCGCCATTCGCGCTTCGGCGCCTACCTGCAGGCGGTGCGCGACAACGAGGACGCGGCGCGCGCCATCGGCGTGAATCCGCTGCGGGTCAAGCTCGGCGGCATCGCGCTGTCGGCGGCCTTCATGAGCGCGGCGGGCGCCTTCTACGTGCAGGTGTTCCAGTACATCGACCCGGGCATTGCGTTTGGCTCGGCCGTGTCGGTGGAGGCGCTGGTCGGCGCCATCGTCGGCGGCCTGGGCACCCTGTGGGGGCCGGTGCTGGGCGCGGTGACCCTGCATGCCCTGAGCGACCTGACGCGCAACCTGTTTGGCGAATTGCCGGGCATCAGCATGGTCATCTACGGCGTGGTGCTCATCGTGATCGTCATGTTCCTGCCGCGCGGCATCACCGGCAGCGGTCAGGCGCTGGGCCGTTTGTTCAGTGCCAAGGAGCGCGCCCGTGTCTGAGATCCTGCTGCAAGCGCGTAATCTGTCCATCACCTTTGGCGGCCTGAAGGCGGTCCAGGACGTCAGCCTGGACGTGCGCCAGGGCTCGCTGACCGCGCTGGTCGGCCCCAACGGCGCGGGCAAGACCACGCTGTTCGGCCTGCTGTCCGGCTTTCTCAAGCCGGGTTCCGGCTCGGTGCATTTCGCGGGCACGGACATTACCGGCCGTCCGCCGCACGAATCGGCGCGGCTGGGGCTGACGCGCACCTTCCAGATCGTGCAGCCCTTCGGCGCGCAGACCGTACGCCAGAACATCGCCGTGGGCGCGCATCTGCGCCTGGGCAACCGCCGCGAGGCGCTGGAAGCGGCCGAAGAGGTCGCGGCGCGGGTAAACCTGCACGCCTTGCTGGACCGGCCGGCGGCGGACCTGACGGTGGCGGGGCGCAAGCGCCTGGAACTGGCGCGCGCGCTGGCCACGCGGCCGCGCCTGCTGTTGCTGGACGAAGTACTGGCGGGGCTCAACCCCAGCGAGATCGACGAGATGATACCGGTGGTGAAAAAGCTGGCCGACGACGGCGTGACCGTGCTGATGATCGAACACGTGATGCGCGCGGTGATGAGCCTGGCCGAACACGTGTGGGTGCTGGCGCAAGGCCGCCTGATCGCCTCGGGCACGCCCGGCGAGGTCACCCGCGATGCGGCGGTGGTCGAGGCCTATCTGGGCCAGGGCGCGGCGGCCAGGCTGGCCGCGCAAGGAGCGCCGGCATGAGCGCGCTGCTGGAAGTTCAGGGATTGCGTGCGGGCTATGGCCGCATGGAAGTGCTGCGCGGCGTCGACCTGCGGGTGGACCAGGGCGAGATCGTGGTGCTGTTGGGCAGCAACGGCGCCGGCAAGTCCACGCTGAACAATACGGTCTGCGGCCTGTGCCGGCCCTGGGGCGGCTCGGTGCGCTTCGAGGGCCAGGATCTGATCGGCCGCCATTACCGCGACGTGGTCAAGGCCGGTCTGATCCAGGTGCCGGAAGGCCGGCGCGTGTTTCCCAACCTGAGCGTGCGCGAAAACCTCGAATTGGGCTCCTTCACCCGGGCGCGCGAGCGTCGCGCGGCCAACCTGGAGAAGGTGCTGCACATCTTCCCACGCTTGCGCGAACGCCTGGCGCAGCTGGCCGGCACCATGTCGGGCGGCGAACAGCAGATGCTGGCGATCGGCCGCGGCCTGATGGCCGAGCCGCACCTCCTGATCCTGGACGAGCCCTCGCTGGGCCTGTCGCCGTTGATGGTCGAAGAGCTGTTCGGCCTGATCGGACGTCTGCATGGCGAGGGGCTGGCGATTTTGCTGGTGGAGCAGAACGTGGGCCAGTCCCTGGAAATGGGGCAGCGTGCCTACGTGCTGGAAAACGGGGCGGTGCGCTATAGCGGCGCTTGCCCGGAACTGCTGGCCAGCGACGACGTGCGCCGGGCCTATCTTGGGATGTAGCCATGGCCGAGCCTCAAACGCTGGCCCAGAAGCTGATCGCGGCGGCCTGCGGCCGTGCTTCCGTCGCCGAAGGCGAAATCGTCACCTGTGCGGTTGACCTGGCCATGTTCCACGATTCCAGCGGCCCGCGCCGCCTGCAGCCCATGCTGCAGGAGCTGGGCGCCACGCTGTGGGATCCGTCGAGGATCGTGCTGGTCATCGACCACTACGTGCCTGAATCCGACGACGAGTCGCGCCGCATTGTGCGCATCGCGCGCGATTGGGCGGCGGAACAGCGATTGCCCAATGTCTACGACTCGCTCGGCATCTGTCACGTGGTGGTGCCGCAGCATGGCCATATCCGGCCCGGCATGTTCTGCGTCGGCGGCGACTCGCATTCGCCCACGGGCGGCGCGTTCGGCGCCTATATGTTCGGCATCGGCAGCACCGAGATGCTGGGCGTGGCCGTCACCGGCCAGATCTGGGTGAAGGTGCCGCAGACCCTGATGATGCGCTGGAACGGCCAACTGTCCCAGGGCGTGACGGCCAAGGACATGATGCTGCGCATGATAGGCCGCTACGGCATGAACGGCGGGCGCTACCAGGCGGTGGAATTCTGCGGCGAGGCGGTGCGTGCCTTGTCGATGCAGGAACGCATGACCCTGTCCAACATGAGCGCCGAGCTGGGTTCGCAGGTCGGCCTGATCGCGCCGGACGAGACCACCGTGGCCTATCTGCGCGAGGCGGGCGTCACGGATGAAATCGACCTGGCGCGCTGGCGCAGCGACCAGGGGGCGCAGGCGGAGTGGCACGATTTCGATGCCGCGGCGCTGGCGCCGCAGGTCGCCGCGCCGCACAGCCCGGCCAATGCGCGCGACGTCGGCCAGTATGGCGACGTGCCGGTGCAGGTGGCCTATATCGGCGCTTGCACCGGCGCCAAGCTGGAGGATCTGCGCGCCGCGGCCAGCGTGTTGCGCGGCCGCAGTCTGGCCGCCGGCATGAGCCTGATGGTGGCGCCGGCCAGCCAGCAGGACCAGCGCCAGGCCGAACAGGAAGGGGTGATGCAAGTACTGCGCGATGCTGGCGCGCAGGTGCTGGCGACCTCCTGCGGCGCTTGCGCGGGCTACGGCGGGTCGATACCCGACGGCGCCAGCGTCATTGCCACCACGGCGCGCAATTTCAAGGGGCGCATGGGTTCCGAGACGGCCCAGG
This sequence comes from Achromobacter sp. SD115, assembly GCF_017355315.1. Taxonomy (NCBI): domain Bacteria; kingdom Pseudomonadati; phylum Pseudomonadota; class Betaproteobacteria; order Burkholderiales; family Alcaligenaceae; genus Achromobacter; species Achromobacter sp. SD115. The sequence goes on along the minus strand of NZ_JADIJM010000005.1, from coordinate 25,963 downwards.
TCTATCTGGCTTCGCCCTACACGGTGGCGGCCTCGGCCGTGGCCGGCCGCATCGCCGATCCCCGGGAGTTCATGGCATGACCAAGCAGTCCGTGACGCACCGCGTCTGGCGCGTGGGCGCGGATATCGATACCGACGCGCTGGCGCCAGGCGCCTACATGAAATTCGGCATCGACGAGATCGCGCGCCATTGCCTGCAGCGGGTGCGGCCCGAGTTCGCCGGCAACGTGCAGCCGGGCGATGTGCTGGTGGCCGGTCCCAATTTCGGCATCGGCTCCTCGCGCGAGCAGGCCGCGGCTGCGCTGGTGCGCCTGGGCATCGCCGCGGTGGTCGCGCCGTCCTTCAACGGCCTGTACTTCCGCAACGCGTTCAACGTGGGCCTGCTGCTGCTGACCTGCGCGCAGGCCGAAACCCTGCAAGAAGGCGAGCGCATCGCCCTGGATCCCGTCGCTGGCCGCATCCGCCGCGCCGCGGGCGTACCTGCCGAACTGCATTGCGACACCGTGCCCGCCTTCCTGCTGGAAATGGTGCAGGCGGGCGGACTGCTGAATCTGCTGAAACAGCGCAAGACTCATTAGGAATCACATCATGCTTGATCCCGTCACACTCGCGGTCCTGAAGGGCCGCCTGGAACAGATTGCCGACGAGATGGACGCCACGCTCTACCGCAGCGCGTTCAATCCCATCATCGCCGAGGCCCACGACGCCTGCCATGGCATGTACGACGCGGCTACGGGCGCCACCCTGGTGCAAGGCAAGTCCGGCCTGCCAGTGTTCGTCGGCGCGATGGCCTTTGCCGTCAAGGCCGCGGCCAAGGCGGCGGCGGGGCGCGGCGGCATGGTCGACGGCGACGTCTGGCTGTTCAACGACCCCTACGAGGGCGGCACCCACGCCAACGACTTCAAGCTGGTGCGGCCGGTGTTCCGCGGCGGCAAGCTGTTCTGCTTCCTGGCGTCGGCCGCCCACTGGCACGACGTGGGCGGCGCGGTGCCGGGCAACTACAACCCGGCCGCCACCGAGTGCTGGCAGGAGGCAGTGCAGATTCCGCCGGTGCGCATCGTGCGCGCGGGCGTGCTGGACCAGGACGTGCTCGCCATCCTGCAGGCCAATACCCGCTTGCCCGACAGCCTGTGGGGCGACCTGAACGGCCAACTCGCGGCGCTGGATCTGGGCGCGGGCCGGCTGGACAGCCTGCTCGACGAATACGGCGACGCCACCGTGCTGGAGTCCCTGGGCACGCTGCGCGAACGCGCCCGCCGCCTGATGCGCGACCATATCTCGCGCCTGCCCGACGGCGAGTACGCCTTCGAGGACATGCTGGACAACGATGGCGTGCGCGATCAGCCGTTGCGCATCGCGCTCAAGCTCAAGATCCAGGGCGACAGCCTGACGCTGGATTTCACGGGCACCTCGCCGGCCCGGTGAACATCTCGCGCGCCACCGCGATCGCGGCCTGCTACGTGGCCTTGAAGCACCTGTTCCCGGACGTGCCGGCCAATGCCGGCGTGCTGGACGCGGTCGACGTGGTGCTGCCGGACGGCCTGGTGATCTCGGCGGACCGGCCGCGCCCGGTCGGCGGCTATACCGAGACCATCCTGCGCATGATCGACGTGATCTTCTGCGCCATGGCCCAGGCCGAGCCCGCGCGCGCGCTGGCGCAGGCCTACGGCACCATCAATGCCTTGTCGATCGCCGGCTACCGCAGCGATGAAGCCCGGCGCGGCCAGCGTTGGGTGATGTTCAGTTTCTTTGGCGGCGGCCATGGCGGCCATTCTGACGGCGACGGGCTCAGCCACGGCAACGCACCCATCTCCACCGCCACCATTCCACCGCTGGAAATCCTGGAAGCGGCCTATCCGGTGCGCTTCACGCAATGGGCGCTGCGTCCCGATTCGGCGGGCGACGGCGCGCATCGCGGCGGCCTGGGCGCCATCTATGAAATTGAGTTGCTGGAAGACAGCGCCGAGGCCTTCATCTTCGGTGAACGCGGCAGGAGCGCGCCCAAGGGCATCGCCGGCGGCAAGGAAGCGGCGCTGAATGTCTTCCGCTACCAACAGGACGGCGGCTGGCAGACCCCGCCCATGAGTTCGAAGATGCTGGGCATACAACTCAAACGCGGCGACCGGGTGCGCCTGGAAACGCCCGGCGGCGGCGGCTACGGCGATCCTGCCGCGCGATCCGAAGCGGCGCGCGAGCACGACCGCAAGATGGGTTACGTAAGTGGAAATCTGAAGGAGCAGTCGGCATGAGCGCGGCACAAGGTTTGGTCGTAGGCGTGGACGTGGGCGGCACGTTCACCGATATATTCGTGCTGGACGAGGCGGGCGGCAGCGCCCGCGTGGTCAAGGTGCCGTCCACGCGCGGCGAGGAAGCGCGCGGCTTCATGAACGGCATCGCCCGCGTGGCGGATGGGGCCAACGCCATCGCCACCATCGTGCATGGCACCACGGTAGGCACCAACGCGCTGCTGGAGCGCAAGGTGGCGCGCACCGGCATCATCACCACGGCGGGTTTCCGCGACGTGCTGGAAATGCGCCGGCGCGACCGGCCCCAGACCTGGGGCCTGCGCGGCAACTACGAACCGGTCGTGCCGCGCGACCTGCGCCTGGAAGTCGAGGAGCGGGTGCTGGCGGATGGCACCGTGCATACGCCGGTGAACCTGGCCCAGGTCGAGGCCGCGGCCCGGCAACTGCTGGAGCAGGGTTGCGACGCCGTCTGTCTGTTCTTCGTCAATGCCTATGCCAACCCGGTCAATGAGGCGCAGGCTGCGGCCTGCGTGCGCGCGCTCTGGCCCAACGGCAATGTCACCGCCGCCACCGAGGTGCTGCCCGAGATCCGCGAATTCGAGCGCTGCTCCACGGCCGTGCTCAACGCGTCGTTGCAGCCGGTGGTCGGCAGCTACCTGACGCGGCTGGAATCGGATCTGAAGGACAACGGCTTTGGCGGCGAGCTGCTGGTGGTGCAGAGCAACGGCGGTGTGATGTCGCGCCAGACGGCCTGCGACGTGCCGGTGCGTACCGCGCTGTCGGGCCCGGCCGCGGGCGTCATCGCCTGCGCCGCCATCGCGCGCGCCGCAGGCTTTCCCAACGTGGTCAGCGGCGACATGGGCGGCACCTCGTTCGACGTGTCGCTGGTGGCGGGCGGCGAGGCCTCGTTGTCGGCGCAGACGGCCATCGACTTCGGTATGGTGGTGCGCGCGCCCATGATCCAGATCGAAACCATAGGCGCGGGCGGCGGTTCGATCGCCAGCGTGGACGCGGGCGGTCTGCTGCAAGTGGGCCCGGAGTCTGCCGGCAGCGTGCCGGGCCCGGCCTGCTACGGCCGGGGCAACACCCGGCCCACCGTGACCGACGCCAACGTGCTGCTGGGTCGCATCGCCGCCGAGCGGCCGCTGGGCGGCGGGCTGCTTGCCACCATGGATGTGGCGCTGGCGCGGGCCGCCATCGAAGCGCATGTGGCCAAGCCGCTGGGGCTGGACGTACATGCCGCGGCCGAGGCGATCCTGACCGTGGCCAATGCCAAGATGGCGGGCGCGATCCGCGTCGTCTCCATTGAGCGCGGCCACGATCCGCGCAAGTTCGCCTACATGCCGTTCGGCGGCGGCGGCGCGCTGCACGTCTGCGCCATGATGAACGAGGTCGACGCGGCCCGCGGCATCGTGCCGCGCTATCCCGGCGTCACTTCGGCCCTGGGCTGCGTCATGGCCGACATGCGGCACGACGGCGTGCAGACCCTGAACGTGGCGCTGGCCGCGCTGGACGCGGACGACCTGCTGGCGCGCATCGACAGCCTGGCGCTGGCCTGCCAGGAAAGGCTGGATTCCGCCGGCGTGGGTTTCGAGGGCATCCGCGAGAGCATCGAGCTGGACATGCTGTACGTGGGCCAGAGCCATACGGTGCGGGTGGAAATCGGCCGCGACGAATTGAACCGCGCGGGCATAGGCGCCGCTTTCGAGCGCGCCTACCGCGCCGCCTTCGGCCGCAGCCTGGAAGGCATCGCGGTGCGCATCCTGAACCTGCGCTATGCACGCATCGGCCAGCGGCCCAAGTTCGATCTGGCGCTGCTGGCGCCGACCAGTACCGAGATGCCGGATGCGCTGGGCACGCAGGCCGTCTTCCACGGCGGGCAATGGCATGACGCCGTGCGCTATGCGCGGCTGGACCTGCCGGTGGGCGCGGAAGTGGCGGGGCCCGCCATTCTGGAACAGCCGGACACCACGATCTGGATCGAGCCCGGCTTTGCCGGCCAGGTCGATTCCCTGGGCAATCTGCTGATCGCCCGCCAGGCCGCATAGGAGCGCACGATGACCGCTTTTGATCCCCGCAGTACCGCGCTGGTCGTCATTGACCTGCAGAACGATTTCCTCGCGCCAGGCGGCGCCTACGACCGCGGAGGCGCCGTCAGCCCGCAGGCGCGCGCCTTGCCCGCCCGGGTTGCGCCGGTGGCTCGCAAGCTCAAGGCGCGAGGCGGGTTCGTGGCGGCCAGCCAGTTCACGCTGTGGCCGGACGCGCATGGCGAACCCATGATCTCTCCGCACCTGCGGCAGTTGCGCCCGTTCCTGCGCAAGGGCGATTTCGTGGCCGGTTCCCAGGGGCAGGCCAACGTGGCCGAGCTCGACGGCCTGGTGGACGTGTCGGTCTGGAAGGTGGCGTACTCCGCTTTCTTCAACACCCAGCTGGACTGGGTGCTGCGGCGCGCGGGCATCTCCAGCGTGGTAATCGCGGGCATCGTCACCAATGGCGGCGTGGCCAGCACGGCGCGCGATGCCCACATGCGCGACTACCACGTGGCGGTGCTGTCCGACGGTTGCGCCGCGCCCACGCCGGCCATGCACGATGCCACGCTGGCGGATCTGCGCACCGTGGCCGATGTGCTGTCCTGCCAGGACTTCCTGGACAGGCTGGCCTCGTGAGCGCGCCGCAAGTCCTGCGGGGCGCCGCGCCTGGCGCGGATGCGATGCATGTGCCGGTGGCCATCATCGGCGCCGGCGCCTGCGGCCTGACCGCCGCCTTGCGGTTGGCCGACGCCGGCATCGAGACCGTGCTGATCGAGCGCGACGCCGCGCCCAGCGGCTCCACCGCATTGTCTTCCGGCTTCATCCCGGCGGCCGGATCGGCCGCGCAGCGAGCCGCCGGCATCGAGGACGACGCGCAACGCTACGCCACCGACATCCAGGCCAAGACCGGCGGCACGGCCGCGCCGCATCTGGTTGCCGCCTACGCGGGCGCGTCCGCGGCCGCCGTCGACAACCTGGCGCGCCACGGTCTGGCGTTCGAGGTGCTGGATGGCTTCCTGTACCCAGGCCATACCGCTCGTCGCATGCACACCTTGCCCGAGCGCACCGGCGCAGCCCTGGTCGCCGCGCTGGAGCGCGCTGCCACCGGGGCCGGCGCCTATCTGCTGACCCGCGCCCTGGCGCGGCAGCTCTGGACGGATGAGGACGGCCGCATCACGGCGGTAGGTTGCGAACGGCCGGACGGCTCCATCGACGTGATCGGCTGCGACGTGCTGATCCTGGCCTGCAACGGCTTTGGCGGCAATGCGGCGATGGTGGCCGAGCATCTTCCGGCCATGCGCGGGGCCGTCTACGGCGGCCATGCCGGCAACGATGGCAGCGCCATCGAGTGGGGCGCGCAGTTGGGCGCGCGGCTGGCGGACCTGGGCGGCTACCAGGGCCACGGTTCCTGGGCCACGCCCCAGGGCGCGCTGATTTCCTGGGCCGTGATGATGGATGGCGGCGTGCAGATCAATGGCGCCGGACGCCGGTTCCACGACGAGACGCATGGCTACTCCGAGGCTGCGGTCCATGTGCTGGCGCAGCCTGGCGGGTTAGCCTGGAACGTATTCGACGACCGCACGCTGGCGCTGGCGCGCAGCTTCCCGGACTTTGTGCAGGCCGAGGCAGGCCGGGCACTCAAGACCTGCGCGGACCTTGCGGCGCTGGCGGCCCTGATCGGCTGCGACGAAGCGACGTTGAGCCAGACCCTGGATGGCGTGGCGGCCGGCGTCGCCGACGCATACGGGCGGCGCTTCGAGCGCGCGCTGCAAGCGCCGTACCACGCCATCAAAGTGACGGGCGCGCTGTTCCATACGCAAGGCGGCCTGGACATCGATGCGCATTGCCGCGTGCTGGACCAGGCGGGCAATGCCTTGCCTAACTTGCTGGCCGCGGGCGGCGCGGCGCGCGGCGTTTCGGGTAATGAGGTATCGGGCTATCTCTCCGGCAATGGCCTGCTCAGCGCGGTCGCCGGCGGCCATATCGCGGCGGCGACCGCCGCCAGCCTGCTCGGGCGCGAACTCGCATAGGAATCGACATGAAGCAAAACCTGCAAACACAGCTGGCCGGCGGCGCCGTGCTGGCTCCCGGCGTCTACGACGCCTTGTCCGCCCTGATCGCCGAACAGGCGGGTTTTGGCGCCCTGTACCTGTCCGGCGCGTCGATCGCATACACGCGGCTGGGCCGCTCGGACATCGGCCTGACCACGTACAGCGAAGTCGAGGACACGCTGGCCCGCATTACCGAACGGGTCGCCACGCCCGTCATCGTGGACGCTGACACGGGCTTCGGCAACGCCTTGAACACGCAGCGCACGGTGCGCGGCCTGGAGCGCGCCGGCGCCGCCATGATCCAGCTGGAGGACCAGACCTTTCCCAAGCGCTGCGGCCACCTGGACGGCAAAACAGTGATTCCCGCCGCCGAGATGCGCGGCAAGCTGCGCGCCGCGGTGGATGCGAGGACCGATGCGTCGACACTGATCCTGGCGCGCACGGATGCGCTGGCGGTGGAAGGGCTGGAGGCCGCGCTGGACCGGGCGGAATCGTATCTGGAAGCCGGCGCCGATGCGCTGTTCATCGAGGCGCTGCGCACGCCCGAACAGATGCAGGCGGCATGCAGCCGCTTTGCGCAGCGCGTGCCGCTGCTGGCCAATATGGTGGAGGGGGGCAAGACCCCGGTGCAAAGCGCCGATGCCCTGACCGCACTGGGGTTCCGCATCGTCATCTTCCCGGGCGGCACGGCGCGCGCCGTGGCGCACACCTTGCAGGGCTACTACGCCAGCCTGCGCGCGCACGGCACCACCGCGCCGTGGCGCGAAGGCATGCTGGATTTCGACGGTTTGAACGCCGTGATCGGCACGCCCGAGCTGCTGGAGCGCGGGCGCCGTTACGAAGGCTGAGGCCGCCGCCTCAGCGCGGCGTGCGCTGGTGCGGCACCAGCGGCGGCACTGGTTGGTCGGCGACCAGTTGCCAGAACGCAGGCAGGAAGCATTCGGCCACCAGCAGCGGCTGGCCCTGGCGCCAGAATACCGAGCGCCGCGCCCAGATGCGGCCGGCGTCCGGATCGCGCTGCGCGGCGGGCAACACGTCCAGCGCGGTGGCATGGAACGGCACCGGCGCGGCCAGCCGGCGGCAGGCGAACGGCGAGCGCACCACCGTGCTGTCGTGGTAGAGCATGTCCGCCAGCGGGCGGGTCAGCAGGCGGCGCATGCCTTGCCAGGCGCCGTGGGACGCGCGCAGCGGCGTCAGGCTGCGGGCGGGCACGCTGTCCACGCCGTTCACCGACATCAGCACCTCGCGGATCCACACTGGCGTGCCGGGCGCGATGCCCATCGCCCGGGCTTCGTCCGGCGGCGCGCCATCCGCGTACTCGGCCAGCACGCGCAGCCGCACCTGGCCGACCTGGCGCAAACCGGCGGTCAGCGCGCCGGGGCGGAACAGCCAATGGCGCGGGGCAGGGGGCAGGATGGGCGGCGCGCTGGCCAGCCAGCCTGAGGCAAGAGGGGGATGGTGTGCTGCGGGTTTGCTCATGGCTGCGTATTATGCCAAGCCGGGCGGAACGGCCCAATGCGTCGCAATGACGCAGCGCCAGGTGGCGCGGGCCCGCGGGCCTGTCCGCCGTCCGGGAAAGCACTTATTGTCCCAGGAACCCGCGTCTCCCTATCATTCGCACACGGTCAACATTGACCAGAACGGCTCGCAGTACCCCGCAGCAATGATTGCTGCCTGAACATACAGTCTTGGCTATAGAAGCCCCCGACTTGCACGCAATGCGTGGTCGGGGGCTTTTTCGTTTTCAATTTCTGAATATGGAGCTCGCATGCAAGCGTCGGATCCGCATCGTTCCCCCGCCTCCGTGACCTGGGTGGCCAGCGTGCAGATGGAGCCCGCGATTGGTGAAGTCGCCGCCAACGTCGCCCGTTCCGCCGAACTGGTGGAGCTGGCCGTGGCCCAGGGCGCGCGGCTGGTGGTACTGCCGGAACTGGCCAATACGGGCTACATGTTCGAAAGCCGCGAGGAAGCCCATGCCCTGGCCGAAGCGGTGCCGGAAGGCCCCAGCTCGCAGGCGTGGATCGCGTTGGCGCAGCGTCTGGGCATCTACCTGGTGGCGGGCATCGCCGAGCGCGCGGGCGGGCGGCTCTATAACGCCGCGCTGGTCGCGGGGCCGGCGGGCTATCTGGGTACCTACCGCAAGCTGCATCTGTGGGGCGATGAGAACCTGTACTTCGAGGCCGGCGACCTGGGCTTGCCGGTGTTCGACACCGAACTGGGCCGCATCGGCGTGGCCATCTGCTACGACGGCTGGTTTCCCGAGGTCTACCGGCTGTTGGCGGTGCGCGGCGCGGACATCGTGGCGGTGCCGACCAATTGGGTGCCGATGCCGGGACAGACGCGCGACGGACCCGTCATGGCCCACGCGCTGACCATGAGCGGCGCCCACAGCAACGGCCTGACGGTGGTGTGCGCCGACCGTGTCGGCACCGAGCGCGGTCAGCCCTTCGTGGGCCGCAGCCTGATCGTGGGTTCCCAGGGCTGGATGGCGGCGGGACCGGCCAGCATCGATCAGGAGGAGGTGCTGCTGGCGCCCATAGACGTGCCGGCCTCGCGCCGGGCGCGCCAACTGAATGATTTCAACCACGTGCTGCGCGACAGGCGCCGCGATATCTATGACGAGCAGTTGGGCGCCGCCGCAAATCCGCGGCAACGCTAAGCGACGGTCCCCGGCCGTTTCCCCCCAAGGAGAAAACCCATGAAGAGCCTATTCAATAGCTGCCGCATCCGCCTGTCGTTTATCGCACTGCTTACCGCCGCGGGCGGCGTCCATGCCGCGGAACCGCTGCGCATCGGCGTGCCGGTCGGCCTGTCCGGCGCCAATAGCGTGGTCGCGCCTGGCGTGGTGCAGGCCTCGCAACTGGCCGCCGACGAGATCAACGCGGCCGGCGGCATCCTGGGTCGCCAGATCGTGCTGGAGATTGCCGACGACGCCTCGGGCGCGGTCGGCGCGCAGAAGGCCTACGACACGCTGGTGTTCCAGAAGAAGGTCGACGCCATCATCGCCATGGAAACCAGCGCGGCGCGCAATGCCGCGCTGCCCATCGTGTCGCGCGGCAAGGTGCCCTATATCTACACCTCGTTCTACGAGGGACGCTCCTGCAACCGCTGGCTGCACGTGAACGGCTGGGTGCCCGAGCAGCAGGTGGCGCCGGTAGTGGATCACTTCATGCAGGACCGCAAGGCCAAGACCTTCTTCCTGGTCGGCAGCGACTACGCCTTCGGCCGCGGGATGCTCAAGTTCACGCGGGAATACATCGAAAAGCAGGGCGGGCGCGTGGTGGGCGAGGAATACCTGCCGATCGACGGCTCCGACTGGACGCCGGTGGTGTCCAAGATACGCTCAGCCAACCCGGACGCGCTGATCAGTTCGACAGCCGGCGGCGGCCCCAATGTCAGCCTGGCCAAGCAGGTCAAGGCGGCGGGCCTGTCCATGCCCTACGGCAACCTGGCGATCGACGAGGGTACCGCCAAGACCATGGGCGAGACGGCGGTGGGCATGTATATGTCGGCCTCGTATCTGACCAGCATCGATACGCCTCAGAACCGCAAATTCCTGGACGGCCTGAAGGCGAAGTTCGGCAACGACGCCAAGACCGCCAACGAATTCTCCGCACCGCAGTATGAAGCCTTCTACCTGTACAAGGCGGCGGTCGAAAAGGCCGGCGGCACCGATGCGCCCAAGGTGGTGCAGGCGCTGAGCGCGGTCACGTTCGACGGCCCGCGCGGCCCCGTGACCATGGACCGCCAGCGCCACGCGGCGCTGACCATGCGCCTGGGCCAGGTGCAGCAGGACGGCTCCATCAAGATCCTGCAGACCTTCGACAAAGTCGATCCGGGCGCGCAATGCCCCGACTTGAAGTGACGATTGCGTCATGACACGCGCCGCCGGCCATGCCGGCGGCGCTGGAGACCGATATGGGTTTGCTGCTGGACATCCTGAGCACGGCCGCCATGCTGTTCATCGTGACGGCCGGGCTGATGATCATCTTCGGCGTGATGAAGATCGTCAACTTCGCGCATGGCGCGATTCTCACGCTGGGCAGTTACGCCAGCCTGGTGGTGACGCAGCTGGGGCTGAATCCCTGGCTGGCGCTGCCGTTCGCCCTGGCGGTGGGCGTGCTGGTGGGCATGGGCGTGGAGCGCCTGATCGTGCAGCCGCTGTACAAGCGGCCGCTGGATGCCATCCTGGCTACCTGGGGGTTGGGCATCGTGATCGGCCAGCTCATCACGATGGCGTTCGGGCGCGAAGTGAAGTTCGCGGATTCGCCCATCCATGGCGCCGTGTCCTTCCTGGGCATCGAGTATTCGGCATACCGGCTGTTCCTGTTGCCGGCGGCGCTGCTGATATATGCCGCGATGACGCTGCTGCTCAGCGGCACGCGCTTCGGGGTGCGGACCCGGGCGGTGATCATGAACGAGGACCTGGCGCGCGGCCTGGGCATCAACGCCGAGCGCATCCGCTTCACCACTTTCGGCCTGGGCGCGGGGCTGGGCGCGCTGGCCGGCGCGCTGATCACGCCTTTGTCCAGTGTCGATCCGAACATGGGACTGCCCTGGCTCGTCAGCGCCTTCATGCTGGTGATGGTGTCGGGTCATTCGATTACCGCGCTCATGCTGACCTGCCTGGTCTACGGCGCCTGCCAGGTGCTGGTGAGCGTCTACGTCAGCCCGATCCTGGGTGGCGTCACCATCGCCGTGCTGGCCGCGCTGACGCTGCGCCTGCGTCCCCAAGGATTCGCCCATGACTGATCGCGCATTGACTCAACAGACGCTGGCCGGCAGCGCCGCCGATTCGGCGCGGACTGCGCGCAGCCGCAGCCTGCTGGGCCTGGCCGGGCTGTGCCTGGTCCTGACGGCGGCGGGCCCCTGGCTGTTCGATACTTACATGCTGAACGTGCTGATCAAGGCGCTGTTCTTTGCCGTGGCGGCGGTGACCGTGGACGTGTTGTGGGGCTACACCGGCTACCTGACCTTCGGCCAGTCCGCCTTTTTCGGCGTGGGGGCCTATGCCGCGGGTCTGGCTTTTACGCACTACGGATTCTCGCCGGCGATAGCGGCCCTGGCCGCCCTGGCGGCCGTGGGCGCCGCGGCGCTGCTGGCGCTGGTGACCGGCTGGCTGTCGTTCTACCGCGGCGCTTCGCCGTTCTTCGCGACGGTGATCTCGCTGGTGCTGCCTATCGTGCTGATGCAGTTGGTGCTATCTGGCGGGACCTTTACCGGATCGTCGTCCGGCCTGACCGGCTACGAGACCTTCGACCTGTCCCTGGAGGCCTGGTATGTGATCGCGGCGGGCGGCTTGTCTGTGGTGGCGCTGCTGGCCTGGGTGGTGGTGCGCAGCGATGGCGGCCGTATTCTGGTGGCGCTGCGCGACAACGAGGCGCGCTGCAGCTATCTCGGATTGAACACCGCGCACTGGCGCATTGCGCTGCTGGTGGCCTGCGGCGCGGTGGCCGGCCTTGCGGGCTTTGGCTACGGCGCGTTCAGCGGCGTGGTGGCGCCCGAGCTCACGGGCTTCGTCTTCGGCACGGAGCTGATCATCTGGGTGGCGCTGGGCGGACGCGGCACCATCTGGGGGCCGGTGCTGGGAGCCATCCTCATCAATGTCGCGGGTTCCTATCTCAGCGGCAACATGCCGTTCGTCTGGCAACTGCTGCTGGGCGTGACCTTCGTCCTGGTGATCCTGTTGTTGCCGCGCGGGCTCCTGCCCCTGCTGACGGCGCCCTGGCGCGGACGGGCAGCGAAGGCGGCCACGCCCGTGCTGGGCGAACGGGCCGTGCCGCCCCGGCAAGCGGGCGGCTCAGCCCGCGCCTTGAGCCTGGCGGGCGTGTCCAAGCACTTCGGCAGCCTGAAGGTGCTGGAAGGCATAGACCTGCAAGCCAGCGGTGGCGAACTGGTCGGGCTGATCGGCCCCAACGGCGCCGGCAAGACCACGCTGATGCGCTGCATTGCGGACGGCGCCGAACGGTCGCAGGGCAGGCTGGAACTCTACGGCCACGAGGTGCGGCGCGATGGCCCGGAGCAATGCGTGCGCCATGGGCTGGGCCGCAAGTTCCAGAACGCCAATGTGTTCGACACGCTGACCGTGGCCGAAAGCCTGCGCATCGCCACCACGCTGCGCGAGCGGCCGTCGTGGTGGCGCCGCGCGCCCGCGCTGGATCTGCCGCCCTATGCGTTGGAAACGCTGCGCGTGACTGGCCTGGACCAGTGCCTGGAAAGCGTGGCGCGCGACCTCTCGCACGGGCAACAGCAGGCGCTGGAACTGGCGATGGTGCTGGCGCTGGAGCCGGGCATCGTGCTGCTGGATGAACCCACTGCCGGGCTGAGCAAGGCCGAGCGCCTGCAGATAGGCCACGTGCTGTCGTCGCTGGCGCACCGCTACGGCCTGTGCTGCCTGCTGGTGGAGCACGACCTGGATTTCGTCAAGGAAATCGCGACGCGCATCGTGGTGCTGCACCAGGGCCGCATCGTCATGGACGGCGGATTCCGCGAGGTCGTGGAGTCCGAACTGGTGCGCACCATCTACGCCGGCAGCGCGCAGGCCGCGCAAGGAGCAGGGCAATGACGACCATCGCGGCGCCGGCGTTGCGCCTGGAAGAGGTGTCCAGCGGCTACAAGAGGGCCATGGTGCTGCACGACGTGTCGCTTGCGGTCGATCGCGGCACCTGCGTGGCCCTGCTGGGGAAGAACGGCATGGGCAAGAGCACCTTGCTCAAGACGATCATGGGCTATCTGCCCAAGCAGCGGGGCCGCATCAGCGTGGGCGGGGTGGACGCGACCCGGCTGCGGCCGCACGAAGTGGCGCGTTGCGGCGTGGCCTACGCGGCCCAGGAGCAGCCGCTGTTTCCCGACCTGAGCATCCGCGACAACCTGCGCCTGGGCCTGCCGCGCGAGCAGCTCTTCGATGAACGCTTTGCCGAGATCGCCGAACTGTTTCCGGTATTCACGACCCGCTTGCGCCAGCACGCCGGCACCTTGTCGGGCGGAGAGCAGAAAATGCTGCTGGTGGCGCGAGGGCTGATGCAGCGACCCGCGCTCTTGCTGCTGGACGAGATCACGGAAGGGCTGCAGCCCTCGGTGATCGAGCGCCTGGGCCGCGCGCTGAACTGGGAGCGCGAACGGCACGGCACGACGATGTTCATCGTGGAGCAGAACGTGGCATTCGCCCTGGACGTGGCCGACCGCTACCTGGTGCTCAAGCAGGGCAGCATCGTCGACGAAGGCGAGACTGGCGCGCCCGGGGCTGCGGGCAATATCATTGCTCATCTCAAAGTATGAAGGCCATCCGGCCCAAATTTTCCATGATGCACGCGCGTAGTACCTGCCCAAGGATTCCATCATGAGCACGCTCCATGACAAGGACGCGGACCGGCCAGGCTGGCGCATCGGCGTGCTGTATTCGCGCAGCGGCGTCACCGGCACCACGGAATCGCAGCACTTCTTCGGCACGGTGCTGGCGGTCGAAGAGATCAACGAACTGGGCGGCGTGCTGGGCCGGCCGTTGGCGCCGGTGGCGTATGACCCGCGCAGCGACGCCGAGGAGTACCGCCGCCTGGCGGCGCGCCTGCTGCTGGACGATGAAGTCAGCGTCATCTTCGGCGGCTGCACTTCGCACTGCCGCAAGGCCATGTTGCCGGTGGTGGAGCGCAGCAATTCCTTGCTGTGGTATGGCTCGGTGTACGAAGGCTTCGAATACTCGCCCAACGTCATCTACACCGGCGCGGCGCCCAACCAGGGCAGCATGCAGTTGGCGGCCTACCTGATCCAGAACTGCGGTTCGCGCATCTTCCTGGTGGGCGCGGACTACATCTATCCGCGCGAGACCAACCGCATCATGCGCGAAACCGTCGAGGAACACGGCGGCGAGATCCTGGACGAAACCTATCTGCCGTTGGGCTGCGATGACAGCGAAATCAACGATGTTGTCGCGGACATCCGCCGCATCCAGCCCGACGTGGTGTTTTCCACCCTTATCGGCGCCGACGCGCAGCGCTTCTACCAGCGCTATCACGAGGCCTGCCAGGCGGAGGGCACGGCAGCCTCGCATATCCCCATCGCCAGCTTGACGATGGCGGAATCGGAGGTGGCGGAGATCGGGCCGCAGCGCTGCGTCGGCCATATCACTGCGGCGACCTATTTCAACACGGTGGACACGCCCGCCAACGCGCATTTCCTGGCTCGCTGGCGCGCCCGCTTCGGCGATCATCCCGCCAGCGTCTATGCGGAGACCTGCTACAGCCAGATGCACCTGTTCGCGCGCGCCTTGCAGCGCGTGGGCAGCATGGACACCCGCAAGCTGGTGCAGGCGGTGCACCAGGTGCAGTTCGACGCGCCAGACGGGCAGATGTCCGTGCTGGCGGAGAACAATCACAGCGTGCTGACGCCGCGCATCGGCGTGTGCCGGGAGGACGGGCGCTTCGACATCGTCTGGGAAAGCGACGAACCGGTGAAGCCAGACCCGTACCTCACCGCGTTCGGGTTGGACGAGTTTTGGTTGAAATAGCCATGGACCATAGCCTACGCCGCCTCTACGAGGACTTGCGCAGTGTGGCCGTCGCCGTGGTGTATCCGCCGGGCGAGGACCGCGATCTGCTGGTCGAGCAGCTCAAGCGCATCGGTTGCCGCATCCATTTGCACTGGCCGTTTCCGGATGGGCCGCCCGCCGGGGTGGACGTCATCTTTTTCCAGGTGTCGCAGTGCGGCCGCAACAGCGCCGCCTGGACCGCCAGCGAGGTCGAGGCCACCCTGATCGCCTTGTCCGAGTACGAAACCCCGACCACATTGAAACAGCTGCTCAAGACCAACGCGCATGGCGTGCTGACACGGCCGTTCCGCTCGGCGGGCGTGCTCAGTACGCTGGTGCTGGCGCGTTCGGCCAAGCAGTTCCAAAGCCGGCAGCAGTCCAAGATCAACAAGCTGGAAAACACGATCAAGGCGCGGCGCGTTGTCGAAAAGGCCATCCGCGTGCTGATGGACCACCAGCGCCTGGACGAGCGCGCCGCCTATGAGCACATGCGGACCCGGGCGACGGGCCTGCGCGTGAGCGTGGCGGAAGTGGCCGCGATGATCATCGAGGCCAGCGAGGCCATGGAAAAACTCGGCCTGGGGGCCTTGCGCCCAGGACCGCCCCAGAACAACTGAACGCACTGAATGCGCATGCCGAGGAGCCGGACAATGAAGGTCATGATCGCCCGCCTGAACCACGAGACTAATACGTTCTCGCCGGTGCCCACGCCGCTGTCCGCGTTCGGCAATGACGGTCCCGCTTTCGGCGCCCAGGCCTACGCGGAAAACAAGGGCAAGCGCACGGCCATGTCGGCCTTCATCGATATCGCCGAGGCCAACGGCGCGACCGTGGTCACGCCGGTGTCCGCCACCGCTTATCCCAGCGGCCGGGTGTCGGCGGAGGCCTATAGCCAGCTGTGCGACGCGATCGTGGCCGGCGCGCGGGGCTGTGGCGCCATCCTGCTCGATCTGCACGGCGCGATGGTGGCCGAGACCACCGACGACGGGGAAGGCGACCTGCTGGAACGCCTGCGGCGGCGCACGCCGGATGTGCCCATCGCGGTGGCGCTGGACCTGCACGGCAACGTCACAGCCAAGATGATGGCCAACGCCGACGTGATCGTCAGCTTCAAGACCTATCCGCACGTGGACATGTACGAGACCGGCGAGCATGCCGGGCGCATCCTGTATGACTGGCTCAACGGCGGCCCGCGCCCGGTCATGGCGTGGCGGCGGTTGCCGCTGATGACCCACACGCTGCGCAGCGCCACGGCCCAGGGGGCCATGCGCAATGCGGTGCAGGCCGCCCGGCGGGCGGAAGCGGACGGCTCGCTGGGCGTCTCCGTGCTGGCGGGCTTCGCCCTGGCCGACATTCCCTATCCGTGCCTGAGCGTGGTCGTGGTGGGCTCGGGAGGGAAAGAGCAGGCGGAACGGGTCGCAAGCGAGATGGCAGAGGCCATCTGGGCCGAGCGCGACGGTTACTTCTACGACAGCGAGCCCCTGCGCGAGTCACTGGCGCGCGCGGCGGAACTGGCCCGCGGCGCGGATAAGCCCGTGCTCCTGCTGGACCATGGCGACAACTGCATGTCTGGCGGCACCTGCGACACCATGGAGGTGCTGATGGAGGCAATCGACGCCGGCCTGACAGGCATCATCGCGGGGCTGTATTGCGACCCCGAGGCAGTCGAGGCCCTGGCTGCGACGGGAGAGGGCGGTGAAATAGAGCTGCCGGTGGGCAACAAGCGGCCGATTCCCGCCATTGGCCGCCCGGCGGCGCCCGTGCTGCTGCGCGGGGTGGTCCGGGCCGTGACCGATGGCGAATATGTCATTACCGGCCCGACCTATACGGGGCAGACGGCATGCATGGGCCGCAGCGCGGTACTGGATATCGGCGCCGCGCAATTGGTGATCACCGAGAGAACCCACGAGCCCTGGGACCTGGGCGTGTTCGAGAGCATGGGGTTGGATCCACGCCAGGCCCGCTTTGTGCTGGTGAAGTCGCGCATGTATTGCCGGCCGGTATTCGAACCCATCTCCCAGGCGCTGGTGGAGTGCGCCAGCGAGGGCGTCACGAGCTCGGATTTCGCGCTGTTTCCCTATCGGCGCCGCAGCTCACCGCTCCATCCGCTGGATCCCATGGCGCCTGCGGACTACCATCCGGCGGCCTGAGGCAGGGGCAGCATGGCGTCCGCATACAATACCGGCCATGGAAAAAGTACGTATCTCCAAGCTCATGTCCGAGCGTGGCCTGTGTTCGCGCCGCGAGGCCGACACCTATATTGAACGCGGCTGGGTCCGGGTCGATGGCGTGGTGGTGTCCGAACTGGGCGCCCGGGCCTACCCCGACCAGGTCATCACGCTGGAGCGCGCCGCGCAGGCGCGCCAGACCTCGCGCGTCACCATCCTGATCAACAAGCCGGTGGGCTACGTGTCGGGGCAGGCCGAAAAGGGCTACACGCCCGCCGTGGCCCTGATCGACTCCCGCTCGCGCTACGCCGGCGATCGCGCGCCGCAGCGTTTCGAGCGGGCGCACCTGGACGGGCTGGCCGTGGCCGGCCGCCTGGACATCGACTCGCAAGGCCTGCTGGTGCTGACGCAGGATGGCCGCATCGCCAAGCAGCTGATCGGCGAAGATTCCAGCGTGGACAAGGAATACCTGGTGCGGGTACAGGGAAATCTGTCCGACAACGGGCTGGCGCTGCTGAACCACGGCCTGTCCCTGGACGGCAAGGCGCTCAAGCCGGCCCAGGTGCGCTGGCAGAACAGCGACCAGCTGCGCTTCGTGCTGCGCGAAGGCAAGAAGCGCCAGATCCGCCGCATGTGCGAGCTGGTCGGCCTGAAGGTGATAGGCCTGAAGCGCGTGCGCATCGGGCGGGTGTCGCTGGGCGACCTGCCGCTGGGGCAGTGGCGTTATCTGCGCGAGGACGAGCGCTTCTAGGGGCTTTCCTGCGGTCTGATTATCCTGATTTGCCGACAGGTGTTGTCGGTCGTCCTAAATTTTTCAGTCTGTTTCCGACGCCGGCTTATTGCATGAAAGCAGGAGTATTCTTCGCCTGCCCGCTGTCTCCCAGGCGCTCCATCAGGAATTCGATGAAGATCCTGGTCTTGGCGGGCAGCAGCCGCGTCTCCGTTACCGCGTAGACCGGGAACGGCCCCAGTTGCCAATCGGGCAGCACACGCTGCAACTGGCCGGACTGCTGTTCGGCGGACTGGTCGCCCAGCAGGACCACGATGCCTGCGCCCAGCAACGCGAGGCGCCGGGCCATGGCTACCCCGTTGACGGAAAAGCGGTTGCCGGGCGTGAATTCGATGTGCTGGTGGCCGTCGGTCAAGGGCCAGCGGGTCACCTGTCCGGCGCCCTTGGCGCGGAACTCTATGCACTCGTGGCGGGTCAAGTCGCTGGGATGCTGCGGTTCGCCGTGCTTCTCCAGGTATTCGCGCGAGGCGTATAAATGGGCCGGCAGCATGCCCAGCAGCCTCGCAATCTGTGACGAATCGGGCAGTTCGCCGATTTCGATCGAAATATCGCAGGTCTGGAACACGCGCTGCGCGTGGTCCGGATTGGCCAGGTCCAGGAAAAACGTGACGTCGGGGTAGCGGCGGGAAAATTCCATGAACGATTCAGCCAGGAAGTCCGTGCCGAAATCCGCGGGCATATTGACCCGCAGCGGCCCGGCCGGCGTATCGACCAGCTTCTGCAGTTCCTCATGGGCGATCTGCGCCTCGGCCACGATGCGCTGGCAGCGATCGAAGTACAGCCGGCCGGCGTCGGTCAGTTCGACCTTGCGGGTGGTGCGGCTGAGCAACCGCAGGCCGACCGAGCGCTCCAGTTCGGCCACCTGGCGGGACAGCGTCGATTTCGGCACGCCGAGCACCGCGGCGGCGCGGCTGAAGCTGCGCGTCTTGGCGACTTCGACGAAAAGTTCCATGCCTTGCAAGCGTTTCATGGCGGAATTTTGTCATATTCAATGGTGAGGCCATTGTCCCATAATTGGAATGATGTTTTCTCTTCATGCCCCTTTGTTTCTGGGGCGGGATAACGCAGAATGCGAGTTCTGCAATGCAGCAATGCGACAAAGCCCAGCCTGCGTGTTCGAGGCAAATCCACCCAATCGATGCGCGCGGAACGCAAACATGCGATCCGGGGCGGGCTTTTTTTTTGTTGAAATCGGGAATGCAATCTATGGATAAGAAAAGCGCTATGTGGCGCAGCGCGGCGGTCGTCACGCTGACGGCATCGGCTCTCACGCTGGCCGCTTGCGGCAAGAAGCAAGACGCTCCCCAGGCGGGCAAACCCCAGGTAACGGTCGTGACGCTCGCCACGCAGCCCGTTTCGCTGACCACCGAACTGCCCGGCCGCACCTCGCCATTCCGCGTGGCCGAAGTGCGTCCCCAGGTCAACGGCATCGTCCAGAAGCGCCTCTTTACGGAAGGCGGCGAGGTCAAGGCGGGCCAACAGCTCTACCAGATCGATCCCGCCCTCTACCAGGCCAGCCTGGACAGCCAGAAGGCCGCGCTGGCGCGCGCCCAGGCGCAGCAGAAGACCGCTGCGCTGCTGGCCGAGCGTTACAAGCCGCTGGTCGCCACCCGCGCGGTCAGTCAGCAGACCTACGACAACGCCGTCGCCGCGCGCGACCAGGCCGCCGCCGACGTGCTGTCGGCCAAGGCGGCGCTGGATACGGCCCGCATCAACCTGGTCTACACCAAGGTGCTGTCGCCCATCGACGGCATCATCGGCCGTTCCGCGGTGACCGAAGGCGCGCTGGTGACGGCCAACCAGACCACGGCCTTGGCCGCGGTGCAACAAATCGATCCCATCTACGTCGACGTGACCCAATCCACCGTCCAGCTGCTGCGCCTGCAGAACGCGCTGGCCAGCGGCCAGTTGAAGAAGGCCGATGGCGAGCAGGCCGCGCTGGTGACGCTGACCCTGGAAGACGGGTCGCAATACAGCCAGCCGGGCAAGCTGCAGTTCTCGGAAGTCACGGTGGACCAGGGCACGGGCTCGGTTACCTTGCGCGCGGTGTTCGCCAACCCGGACCGCCGCCTGCTGCCGGGCATGTTCGTGCGCGCCCGCCTGGCCGACGGCGTGGCCGCCGACGGCCTGCTGGTGCCGCAACGCGGCGTGACGCGCAACCAGCGCGGCATTCCGACGGCGTTGGTGGTCAATGCCAAGAACCAGGTCGAATTGCGTGAACTGAAGACCGACCGCGCCGTCGGCGACAAGTGGCTGGTCACCGACGGCCTGGCCGCCGGCGACAAGGTCATCGTCGAAGGCTTGCAGATGGTGCGCCCGGGCGCGGAAGTCGTCGCCACCGAAGCCAGCGCAGCCGCGCAACCGGCGCAGCAGCCGCAAGCAGCCGCCGCGGCGGCCAAGCAGCAGTAGTCAGGAGCCTTGCATGGCAAAGTTTTTTATCGATAGACCGGTCTTCGCATGGGTGATCGCGATCGTGCTGATGATGGCCGGCGCGCTGTCCATCCTGAAGCTGCCGGTCTCCCAGTATCCGAACATCGCGCCGCCGGCCATCGGCATCGCGGTGACCTACCCGGGCGCGTCCGCGCAGACCGTGCAGGACACCGTGGTGCAGGTGATCGAGCAGCAAATGAACGGCCTGGACGGCCTGCAGTACATCTCCTCGGAAAGCAACTCCGACGGCAGCATGTCCATCACCCTGACCTTCACGCAGGGCACCAACCCTGACACCGCGCAGGTCCAGGTGCAGAACAAGCTGTCGCTGGCGCAACCGCTCTTGCCGCAGGAAGTGCAGCAGCAGGGCATCCGCGTCACCAAGGCCACCAAGAACTTCCTGATCGTGGCGGGCTTCGTGTCCACCGACGGCTCGATGACCAAGGACGACCTGGCCGACTACGTCGCCTCCTACGTCCAGGATCCCATCAGCCGCACGCAGGGCGTGGGCGACTTCCAGCTGTTCGGCTCGCAATATGCGATGCGCATCTGGCTGGATCCGGCCAAGCTCGTCAACTACGGCCTGACCACGGTCGACGTCGTGGCGGCGATCAAGGAACAGAACGTGCAGGTGTCGTCCGGCCAGCTCGGCGGCCTGCCGTCCGTGCGCGGCCAGCAACTGAACGCCACCATCATCGGGCCGTCGCGCCTGGAGAAGCCGGAAGACTTCGGCCGCATCCTGCTCAAGGTCAATGCCGACGGTTCGCAGGTGCGCCTGAGCGACGTGTCCACCATCGAGCTGGGCGGGCAGACCTATGCCATCGACAGCTTCTACAACGGCAAGCCGGCCTCGGGCCTGGCAATCAAGCTGGCGCCGGGCGCCAACGCGCTGGATACGGCGCAGGCGGTGCGCGACACCATCAACAACCTGAAGCCCTACTTCCCGGCGGGCATGGACGTCGTCTACCCATACGACACCACGCCCTTCGTCAGCCTGTCGATCCATGAGGTGTTCAAGACGCTGATCGAGGCCATCATCCTGGTGTTCCTGGTGATGTACCTCTTCCTGCAGAACTTCCGCGCCACCATCATCCCGACGCTGGCGGTGCCGGTGGTGCTGCTGGGCACGTTTGGCGTGCTGGCGGCGTTCGGCTATTCCATCAACACCCTGACCATGTTCGGCATGGTGCTGGCCATCGGCCTGCTGGTCGACGACGCTATCGTGGTGGTGGAAAACGTCGAGCGCGTGATGGCCGAAGAGGGCTTGTCGCCCAAGCAGGCCACCCGCAAGTCCATGTCGCAGATCACCGGCGCTCTGATCGGCATCGCCATGGTGCTGGCGGCCGTGTTCATTCCCATGGCCTTCTTCGGCGGCTCCACGGGCGTGATCTACCGCCAGTTCTCCATCACCATCGTGTCTTCCATGGTGCTGTCCGTGATCGTGGCCATCGTGTTCACGCCGGCCTTGTGCGCGACCTTGCTCAAGCCCATTCCCAAGGGCCATCACGGCTCCAAGAAGGGCTTCTTCGGCTGGTTCAACCGCATGTTCGACCGCAGCAGCCATGGCTATGCCAACACCGTCGCTCGCGGCCTGAACCGCACCAAGCGCCTGATGGTGGTGTACCTGGCGCTGGTCATCGCCATGGGCTGGATGTTCACCCGCATTCCGACCGCGTTCCTGCCGGACGAGGACCAGGGCATCCTGTTCGCCCAGATCCAGACGCCCGCCGGCGCCACGGCCGAAAGCACCAAGGCCGTCATCGACGAGGCCACCAAATACCTGCTGAACGAGGAAAAGGACGCCGTCACCTCGGTGTTCGCGGTCAACGGCTTCAACTTCGGCGGCCGCGGCCAGAACGCGTCCATCCTGTTCATCAAGCTGCGCGACTGGGAAGAACGCGGCGACGCCCGCCTCAAGGCTGGCGCCGTGGCGCAGCGCGCCAACGCGCACTTCGCCAAGACCGAACGCCGCGCGCAATTGTTCGTGGTGCCGCCGCCCTCGGTGATGGAACTGGGTAACGTCACCGGCTTCGACTTCCAGCTGATGGACCGCGCCGGCGTGGGCCACGAGAAGCTGCTTGCCGCGCGCAACCAGTTGCTGGGCGAAGCTGGCAAGAGTCCGGTGCTGCGCGGCGTGCGCCCCAACGGCATCGAAGACGCGCCGCAGTACCAGCTGGACATCGACCGCGAGAAGGCGCGCGCCCTGGGCGTGGCCGTCTCGGACATCAACAGCACGCTGGCCACTGCCTGGGGTTCGTCGTACGTCAACGACTTCATCGACCGCGGCCGCGTGAAGAAGGTGTTCGCGCAGGGCGAGGCTTCCTCGCGCATGCTGCCGGAAGACTTGAACAAGTGGTACGTGCGCAATAACGCCGGCGACATGGTGCCGTTCTCGGCATTCGCCAAGGCCACCTGGAGCTATGGTCCGCAGAAGCTGAACCGCTACAACGGCGTGCCGTCGTACAACATCCAGGGCCAGGCGGCGCCGGGCTACAGCTCGGGCGCGGCAATGGAGGAAATGGAACGCCTGGCGGCCAAGCTGCCGGTGGGTGTGGGCTTTGAATGGACCGGCCTGTCGTTCGAGGAACGCCTGTCCGGCGCCCAGGCGCCCGCGCTCTACGCCATTTCGCTGATCGTGGTGTTCCTGTGCCTGGCGGCGTTGTACGAAAGCTGGACGATTCCGTCGGCGGTGATGCTGGTGGTGCCGCTGGGGATCATCGGGGCCTTGCTCGCTACCCTGGCGCGGGGCCTGTCCAACGACGTGTACTTCCAGGTGGGCCTCTTGACTACCATCGGCCTGGCGGCCAAGAACGCCATCCTGATCGTGGAGTTCGCCAAGGAACACTACGAGCAGGGCGCCAGCCTGACGGAGTCGGCCATCCACGCCGCGCGGCAGCGCCTGCGCCCCATCCTGATGACGTCGCTGGCATTCATCCTGGGCGTGACGCCGCTGGCGATCTCGTCGGGCGCGGGTTCGGGCAGCCAGAACGCGATCGGCACGGGCGTGATCGGCGGCATGCTGACCGGCACCTTCCTGGCCATCTTCTTCGTTCCGGCCTTCTTCGTGATCATGCTGCGCGTCTTCAAGGTCAAGCGCATGAGCGAAAACGTCGACGAGCACGACACCAGCGCCAATGGCACGCAGGGCGTCTCGACGGAGGGCCAACCGCAATGACATTCCCGATGAGAACCTTGCTGTCTGTTTCCCTGGCGGCGGCCCTGGCGGGCTGCTCGCTGGCCCCCACCTACGAACGGCCGGACGCGCCGGTCGACGCGGCCTATCCCACGGGCCCGGCCTACCAGGCGGCTCAGCCCGCCGACGCGGGCGGCCTGATGACGGCCGACATCGGCTGGCGCGATTTCTTCGGCTCGGATCCGCTGCTGCAACAACTGATCGAACAGTCGCTGGCGAACAACCGCGACCTGCGCGTGGCGGCCTTGAACGTCGAAGCGGCGCGGGCCCAGTACCGCATCCAGCGTGCCGACCTGATGCCCAGCGTCGGCATCGCCGGCCAGGAATCGGCCCAGCGTTCGCCGGCCGACCTGTCGGCCAGCGGCCGCGCCACCACCAGCCATAGCTACCAGGTCGGCGCCGCCATGTCGGCCTGGGAGCTGGACCTGTTCGGACGCATCCGCAGCTTGAGCGACAAGGCGCTGGAATCCTATCTGGCGCTGGATGAAACCCGCACGGCGACCCAGCTGACGCTGATCGCCGAAGTGGCCAACGCCTACCTGACCCTGCGCGCCGACCAGGAACTGCTGAGCCTGACGCGCGAGACGCTCAAGAGCCAGCAGGATTCCTTCAAGCTCACGCAGCAGAGCTATGACCAGGGCCTGTCGACGTCGCTGGACCTGAGCCAGGCGGAAGTGTCGCTGCGCACCGCCGAGCGCAACCTGTCGCAGTACACGCGCCAGGCCGCGCAGGACCGCAATGCGCTGGTCCTGCTGGTGGGCCAGCCGCTGTCGCCCGAGATGACGGCGGCGCTGGACAACGCGGTCAGGCTGGACGACGGCATGCTGCCGACCACGCTGCCCGCCGGCCTGCCGTCGGACCTGCTGGCGCGCCGCCCGGACATCCGCGCGGCCGAGCACCAATTGAAGGGCGCCAACGCCAACATCGGCGCGGCGCGCGCGGCGTTCTTCCCGACCATCAGCCTGACCGGTTCGGCCGGCACCGCCAGCGCCAGCCTGGGCGGCCTGTTCGAAGGCGGTTCGGGCGCCTGGAGCTTCGTGCCTCAGATTACGGTGCCGATCTTCGCGGGCGGCTCGCTGCTCGCCGGCCTGGATCTGGCCAAGGTGCAGAAGAACATCCAGGTCGCGCAGTACGAGAAGTCGATCCAGACCGGCTTCCGTGAAGTGGCAGACGCCCTGGCCGGGCGCGGCACGCTGGACGAGCAGATCCAGGCGCAGCAGCTCCTGGTGGCCGCCAACCAGCGTGCCTACGACGCCTCGGACCAGCGTTTCCGCCAAGGCATCGACGACTACCTGAGCGTGCTGGATTCGCAGCGCTCGCTGTACACGGCGCAGCAGGCCCTGGTCGATACGCGTCGGGCCAGGCTGTCGAACCTGGTCACCTTGTACAAGGTGCTGGGCGGCGGCTGGACCGAACGCACCGTGACCGCCCAGGCCCAGCAGTAAGGGCGGGCGGGCAATAAAAAACGGGCCGATCGAAAGATCGGCCCGTTTGCATTCCTGATCCAGCAGGGCGTCAGGCGCGCTTCTTGGCGATCAGGCCCACCACGAACAGCACGACGATCGCGCCGACGACCGAGCCGATCCAGCCTGCGGGTTCGCCCGGGGCGTACCAGCCCAGGGACTGGCCCAGGAAGCCGGCGACGACCGAGCCGACGATACCCAGGATGGTGGTCATGATGATCCCCATGTTCTGGTCTCCGGGCATGATGGCGCGGGCGATCAGGCCCACGACGAACCCGACGATGATCATGATGATGATGCTCATGCGCGTACTCCTTGCTGGAAGTAAAAGGGGGCAGTGTGGCTAGATGATACTCATGCCCCGCGCGCAGCGGCTGTAACAACTGGTGTATGGGGCGCGCAGGCAACATTCCGCCGCGCGACGCCCCGCTGACGCTCAGGAGGTCAGGTCGATCAACTGGCGTACATCCTTGGTCATGGCCTCGATGCTGTCGGTGTCCGAAGCCAGCAATCGCGCCTTCCCATCTTTGTCGAATATATACACGCCGCGGCTGTGCGTGACTTCGTACATATCGGCGTCGTCGCCCGGACGCGGCTTCTCGATCTGGTAGGCCACGCGATAGCGGCGCGCCAGGTCCGCGATCTGCTTTTCATCGCCGGTCACGCCGATCGCGTTGTTGTTGAAGGCGTTGACGTAGGCTTGCAGGATGTCCGGCGTGTCGCGGTGCGGGTCGACGCTGACGAACAGGATGCGCACATCGCGGGCCTTGTCGCCCAGGTTCTGCAGCACGGCCGTCAACTGCGCCATGGTGGTGGGGCAGACGTCCGGGCAGCTGGCGTAGCCGAAGAACAGCAGCACCGTCTTGCCCTTCAGGTCGTCGCTGCTGATCGTCTTGCCGCCCGCGCCGGGCAGCGAGAACTTCAGGTCGGGCAGGTGTCCCTTGACGTTGTACAGGGTCCAGTCGACGTTCCTGTCGCCGCAGGCAGCGAGAAACACGCACAGGGTCAGCAGCAGGCCGCGCAGGGCGCGGCCGGAAATGAGATGTCGCATGAGTCCAAGGGCCGGTAG
>NZ_JADIJM010000048.1:0-2287 GCF_017355315.1 Achromobacter sp. SD115 | reverse complement strand
GCGCCGGATGGCGCGCGCGATGACAAGGGCCACAACCCATGAAAAATCCCTCGCAGGAAGATCCTGCGAGGGATTTTTTGTGCGTAGAACCCGTGAGGCGCTCGTGCCCTATTGCTGCGTATATTGTTGGCGGTCGATGCCGTGGCGCTGCAGTTTGTCGTAGAAGGTCTTGCGCGGGATGCCCAGGGTCTCCAACGTGGCCTTGATATCGCCTTGGTGTGTCCGGAGCGTGTCGCGGATAAGCTGGGCTTCGAAGCGCTCCATCCGTTCGGGAAGGCTTTCGATGGCGCCAGACTCGGCGAGGGTTTGAGGGGCGGGCGTATTCAACACGCCGAGTACGACGCGTTCGGCGAAGTGCGCGAGTTCACGGACGTTGCCAGGCCAATCATGTGTCATCACATGCTGCTTGATGGATGCCGGCATTTCTGGGATATCGCGCTGGAAGCGGCGCGACGCATGGCCGAGATAGTGGGCGAATAGTAGCGGGATGTCTTCACGGCGTTCGCGCAAGGGTGGAATCCGGATGGTGACGACATTCAGCCGGTAGAACAGGTCCTCGCGGAATTTGGCGCGTATGGCCGGGCTGCCCAGGTCTTCCTTGGTGGCGGCGACCACCCGCAAGTCCAGGTTGCGCACCTCGTTGCTGCCCAAAGGCGTGATCTGGCGCGACTCGAGGACGCGCAGCAGCTTGACCTGGACGGCCAGCGGCATGCTCTCGATTTCATCCAGGAACAGGGTGCCGCCGCTGGCATGCTCGATGCGGCCGATGCGTTTCTTTTGGGCGCCAGTGAACGCGCCTGCCTCGTGGCCGAAGAGTTCGCTTTCGATCACGCTTTCGGGCAGGGCGCCGCAGTTGATCGCGACCAGCGCGCGGTGCCTGCGGCGGCTCAACCGGTGCAGTGCGGTTGCCACGACTTCCTTGCCAGTGCCGGTTTCTCCTTCAACCAGAACATCCACGTCCGCATCCGCGATGTGGCGCAGCGTTTGCTTGATCCGCTGCATGGCGGGTGTCGTGCCGATGAAAGGAACCTCGTCTGCTTCGACCGCGAAGGCCGCTTCGCGCAGGCGGCGATTTTCGAGCACCAGGTGGCGCTTTTCCGCAGCGTGCATGATGGCGGTGATCAGCCTGTCGGCGGCATAGGGCTTGGCAAGGAAATCGTAGGCGCCATCACGCATGCATTGCACCGCGGTCGGAATGTCGCCGTGTCCGGTGATCAGAATGACAGGGATGTCGGGATCGATTTCGCGCAGACGCTGGAATAGCTGCAAGCCGTCCATGTCGGGCATGCGGATATCGCTCACGACCACACCGTCGAAATCCCGGTTCAGGGCCGGCAACGCCGCGCGCGCGCGGGCGTGGGCGTCGACGGCGATGCCATGGAGCTTGAGCGTTTGGGCATTGGCGCGCAGCAGTTCCTCGTCGTCGTCGATGAATAGGGCGCGCGGCGCAAACGGCTGACGCGAGCTGCTGTCGATGGCGTTTGTCGCCTTGGATGGGGGTTCAGGTGCGCGGGTCATGATGAAGGCTCGTAGCGTTGTCCTGGTCAGGCGCCTTGCGCAATGTCAGGATGAACATGGCTCCATTGGCGGGGGCATGCGGAGCGGGAAAGGCCGGGTCCGAAGGGCCAGCTGCGATCAAGTCGCCGCCGAATTCCGCAACGATGTCGCGGCAGATGACCAAGCCCAATCCCAAGCCCTCCGGCTTTGTCGTATGGAACGGGGTGAACAGGTGGGCACGGGCAGCGGGAGACAGGCCTGGGCCGTTGTCGCTGACGTAGATCTGCACTGTGGCGCCCAGGTCCTGCAGCGCGACGACGATGCGGCCGTCCGGCAGACCTTCCTGGGCTTCCATGGCGTTTTGCAGCAGATTCACCAGTACCTGTTCCAGCCGCACGCGATTGGCCTGCACGCAATAGTTCTGACCCTCGGGCGGCCGTTGCAGCACGATGCCCTGGCGCCGGGCGCGCGGCGCGACCAGCAGCAGCGCGCCTTCCAGGCAGTCTTTCAGGCTGGTCGGTCCTACCGAGGCGCCGGCCTTGCGGGAAAAGGCGCGCAATTCGCCGGTAATGTGGCCGATCTTGTCAGTCAATGCGGCGATGGTGCCCAGGTTTTCCTGTGCGGAGTCATCATCCTGCCGGCGCAGGAATTCGGCCGCATTGTCGGCATAGGCGCGTATCGCGGCCACGGGCTGATTGATCTCGTGGGCAACGCCGGCGGCGACCTGGCCCAGCAGGGCAAGCTTGCTGGCCTGCACCAGTTCTTCCTGCATGGTGTGCAGGCGGGCGGC
>NZ_JADIJM010000047.1:0-3355 GCF_017355315.1 Achromobacter sp. SD115 | reverse complement strand
CGCAAGTCGATGAAGATAAGTACGGGTTGTGATTGCATTAATTTTGTTCCAAGTTCTCAAGACTGGGGTGAATAACCTCAGACTGCTTTGAAACTTATGAACGGCACAAACGCTAATACTCAGGTCCTATAGCCTACAGCGTTATAGGATCAAGCGACTAAGTGCATATGGTGGATGCCTTGGCGATCACAGGCGATGAAGGACGTAGTAGCCTGCGAAAAGCTACGGGGAGCTGGCAAACAAGCTTTGATCCGTAGATGTCCGAATGGGGAAACCCACCGCAGCAATGCGGTATCCCTGGCTGAATACATAGGCCAGTGGAAGCGAACCGGGTGAACTGAAACATCTCAGTAGCTCGAGGAAAAGAAATCAACCGAGATTCCGAAAGTAGTGGCGAGCGAAATCGGAAGAGCCTTTACGTTTTAGCACGCAAGATAGTCGAACGGAATGGAAAGTCCGGCCGTAGCAGGTGATAGCCCTGTAGGCGAAATCTTGTGTGTGGAACTAAGCGTAAGACAAGTAGGGCGGGACACGTGAAATCCTGTTTGAAGATGGGGGGACCATCCTCCAAGGCTAAATACTCGTGATCGACCGATAGTGAACCAGTACCGTGAGGGAAAGGCGAAAAGAACCCCGGAAGGGGAGTGAAATAGATCCTGAAACCGTATGCATACAAACAGTAGGAGCCTCCTTGTGGGGTGACTGCGTACCTTTTGTATAATGGGTCAGCGACTTACATTCAGTGGCAAGGTTAACCGAATAGGGAAGCCGTAGCGAAAGCGAGTCCGAATAGGGCGATTCAGTCGCTGGGTGTAGACCCGAAACCAGATGATCTATCCATGGCCAGGTTGAAGGCACGGTAACACGTGCTGGAGGACCGAACCCACTAATGTTGAAAAATTAGGGGATGAGCTGTGGATAGGGGTGAAAGGCTAAACAAATCTGGAAATAGCTGGTTCTCTCCGAAAACTATTTAGGTAGTGCCTCAAGTATTACTGCGGGGGGTAGAGCACTGTTATAGCTAGGGGGTCATGGCGACTTACCAAACTATGGCAAACTCCGAATACCCGCAAGTACAGCTTGGGAGACAGAGCACCGGGTGCTAACGTCCGGACTCAAGAGGGAAACAACCCAGACCGCCAGCTAAGGTCCCGAATTATCGCTAAGTGGGAAACGAAGTGGGAAGGCATAGACAGTCAGGAGGTTGGCTTAGAAGCAGCCATCCTTTAAAGAAAGCGTAATAGCTCACTGATCGAGTCGTCCTGCGCGGAAGATGTAACGGGGCTAAGCGATAAACCGAAGCTGCGGGTGTGCACTTTTAGTGCACGCGGTAGGAGAGCGTTCTGTAAGCCTGCGAAGGTGGCTTGTAAAGGCTGCTGGAGGTATCAGAAGTGCGAATGCTGACATGAGTAGCGATAAAGGGGGTGAAAAGCCCCCTCGCCGTAAGTCCAAGGTTTCCTGCGCAACGTTCATCGGCGCAGGGTGAGTCGGCCCCTAAGGCGAGGCAGAGATGCGTAGCTGATGGGAAACTGGTTAATATTCCAGTACCGTCGTACAGTGCGATGGGGGGACGGATCGCGGAAGATCATCAGGGTGTTGGATGTCCCTGTTGCTGCATCGAAGATGGCGCTTAGGCAAATCCGGGCGCGTAAATCAAGGGTGTGGCACGAGCGAGCATTGCTTGCGAAGTGATTGGAAGTGGTTCCAAGAAAAGCCTCTAAGCTTCAGCTGTGCGAGACCGTACCGCAAACCGACACAGGTGGACGGGATGAATATTCCAAGGCGCTTGAGAGAACTCAGGAGAAGGAACTCGGCAAATTGATACCGTAACTTCGGGAGAAGGTATACCCCGGTAGTGTGAAGCGCCTGCGCGCTTAGCATGATGGGGTCGCAGAGAATCGGTGGCTGCGACTGTTTATTAA
This sequence comes from Achromobacter sp. SD115, assembly GCF_017355315.1. Taxonomy (NCBI): domain Bacteria; kingdom Pseudomonadati; phylum Pseudomonadota; class Betaproteobacteria; order Burkholderiales; family Alcaligenaceae; genus Achromobacter; species Achromobacter sp. SD115. The sequence continues at coordinate 1,433 of NZ_JADIJM010000047.1, read as the reverse complement.
AAACACAGCACTCTGCAAAGACGAAAGTCGACGTATAGGGTGTGACGCCTGCCCGGTGCCGGAAGGTTAAGTGATGGGGTGCAAGCTCTTGATCGAAGCCCCGGTAAACGGCGGCCGTAACTATAACGGTCCTAAGGTAGCGAAATTCCTTGTCGGGTAAGTTCCGACCTGCACGAATGGCGTAACGATGGCCACACTGTCTCCTCCTGAGACTCAGCGAAGTTGAAGTGTTTGTGATGATGCAATCTACCCGCGGCTAGACGGAAAGACCCCATGAACCTTTACTGTAGCTTTGCATTGATCTGTGAACCGGCCTGTGTAGGATAGGTGGGAGGCTTTGAAGCGTGGTCGCTAGATCACGTGGAGCCATCCTTGAAATACCACCCTGGTTTGTTTGCGGTTCTAACCTTGGTCCGTTATCCGGATCGGGGACAGTGCATGGTGGGCAGTTTGACTGGGGCGGTCTCCTCCCAAAGTGTAACGGAGGAGTTCGAAGGTACGCTAGGTACGGTCGGAAATCGTGCTGATAGTGCAATGGCATAAGCGTGCTTGACTGTGAGACTGACAAGTCGAACAGGTGCGAAAGCAGGACATAGTGATCCGGTGGTTCTGAATGGAAGGGCCATCGCTCAACGGATAAAAGGTACTCTGGGGATAACAGGCTGATACCGCCCAAGAGTTCATATCGACGGCGGTGTTTGGCACCTCGATGTCGGCTCATCTCATCCTGGGGCTGTAGCCGGTCCCAAGGGTATGGCTGTTCGCCATTTAAAGAGGTACGTGAGCTGGGTTTAAAACGTCGTGAGACAGTTTGGTCCCTATCTGCCGTGGGCGTTGGATACTTGACGGAGCCTGCTCCTAGTACGAGAGGACCGGAGTGGACGTACCTCTGGTGTACCGGTTGTCATGCCAATGGCATTGCCGGGTAGCTAAGTACGGAAGAGATAACCGCTGAAGGCATCTAAGCGGGAAACTCGTCTGAAGATAAGGTATCCCGGGGACTTGATCCCCCTGAAGGGTCGTTCGAGACCAGGACGTTGATAGGTCGGGTGTGGAAGCGCAGTAATGCGTTAAGCTAACCGATACTAATTGCCCGTGAGGCTTGATCCTATAACACTGATGGTTATGACCTGGTGATGTAGCGTTCCAAGTGTCGTTCAATACAAAATCTGGCTGCACCGTCGGCAGCCAGCCAACACCAATTACACCCCCCCGTGCGTGATCATCGAGTCTGACTCTGATCACCACGCGTTGTGTTTCTTCCAAGATTGGAGCTGTTGCCTCACCGCAGCTGCTCAACCAGTTACGCTTGACGACCATAGCGAGTTGGTACCACTCCTTCCCATCCCGAACAGGACAGTGAAACGACTTTGCGCCGATGATAGTGGACGGACGTCTGTGAAAGTAGGTCATCGTCAAGCTTTTATTCCGCA
>NZ_JADIJM010000046.1:0-15898 GCF_017355315.1 Achromobacter sp. SD115 | reverse complement strand
ACCGCAGACGCAAGACTAAAACCGGTCCGACTTTCCAGTCGGACCGGTTTTTTCTTTGTGCGGAAGGCAAATCACCCGGTTCCCGCGCCGCGCAATCAGGCTTCCAGCCTGAACTGCGGCAAGGTGATCTCATCCGACACCCGCTCGAAACACACCCGCACCCGGCTGCCTATCCTGACCGCCTCGGGCGGACTGTCGATAATGTTGGCCATCATACGCACGCCTTCGTCCAGGTCGATCATGGCGACGACATAAGGCACTTTTTCGCTCAGGGCCGCGTTGCTCGGGCGCCGGTTGATGGTGTAGGTGTAGACGGTTCCCTGGCCAGCGGACTCGATCCATTCGATGCTGTCGGACAGGCAGGCCGTGCAGAATTCGCGCGGGTAGAACTGGCGCGTCTTGCAGCAACCGCATTGCTGGACGACCAGGCGGTTTTCCTTGGCCGCGTCCCAGTACGGCTGGGTGATCCGGGTCGGTTGCGGCAGCGGGCGTTGAACTTGGTCCATGGTCAGACTCCGAGGATCAGGGTGGTGTTGCAGGAAAATACCAGGCCGGGCGCATGTACCAGGGCCAGTTCGGCCTTAGGCAATTGGCGTTCCCCGCATTCCTTGCGCAGTTGATGCACGGCCTCGAGCAGCAGCAGCATGCCGAACTGGCCGGGGTGGTTATAGGACAGGCCGCCGCCCGAGGTATTGATGGGGAAATCGCCCCCCGGCGCCAGGCGTCCGTCCGCCACGAAGGCCCCGCCCTCCCCGCGCTTGCAGAAGCCCAGCTCCTCCAGCGACTGGATCACGCCGATGGTGAAGTGGTCATAGATCTGCACCACGTCGATGTCGGCGCGCGTGACGCCGGCCATGGCGAGCGCGGCGTCGGCCGTCTGCGCCACATTGGTGTCCAGCCAGTCCGCCGTATTGAAGGGCGCGTAATGGTGCGAGAAGGACTCGGCGATGCCCATCACGTAGACCGGCGGCCGCTTGAGCTCGCGGGCGCGGGCGGCGGAGGTGATGATGACGGCGCCGCCGGCGTCGGTTACCAGGCAGCAATCGCGCTGCCGCAAGGGATCGGCAATCATTTTGGAAGCCATGACTTCCTCGATCGAGGTGTCCTCGCGGCGGTAGGCCTTGGGGTTGAGTTGCGCCCACTTGCGCGCCGCCACCGCCACTTCGGCCAGGTCCTTGTGAGTGGTGCCGTAGCGCTGCATGTGCAGTTGCGCCACCATCGCGTAATAGCCGATGGGGCTCAGCTGCCCATACGGCGTGATGAACTGGCCGCGCGGCAGGCGCATGTCCTCGGGCGTGCCGCCCACCTTGCGCGTGCCGTCCGACAGCTGGGTGCTACCGTAGGCCACCAGCGCCACCTCGCACATGCCGGCCTCGATGGCGGCCATGGCGTGGCGGATGTGCATCACGCTGGACATGCCGCCCACGCTGGTCGAATCGACATAGCGCGGCCGTATGCCCAGGTATTCCGCCAGATGCAGGCCGGCGAACTTGTCATCCACGTGCGCGAACACGCCGTCGACGTCCTGCAGCTTCAAGCCTGCATCGCGCAGCGCTCGGGCGGCTGCCTGCGCCTGCAGGTCCAGCGAGGTCATCCCGGGCACTTTCCCCAGGTCGGATTCGGCGGCGCCGACGATGGCGACCGATTTCGATAGATGCTTGCTCATGTAGGGATCTGTTCCTGTCGAAGTCGAAGAAGAAGGTTCAAAGCGTGCGGGCGATCAGCTCGCGCATGACCTCCGAGGCGCCGCCGTAAATCCGGTTGGGCCGCACGTCGGTGTAGGCGCGGGCGATGGGGTATTCGCGCATGTAGCCGTAGCCGCCGTGGAACTGCAGCAGGTCATCGATGGCGCTGGTGGCCTCGGAAGCCCACAGCTTGGCCATCGCCGCGCCGCCGGCGTCGAGTTCGCCGTCCAGGTACTGTTGCACGCAGCCGTCGACGAAGGCACGGGTGGCGGCGGCCAGGGTCTTGATGTCGGCCAGCTTGAAACGGATGTGCTGGTTGTCGATCAAGGCTTTGTCGAAGGCGCGCCTGTCCTTGGTGTAGTCCACCGTCCATTGCAGTGCGCTCTCCAGCGCCATGGCGCAGCGCACCGCGATCATCAGGCGCTCGCGCACCAGTTCCTTCATCAGATAGCCGAAGCCCTGCCCTGGCTCGCCCAGCATGTCCTCGTCCGGCACGAACATGTCCTGGAAAAAGAGTTCAGCCGTGTCCTGTGCCTTTTGCCCGACCTTGTCCAGGAGACGGCCGCGCGTGAATCCCGGCGTCGCGGCGTCGACCCAGAACAGGCTGATGCCGCGCGCGCCGGCGGCGGGATCGGTCTTGGCCACCACCAGCACGCGATCGGCATGGAAGCCGTTGGTAATGAAGGTCTTCTGGCCGTTGATGACGTAGCCGCCCTGCGCCTTGGCCGCTGCGGTGCGGATGGCCTTGACGTCGCTGCCCGCGCCCGGCTCGGTCATGGCGATGGACGCCACGATGTCGCCTTGCGCCATGCCGGGCAGGTCACGCAGCTTCTGGCGCTCGCTGCCGAAGTTCAGCAGATAGGGCGCGACGATGTCGGAATGGGTGGTGAAGCCGGTGACGCCGGTGGCCAGCGCGCGGGCGATCTCCTCCACCACGATGATGGTGTGCAGGAAATCGCCGCCGCCCCCGCCGTATTCCTCGGGTGTGCTGGGCAGCAGGATGCCGGCCGCGCCGGCCTTGCGCCATAAGTCGCGCGGTACCAGGCCTTCCTGTTCCCATTGGTAGTGGTGGGGTGTGATCTCATCCGCGATGAAGCGCGCCACCGTGTCGCGGAACAGTTCGTGCTCCGCCGAGAAAAGCTTGCGCCGCTGGTTCATGCCGTCTCCTGATCTGTCATGGTGGCCGCCTAGGCTTGCGGCCAGTAACGCTGCTTGACCAAGCGCTTGAGCAGCTTGCCGGTCTCGGTGCGCGGCATGTCGCTGGAAAAATCCACGCTCTTCGGGCACTTGATGGGCGAGATCCGGTCGCGGCAATAGGCGATCAGCTGCTGCGCCAGGTCGGAGCTGGCAGCGGCGGGATCGCGCAATTGCACGACCGCCTTGACCTCCTCGCCGAACTCCGCGTTCGGCACGCCGACCACCGCCACGTCGGCCACCGCCGGATGCGTGCTCAGCAAGTTCTCCGCTTCCTGGGGATAGATGTTGACCCCGCCTGACACGATCATGTTGGAGAGGCGGTCGGTCAGGTACAGATAGCCGTCCTGGTCCAGGTAGCCGATATCGCCATAGGTGGCCCAGCCGCGCGCGTTGTAGGCGCCGCGCGTCTTGTCCGGATCCTTGTGGTATTCGAAGGAACCGCCGCCCGAAAAGTAGATGACGCCGGGCTGGCCCAAGGGCAATTCGTTCAACCCATCCTCGCTCATGATGTGCGCCTGGCCGAACTCCGGCCGGCCGACCGAGCCGCGGTGCGCCAGCCACTCATGGGAGCCCAGCGAGGTGCGTCCCACCAGTTCGGTGCCGCTGTAGTACTCGTACAGGATCGGCCCCCACCACGCGATCATGGCTTCCTTGACGTCGGCCGGGCACGGCGCGGCCGCATGCACCGCGTAGCGCAGCGTGGACAGGTCGTGGCGCGCACGCGCTTCCTGCGGCAGGCGCAGCAGGCGGATGAACATGGTCGGCACCCATTGCGAATGCGTGACGCCGTAGGTGGCAATCGCTTCAAGCGCCGCGGCCGCGTCGAATTTTTCCATCATGACGCAGCTGCCGCCAGCGCGCAGCGCCGCCATGTTCCAGCGCACCGGGGCCGCGTGATAGAACGGCGCGGTGGACAGATAGACCGTGTCGCGGTCGAAGGCCTTCCAGGCGCTGCTGGGCGCATCGCCGACGCGGAAGTAGCGGTTGGCCACCGACAGCGGACGCTTGATGCCCTTGGGCAGGCCGGTGGTGCCGGACGAATACAGGAAGTCCGTGCCTTCCGGGGTTTCCGGCAGGGCCACGTCATCGGCATAACGCCCGACCCAGGCCTCGTACTGGATCGCGCTGGCGTCCGCGCCGTCCATGCAGACGCGCAGCACGCCGCGCGCATCCAGGCTGTCCGCATCCGTTTCGGCCTGTGTGTGGCCGGAGTAGAACAGCACGCGCGCATCGCAGTTGTCGATGATGTAGCGCGCCTCGTCGCGTTTGAGATGGCGGCTGATGGTGGTGTAGTACAGGCCAATACGGTGCGCGGCCCACAGCAGTTCGAAGAAGCGTGGATGGTTTTCCAGGAACACCGCGATCACATCGCCGGCCTGCAGGCCGGCGTCCAGCAGGGCCGCCGCGCATTTGCGGCTGCGCAGTTCCAGCTCGCGCCAGGTCACCGTGGTGCCGGACGGAATCATGCGATAGGCGATGCGGCCGGGCATCTCCCGGGCATGGTCTTCAAGTGCGGACATGAGGACTCTCCAGTTTGCTCAATGCGCCAGGCTGGCGACGCCATGGCTCAGCACCACCGTGCCGCGCTCGTGGGCCAATGCGCGGAATTGCAGGTTATCGCCGTCGCGCCAGATCTCCACGCGCAGCGTCTCGCCCGGAAAGACCGGCGCCGAAAAGCGCGCGGCGATGGCGCCCAGGCGTTGCGGCGCCGAGGAAGCGCAAGCCTGCAGCAAGGCACGCGCCGCCATGCCGTAGGTGCAAAGGCCATGCAGGATGGGCCGGTCAAAGCCGGCCGCTTGCGCCATATGAGGCAGCGCATGCACCGGATTGAGATCGCCGTTCAGACGATAGAGCAAGGCCTGCTGCGGCAGCGTGGACAGCAGCACGACCTGGTCGGGCTCGCGTTGCGGCGTGGCCGGCAGGGCTTCGGGCGCTTCGTCGCCCTGGCCGAAGCCGCCATCGGCGCGGCAGAACGACACATGCTCCACCGTCGCCAGCGGCGCCCCGCTATCGGCGTCGGAAATGTCGCGCACGGTCACTACCAGCGCGCCCTTGCTGGCGCCCTTGTCCACCACCCGCGTGACACGAGTCTGGCTGCGCACTCCGCCGGCCGCGGCCAGCGGAGCATGGAAGGTCATGCGGTGCTCGCCGTGCAGGATCTTGACCCAGTCTATGCCCGTGGCCGGATCCGCCGCCCAGCCGTTGGGCGCGCCGATGGTGGCCAGGAAGGTCGGCACCACGGCCGTCCCGTCCTCGTGCACGTAGCGCAGCTCGGCTTCGTCGGCCGGATCGCTGCCGTAGCCCAGTCCCAGCGCATAGATCATGCAGTCGCGCGCGCTATAGCGGTCGACGCGGTCCTCGAACTTCCAGTTGCGCAGCTTTTGATAATCGATTGCCATGGATCATGCCTCCCTGTGCATGCCGGCGGCACGGCGCCGCCGGCATGTTGGTCATTCCGCCTTGATGCCGGCGGCCTTGATGATTTTTTCCCAACGGTCCTTTTCCGACCGGATGAAGCTGTCGAACTCTGCCGGCGTGCCGCCCAGCGGAATGCCGCCCTGCTGCGCCAGCTGCTTCTTCACCTCTTCATCTGCCAGGACCGCGTTGAGTTCCGTGTTCAGGCGCGCCACCACGGCCGGCGGCGTGCGCGCCGCGACCAGCACGCCCAGCCAGGCGCCGACGTCGACATCGGGATAGCCTTGCTCGGCCAGCGTCGGCACGTCGGGCAGGATCTGGCTGCGTTCGCGGGTGGTGACGGCCAGCGCCCGCAGCCTGCCCGCCTTGACCAGCGGCGCCACGGTGATGACGTTCTCGACCGTGAAGTCGACCTGGCCGGCGACCAGGTCGTTGGTGGCCGGCGCCGCGCCCTTGTAGGGCACGGTTACCGCGGTGAAATCCAGGCGGCTCTTCAGCAGTTCGCCGCCCAGGTGGCCCGACGTGCCGATCATGGAAACGGCCATGGACAGGTTGCCTTGCTTCTTGCGGGCATAGTCGCGGAACTCCGCCAGCGTCTTGACCGGCGCATTGGCATTGACCACCAGCGCATTCGGCATGGTGATGATGCGGATCACCGGAGCGAAGTCCGACATGGCGTAAGGCAGTTTGCTGTACAGCGTGTAATTGACCGCGTTGGGCCCGCTGCTGCCCATGACCATCGTGTAGCCGTCGGGCTCGGCGCGCAGCAAGCCTTGCATGCCCAGGATGCCGGCCGCGCCAGCCATGTTTTCCACCACCACCGGCTGGCCCAGCCGCTCGGACAATTTCTTGCCTATCACGCGGCTGGTGATGTCCAGGATCCCGCCCGGCGAACTGGGCGCGATCAGGCGCAGAGGTTTGTTCGGGTAGCCATCGGCCGCGCGCGACATCTGCGGCAAGGCCATCGCTGTCATCAGGCTGGCCAGCACTGCCAGCGTGTTTCGCCTGCGTGTGTTCATGTATGTCTCCTGATTGGTCTTGTGTCCCGCGGGCTTGTGGCGCCCGCTGTTGCGAATCCGCGGTGCGGACCCGTTACCGCGTCAATCCACCTTCATGCCGGTGGCGTCGACCACGCCCTGCCACTTTTTCACTTCGGACTTCAGGAAGGCGCGGGCCTCTTCGGGGCCACCGGTCAGGGGCCGGGCGTAGATCCGGTCCATGAACTCCTGCACATCGGGCTGCTTGTTGATGTCGGCCACGGCTTCAGCCAAGGTCTTCAGCACCGGCGCCGGCACCTTGCCGGGCGCGGCCATGAAGTACACCGCTTCCACGTCGTAGCCCTTGAGTCCGGCCTCCTCGATGGTGGGCAGGTCCGGCATCGCTTTCATGCGTTCGCGCCCGGTCACGGCCAGCGCCTTCAGCTTCTTGGACTGCACCAGCGGAATCGCGGTGGAGACGCTGCCGAACATCATGTCGACCGTGCCCGACATCAGGTCCACCTCCGCCGGCGACACGCCCTTGTAGGGCACATGGGTCATGTCGACCCCGGCCATGACCTTGAACAACTCGCCCGCCAGATGGATGGACGAGCCCATGCCGGCCGAGGCGAAGGTCAGCTTGTTGCCGCCCGCCTTGGCCTTGCGGATCAGGTCGTCGACGCCCTGGATGTTGGAGCCGGGCGGCACCACCAGAATGTTCGGCGTGGACGCCACCATGCCGATGGGCATCAGGTCGCGCTCCCAGTCGTAGGGGTTGCGCTTCATGGCGGCGTTGGCCGCCACGTAGTTGGCCGCCATGGCGATGGTGTAGCCGTCGGCAGGGGCCTGCGTCAGCGCCTGGATCGCGATATTGCCGCCGGCGCCCGGGCGGTTTTCCACGATGAAAGTCTGGTTGAAACGTTCGCCGAGCTTTTTGGCGTACAGGCGGGCAAGCAGGTCGGTGGCGCCGCCGGGCGCGAAGCCCACGTACACCCGCACCGGCTTGTCCGGATAAGCGTCGGCCCCGCTGGCTGCGCCTACGGCAGCCAGGCTCAATACCGCGGCCAACAATCCCTTCAACATTGCCATGAGTCGATCTCCTTCCGTTTTTTTAGAGATATGGGAATGCCGGGCCAACTTATTCCGACATGCCGAACAGTATAACGATCTGCCGATATCAATTGTCAACATTTCCGATGATGTGTATATTCGTTCGGGACCTCGGAATAAACTCAAACCTGCTTGGCGCATTACCCGAGATATCGGATTTCGGCCTAGGGCGCCTTGCACCATCAGCTACAGAAGGGGAATGAAGATGGACCTGCAACTCACCGGTAAAGTCGCTGTTATCACGGGTTCCGGCCGCGGCATCGGCTATGCGTCGGCGCTGGCCCTGGCACAGGAAGGCGCCCGCATCGTCATTACCGACATCAACCCCGAATCGGTGGAACAGGCGGTCGGCAGCCTGAAGCAGGCCGGCCACGACGCCGTCGGCGCCGTGCTCGACGTCTGCGATCCCGAGCAGGTCCAGACCATGGCCGAACTGGCCGCACACAAGTTCGGCGGCATCGACATCCTGGTCAACAACGCCGGCTTCACCCGCGACAAATACCTGCTCAAGATGCCGGTGGAAGATTGGGATTCGGTGGTCGACACCATCCTCAAGGGCGCTTACTACTGCACCAAGGCCGCCCTGCCCTCCATGATGGAAAGAAAGTGGGGCCGCGTGATCAACATCGCTTCGCGCGCGCACTGGGGCAATCCCGGCCAGACCAACTACTCGGCTGCCAAGGCCGGCCTGATCGGCTTCACCCGCGCGCTGGCGCTGGAACAGGGCAAGTTCAACATCACCGCCAACGCCATCGCGCCGGGCCTGATCGAAACACCGCTGGTGCGCGGCCTGTCCACCTACGAGACCCTGCGCACCAACGCGCTGGCGCGCCAGCCGGTGCCGCGCCTGGGCGCGGTCGAGGACATCGCCAACGCCGTAGCCTTCCTGGCATCCGCGCGGTCTTCCTTCATCACGGGCGAACTGCTGCACGTGACCGGCGGCCGCTACGCTTCGTAAGACGCCCCTCCACTCTGGAATCCGTTCAGCCATGCAAAGCTCAAGCCCAGCCAGCCCCTTTCCGCCTCCAGCCCGGCAACCGCTGAAGCTCGGCCACCCCTTCGAGTCCGCCGGCCGCGCCATGAAACCGTTCGCAGACCTGACCCGCTTCACCAATCCGCGCAATATCGCCGTGGTCGGGGCCTCCGCCCGCGAATCCAGCCAGGGACGCCGCCTGTACGACAACCTGGTGCTGCATTCGTCGGTGCCGGGCGAGGTGTACGCGGTCAATCCGGCCTATCAGGAGATCGGCGGCCGGCGCTGCTGGCCGTCCATCAGCGCCTTGCCCGAGGCCGAGATCGATGTGGCTCTGATCATGATCAACGCCTCGCTGGTGTTGGATTCCCTGCGGCAATGCGCGGCGCGCGGAATTCCGTTCGCGGTGGTCATGACTTCCGGCTTCTCGGAAGCCGGCGAGGAAGGCCAGCGCCTGGAGCGCGAGATCGCCCAGCTGTGCGAGACCACCGGCCTGCATGTGTACGGGCCGAACTGTCCTGGCTTCGTCAATGTGCGCGACCGCCTGGGCATGACCTTCTCGCCCGCCTTCAAGGACGATCTGAACAGCGGTTCCATCGGTCTGGCGACCCAGGGCGGCGGACTGGGGCGCAACCTGCTGCAGGGCCTGTCCTTCGGCCAGGGCGTGGGCCTGTGGTTTTCCGCTGGCAACGAGGTCGACCTGGAGATTCCGGACTTCATCGCCCACATGGCGAACGATCCGAAAACCAGCGTGATCGCCTTGTTGATGGAAGGCGTGAAAAATGGCAGGCGCCTGACCGCCGCGCTGGAGCTGGCGCGCACCCGCAACAAGCCGGTAGTGGTGCTGAAAGTGGGGCGTTCCGAAGCCGGCGTGCGCGCCGCGCAGTCGCACACGGCATCGGTGGCCGGCACGGCCGCCGTCAACAGCGCCGTGTTCCGCCAGTTCGGCGCGATTGAAGTCGACGACCTGGACCAACTGCTGGCGGTCTCGCGCCTGCTGACGCGCATTACCCCCAAGAGCGGCAACGGGCTGTGCATCTATACCTTCTCGGGCGGCACCGCCGCGCTGGCCGCCGACATTGCCGGCGCTGCCGGCCTGCCGATGGCGGTGTTCGCGCCCGAGACCAAGGCCGCCCTGCGCAAACTGCTGCCGGATTTCGCCAGCATGGACAATCCGGTCGACACCACGGCCGACATCCTGCGCAACCCCGAGGCCTCGGCCGCCTGCCTGCGCGCGATATGCGCCGACCCGGCGCTGGGCACGGTGCTGTTCCCCATCCCCATGGACTACGGCGGCATCACGGACGGCATGGCGCAGGCCATCGCCACGGTGGCGGCCGAAACCGACACCCTGATCGTGCCGGTCTGGATGAGCCGGCGCCTGGGCGGCGGCTTCCAGTTGCTGGAAACCGCCGGCCTGCTGCCCTTCCTGTCCTTGTCGGACGCGATCGCGGCCCTGTCCAAGGCCATACCGTGGCAGCGGCCCGAAGGCGTGACCGCTGCAGCGCCCCGCCACGAGCAAGGCACGGCCGGCCAGGCCCGCATGCTCAGCGAAGCCGCGGCCAAATCCTTGCTGCGCGAAGCCGGCCTGCCGATACCCGAAGGGCTGGTGGTCGCCAGCGCCGGGCAGGCGGCCCGCGAGGCCGAGCGCCTGGGCTTTCCCGTGGTGATGAAAGTGGTCAGCGCGCAGATCGCGCACAAGACGGAAGCGGGCGGCGTCAAGCTGGGCATCGCCAGCGCCGACGCGGCGCGCGAGGCCTACGCGACCATCCATGAGTCGGTCGCGCGCCATAGTCCGGACGCCATCATCGACGGCATCCTGGTGGAGCGCATGCTGCCGCCGGGTGGCCGCGAGGTGCTGGTCGGCGTGCATCGCGACGCGGCCTTCGGCCTGGTGCTGACCTTCGGCCTGGGCGGCATCTTCGTCGAGACCATCCGCGACGTGGCCCACCGCATGGTGCCGCTGTCGCGCGACGATGCACGCGCGCTGCTGCGCGAGATCCGCTACGCCGAAGTGCTGGACGGGGTGCGCGGCCAGCCGCCAGCCGATCTCGCCGCGCTGGAAGACCTGATCCTGCGGGTCTCGGACTTCGCCTGGAGCCACCGCGACGCCTTGCAGGAATTGGAGCTAAACCCGGTCTGGGTCGGCGCCGAGGGGCAAGGCGCGACGCCGTTGGACGCGCTGATCGGTCTGCGCCCCGACGCGGAGCCCGGCCTGATGCAGCGCCGGCCATGACCGCCGCTGGACTTCTCTCATCGACCCTATCCGCCTAGGACTCGCATGGACTTCTCACTGGATTCCACCCAGATCGAATTGCGCGACTCGCTGCGCCGCTACCTGACGGCCGAAGTCGCGCCCATCGTCAACCGCTACGAGGCCGAAGCCCGCGTGGTGCCGCAGGAAATGGTCAGCGCCATGCGCGACTTCGGCCTGTTGGGCGGCATGCTGCAGGAAAAGGACGGCGGCTATGGCTTGCCGATGACGACCTACGGCATGCTGATAGCCGAGCTGGCGCGCGTCTGGCCGTCGCTGCGCAGCATCGTCAGCACCAGCAATCTGGCCGCCTCGGTGCTGAGCGACGGCGGCTCGCCCTATCTCAAGGAAAAGTACCTGCCGCGCGTCCTCTCGGGCGAGGCGATCGCCAGCTTCGCGCTCAGCGAACCCAACATCGGCTCCGACGCCGCCAATGTCGAAACGCGCGCGATGGAAACCGCCACTGGCTGGCGCGTCAATGGCCGCAAGCTCTACATCAGCCTGGGCACGGTGTGCGAGCTGGGCGTGGTGTTCGTGCAGACCCAGCGTCATAGCGGCGAACGGGGCGTGTCCTGCCTGCTGTTCGAGCGCGCCATGTCGGGCTTCTCGTCCAGTCCCATCGACAAGATGGGCATGCTGAGCTGCCCGCTGGGCGAATTACTGTTCGAAGACGTGGAGATCCCCGCGGCCAACCTGATCGGCACCGAGGGCAAGGGTTTCGCGCTGGCCAAGAAATACCTCAATATCGGCCGCTGCGTGGTGGCGTTCTCGGCGCTGGGCATTGCCGAGGCGGCCTATGAGGCGGCGGTAAAATACGCCGGCGACCGGGTCCAGTTCGGCCGGCCCATCGGCGGCTTCCAGCTGGTGCAGCATATGATCGCCGACATGATGACGCTGGTCGAAACCTCGCGCCTGCTGTGCTGGCGCGCCGCCGACGCGCTGGACCGCAACGCCGCCGACAGCCAGATGCTATGTTCGGTGGCCAAGCGCCACGCCACCGACGCCGTGCTGCGCGTGGCGGAACTGTCCATGCAGGTGCATGGCGGTGCGGGCTACACCACGCTGTTTCCCGTCGAGCGCTACTACCGCGACGCCCGCCACCTGAGCATTGCCGAAGGCACCAACCAGATCCAGGCCCTGCTTATGGCACAGAGCGTGCTGGGCATTTCCGCGTTGAAATGACCGATTACGCAACCGCCCGGGCCGGCTTCCTACTCAACTCCGACATCCTATGCCGCAAATCCTCCCTACCGCACAGCGTGTACTGCAAGTCTTCGAAGTCTATGCGCGGGAACGCCGTCCCCTGACGAATTCGGAAATGGCGCGCTTTCTCGATCTGGCCGACAGCAGCTGCTCGGACCTGCTCTACACGTTGCGTCAGGCGGGCTATCTGCTGCGCACGCCGAAATCGCGCTACTTCCATCCGACCGGCAGGCTGCTCGACGTGGCCCAGGGCATCTCGGCGGCCGACCCGCTGCAGTCCTTCGCTTCGGAAGCGCTGGAGATCCTGACGCGCCAGTCCGGCGAATCGTCGATGTGCGGCTTGCTCGACGGCAACAAGGTGAAGATCTACGCCAGCCAGGAAAGCCCGCGCGCCTTGCGCTACGTGGTGAAGGCCGGCACCACCTTCGACCTGCAGGCTGCAGCATTGGGCAAGGCCCTGCTGGGCGAAATGGACGCGGCGGAACGCAATGCGCTCATCGATACGCTGTCGTTCGAACACGTCACGGCCAACACAATCACCAACCCCGACACCTTGCGCGCGCAGATCGAATCGCAGCTGCCCAAGCACTACTTCAACAGCCGCGACGAAGGCAATGAAGGCGTGTCGGCCGTCGGCATTGCGGGGCGCGTGGGCGGGCAGCTGACCGCCCTTTCCATCGTCGGCCCGACCCACCGCATGGACGCCAACATGGAGCAGTACATCCAGATCATCCTGGACGCGCGCGCCGAGTTCTTCGAATCCTGAACACCCGATACATCATGGAGTGGCGATAGACATGGCTGGTCCCCTGAGCGGATTTACGGTGGTGGAAATGGCCGGCATAGGGCCCGGGCCCTTCTGCGCCATGATGTTGGCGGACATGGGCGCGGACGTGATCCGCATCGACCGGCTGGCGCCCGGATTCCTGGGCGGCGGCGGCACCCTCATCGACCGGGGCCGCCGCACGATCGCGCTGGACCTCAAGCAACCCGGGGCGACCGACATCGTGCTGCGGCTGCTGGACAAGGCCGACGCCTTGCTGGAAGGCTTCCGCCCGGGCGTCATGGAAAGGCTGGGCCTGGGGCCCGAGGAATGCCTCGCGCGCAATCCGCGGCTGGTTTACGGGCGCATGACGGGCTGGGGCCAGGGCGGCCCGCTGGCGCAGGCGGCCGGCCATGATTTGAACTACATCGCCATCACTGGCGCGCTGCACGCCATGGGACATGCCGGGCTGCCGCCGGCGCCACCGCTGCATCTGGTCGGCGACATGGGCGGCGGCGCCATGATGCTGGCCTTCGGCGTGCTTTGCGGCCTGCTCGAGGCCGGCCGCACGGGCCGGGGCCAAGTGGTGGACGCGGCCATCTGCGACGGCGCCTCCCTGCTGGCCAGCGCCTACCACGGCAAGCTGCAAGACGGTAGCTGGGTCAACCAGCGACAGGCCAACATGCTGGACGGCGGCGCCCACTTCTACGGCTGCTACGCCTGCGCGGATGGCAAGTACGTTTCCATCGGCGCGATCGAGCCGCAGTTCTACCGCCTGCTGCTGGAGCGCTGCGGCATCGACGACCCGGACTTCCAGCAGCAATGGGAGCGCGCGCAATGGCCGCAACTGCGCGCCAAGCTGGCCGGCATCATTGCCGGCAAGACCCGCGCGCAATGGTGCGCGCTGCTCGAAGGCACCGACGCCTGCTTCGCGCCAGTGCTCGACTTCGAGGAAGCGCCACGGCATCCCCACCATCAGGCGCGCGGCAGCTTCATCGAAACCGGCGGCATCGTGCATCCCGCCCCCGCGCCGCGCCTTTCGCGCACGCCGGGACAGGCCGGTGCCGTTCCCACACCCGGCGCCCACACGGAAGAACTGCTGGCGGAATTGGGCCTGGCGCAAGCCGAGATCCAGGCCTTGCGCGAGCGTGGCGCCATCGCCTGACGGCCCGCGAAAACTTGCGGCCAGGCCGGCATGGCGCGGCCTGGCCATCATGGAATGGCAGACATGGAGACCGATACGATGCAAGTCATCTCTAGCGAGTTCAAGACCCTGCTCTACACCGTCGAAGGCGGCGTCGCCACCATCACCCTGAACCGTCCCACCCGGCGCAACGCGCTGGACATGGTCATGCGCGAAGAGCTGGCCCATCTGGTGGGCCAGATCCGGCGCGACCGCGGCGTGCGCGTCGTGATCCTGGCCGGCGCCGGCGGCGCCTTCTGCTCGGGCGGCGACATCTCCACCATGGGCTCCGGCGGTTCCGCCGAAGAAGCGCACCAACGCATGGCCGGCCTGCTGCAGACGATAGAAGGCCTGATCACGCTGGACCGGCCGGTGATCGCGGCGGTCGATGGCCCGGCCTATGGCGCCGGGCTGGGCCTGGCCCTGACCGCCGACCTGATCCTGGCCTCGCCGCGGGCGCGCTTCTGCCTGTCCTTCCTGCGGCTGGGCGCCATCCCCGACTGCGCCACCATGTACACCCTGCCGCGCATGGTGGGCCTGCAACGCGCCAAGGAACTGGCCTTCTCCACGCGCGAATTCCAGGCCGGGGAAGCGAAGGAGATGGGCATCGTGTTCGAGATCCAGCCGCAGGAACGGATCCACGAGCGCGCGCGGCAGATCGCGCTGTCCATGGCCGAACTGCCCATGGCGGCGCTGGCGATCACCAAGCGCGGCTTCAACGCGTCGCTCAACAGCGACCTGAACGCGATGCTGGACCTGGAGGCTGCCGGCCAGGGCGTGGCCCGTTCCACCGAATACCACCGCGAGGCGGCAGGCCGTTACATGGACAAGGTGGCGCAGCGCTTCCAATGGCCGGCGAATGAGGCCGGATAGACCATCGCCATCGCGCGAAAGCAACAGATTGTCCCCAAATTCGCCGACAACCGCCCCCTTATGAAATAAACCGTCACATATTACGATTACTTTCAATCCATAATCTACGCAAGAAAATGCCACCGGCGTAGGGGGCCCGCTCTTGCGATGAAAGTCCTTTCCATATTCGGGACCCGTCCCGAAGCGATCAAGATGGCGCCCCTGGTGGCCGCGCTGCAAGGCGAACCCCGGATCCAGAGCGTCGTCTGCGTGACGGGCCAGCATCGCGAGATGCTGGATCAGGTGATGGCCTTGTTCGATCTGCGGGCGCAGCACGACCTGGACATCATGGTGCCCAACCAGACGCTCAATGGCCTGTATGCGCGGCTGATCAGCCGGGTGGACAGCGTGCTGGAAGCGGAGCAGCCCGATTGCGTGCTCGTCCATGGCGACACCAGCACCGCATCGGCCTGCGCGCTGGCCTCGTTCCACCGCCGCGCGCGCATCGGCCACGTCGAAGCCGGCCTGCGCACCGGCGATCTGGCCAAGCCCTTCCCCGAGGAAATGAACCGCCGCGTGGTCGATGCAGTGGGCGACTGGCTGTTCGCGCCCACGGCGCAATCGCGCGCCAACCTGCTGCGCGAAAACCTGTCGGGGCGCATCACGGTCACCGGCAATACCGTGATCGACGCGCTGGCCCTGACCTGCGGCAAGCTCGCCCCCGAGGGCGCGCTGGCGCAGCAGCTGGCTGCGCGCTACGGCTGGCTGGATCCGCAGCGCCGCCTGCTGCTGGTCACCGGACACCGGCGCGAGAGCTTCGGCGATGGCTTCCGGCATATCTGCGCCGCCCTGGCCGAACTGGCGCGACGCGAGGATCTGCAGATCGTCTACCCCGTGCACCTGAATCCGCAGGTGCGCAACGTGGTGATGGCGCAACTGGACGGCCTGTCGCGCGTGCACCTGATCGCCCCGCTGGATTACCTGGACTTCGTCTGGTTCATGCAACGCGCCTATCTGATCCTGACCGACTCGGGCGGCGTGCAGGAAGAAGCGCCCTACCTGGGCAAGCCGGTGCTGGTGATGCGCGACGTCACCGAGCGCCCGGAAGCCGTGCAGGCCGGCACCGTGACGCTGGTCGGCACCGACACGCAGCGCATCCTGGCCGAAGTGAACCGCCTGCTCGACCACCCTGAACTGCACGCCGCTTTCTCGCGCCGCATCAATCCCTATGGCGACGGCTTCGCCAGCCAGCGCATCGTCGACGCGCTCTGCGGCCGCGCCGTCGC